>CP004371.1:6010000-6207500 GCA_000597885.1 Flammeovirgaceae bacterium 311
TCCTGACAGCCATGGCAAAGCTGTAGTCCGAGTAAGGAAGACAGGCAACAAACACCTGGCAGTAAATCACTTCACCAGTCTGCCGATCTACATAAAAGAGCTTCTTACCGGCAAAGTCAATGAAAAGCTTCTCTGACGGTTTATGCTCCAGCACCATAGAAGGTCTGCGGGCAACCAGTTGCTGGGATAGGTGAAAGCAGAACTGGGTGTAACTGTAGCCTGTGGGGTAGTCCTGCTTGTACTCTTGCCAGAGTAGAAGCTTGTTTACTCCCTCTCGTTTTAGCTCCCTTGAAAAGTAGTCCAACCTGCTTTTCAGATGCAGGAATCTGTCTTCTTTATAAGCAGGATTACCGGCATGGAACCTGGCTTCCAGCAGCGGATCTTCCAGGGCTAAAAGCTCCTCTATAGAGCATTCCATCAGCGAGAGCTTGGAAAGATAAGCCTTTACGGTGTTTTTGCTAATGCCCAGACTGCGGGCGATGTACTTCTTTGCTTTTCCCCTTTGATGCAGGAGCAGCAGTTGTTTGATCTGGCTCATGGGCTTTGGTTTTCCTGCCATCGTCATCTGCTTTGGTGATACAGATCACAAGGAACCAAAACCTGCTTGAACTACTCAATGAAGGGGTCAGTATGCTCCGGAATCCGGAATAGCTTCATCTAATATTCAGGGGGTCAGCTTCCGCCGGAATGTCAGAAGTTACTCTAGGCAACCTCCTGTTTTACCAGCTCTTTTTTCTCACCCACAGAGGGGTCAACATGCTCCGGATTATCCACCACCCTGGGAGTGGAGACAAGGTAGTAGAGCTGCAAGGCCTGCAAATAGTACAAATAAAGCTAATGGAGCTCATAAGTTTACCTGTGCTGGTAAGACTCGGTGCAGTGAAATGGTAAGCTGTGAGGAGGCTAAATACTACCTGGAACATTGTGGCCTCACTAGAATAGATGGAGATGGGATGTCTTGTGAGAGCTTATGTAAACAAATTGCGTAAAGGTCTTACTTACTAAGAATAGTGTGATAAGTACATTGAATGTAAAGAGCAAGAGGGGCTAATTTCGATAAACAGCTATTCTAAGTTCATTTAGAGCCATGTTAACTTCATGAAATAAATAATAACTGGCTTCTTTTTGTTTGCCTTTCTTATAAATATAAATGCGTTTAAACCAAGACTCAAAGCTCATTAGAATTCTAGATTTTTTATTTTTAACATCATTTGCCACTCTAATGTAATCATTAAGACATTCCTTAAGATCTTTGATGTTATCAAGAATGCCTCTGGCTAATAAAAAGGTATCAATGTTGATAATCACTAAGGATTTATATTTTACTTTGCTCCCTGAATTTTTCATTGTTTCAATAAATAATTCATTCAGAATTTGGTTAATGCCAGGGGTGCTAAGGCATCGATCCTGAACCACCAAAATTGGGTAAAATGTAACCTTATTCGGCGAAGCCTTAGGATCAAAATGTATATGATTTTTTTCATAGTTAATTATAAATTCGGCAAGTTGTAAAACAGCAGATTTCTTAGGTTTCTTCCTATTAGCTATTTTTTGATATAACTTTTCTTTTAATTCTCTAAGAACTTCTTCACTATCAAGTGAAACCTTTGCTTTATCTGCAATCAGGGTGTCCTTATATTCAAATACGTAGACATCATCCCAATTCCTAATATAATGATCTGGTATTTCTGTAAGCTTTTTGAAAGCTTCATCCGTTTCTTGGATATTGATGATTTTAGGACCCTTAAAGATCTTGTTCACATATTTAGTGCACAGCCACTCTTCGAAAAATTCTTTTCCTAGTTCATTTTTTCCAAGACTTACACCTAATTCATTTGCCACTAGTGTTATGTCGAAATAAAGTGCTTTATATATCTTCTCAAACACGAAGATTTGAAATATAGAAAGGAATCCATTGTCGGCATATTTAATCAACGGATTCTTCTTAAGATTAAGGAAATTGGCCTGTTCGTGCAAAAATATATCAGAAGTAACAAATCTTTTTAATAATGCTATATCCACCTCTTTTTCAATGCCTGATTCTACTCTGACTCTCTGCTTACCTTCCAAGAAACGCTCCATTATCCCACTCATTTTGAGGACGTATTCTTCCCAGTTAACCAAGTTTCTTGACTCTAAAAATTGGGCTAGTACATTCTTATAGCTATCACTTAGAAAGCTAAAAAATTCTATTGATTTAAGAACCTCAATACCATATATATATGGATATTCAAAACCTTCATATTCATAAGTGCCTATTCTGTCAGTAACCTGATTTAAGGTAAGGCTATCATAATCATTTGATTTATGGCTTAATAATCTGTCAATCCGAATATGTGAAAAAGCGATAAATGCTTTGACAAATACAAGAGCTTCTTTTGAATATTGAATCTTTTCTATTTGTTTTTCCGCCTCTTCAATATTTAAGACACCCTCTACAAAAATTTCTTGATAATAATTTGTCACAAGATGTTCTAAGAATGTCAAGCAAGTATATGGGCTTATCCAGACATATTTAATATTATTTGCCATTCCATCTGCCCTGAGGCTTTTTATATTGCCCATCATTTTAGGGTTCTCAGATGCTATGGCTATTTGCTCCAAAAAATTGAGATGACCACCCCCGTACTTGAGACTTGTAAAATTCAAATACGGCTGATGTGAATTGTGTAGCCAATTTGCTAATAAAAGAAATGCTCCTTTCTTATAAGGTAAATTCACCAAATAGCTTTCTGCATCGAGCATATCTTCATCAAATATATCTTGAAATTCTATAAATCTAGTAACGCTATCCTTGTACATTGAATTATCAATTGATTAGAGCTCAAAACTTTAATGTAAATAAATAATGTTAGTTCATCAACTCTTATAGCTACAAGCTTTCTAAATATAGTGCCCTATAGCTGGAAATGCTGAGCCTTTGTTAATGTTTGTTACACCACCAGCTGGCCAGGGTGAATACTTTGAAAGTTGGGCCGGGATTGCACGTGCCCCTACAGGCCAGCAGGGGTAGGGGGGCTTTTTTAATTTTTGCCAGGGGGGTGGCTAGCTGGCTATTTCCCCCTCGTTTATTTCTGCCAGAGTTGTCTTAACCTTATGTACAGTGCTCATAGAGCAACGGCATAATTTTACAATCTCAGGATAGCTCCTACCTAAGGCAAGGTACTTCTGTATGTCCTTATGCTTGTTTAGGAACTTCTCCTTACTCTCATTGCTGCCTACTAGTCTGCCGGTCGTTAGTCCCTGGGCTTTCCTGTTCCTTATACCGGACTTTATTCTATAGCTCAGGCTTTCTGATTCCATTCTAGCTATATCCGATATAATAGTAATGATGAGCTTATTAAATATCCTGTCCTTTTCGCTGTCTGCCCCTAGGGTAATGCCTAGGTTATGGATGTAAAGGCAAATATCCTTTTCCTCCAGGTCATGTATAAGGGTAAGGGTTTCTCTGGTATTCCTGCCTAATCGGGATATTTCAGAAATCATTATACACCGTATAGACTCCTTGTCTATATACTTTAGCATTTTCTGCAGCTCTACTCTCTCCTCCATGCTTTTAGAGAACCCACTTACATTCTCTGAGAAAACCTTTACTATCTGGAAGCCCTCTACCTGCTTAAGGTCGTTAACCTGTCTTTTAGTGGATTGGTCTGAGGTACTAACTCTGGTGTAAGCAACTGCCTGCATAATCGAGCTCTACTATTTAAACATGTCCTAGAATGGATACTTAAGTAGTAGAGCTGAAGGAGCTATCCAAGCAAATGAGCAAATACACAGTATAAGGTTTAAATAGTATAGGAGTATTTTATTTTGAGGCCCACTTTAGAGGGCTTAAGACCTAGGGGCTTGCTAGACATATATATGGGCTATGGCATAGCAAAACTTTTTATAGTGCCTTTATATATGTATGGCTTCGGTATTTAGATGTTTATCTAAGGCAGCACTAATATTTTACTAACGAAACAGCCCCTCTAAAGAGTTTATTTGCTTTAACTGAGGAGGTACTTGACTTGATTAGTGCTGCTTGGCAAGAGATTGCCATTAATTGCCAATTAGTAGGAGGACAGCTGCTTATTAGTGCTGAATAAGTGAGGACCTAGTATTTACGCTTTTTATGGAGCTTCTTCCTGCTGTGGGTAGGGTGGCTGCGGCTGCTGCTAGCCTTCTTCTTAGAAAATTTTGATGTAACCCCCGCAATGAACAGGACAGCGGAAATGCCATAAGCTAGTAGGCTTCTCCAGCTGCTCTCATTATTAGGCTCTCCCTTATTAACAACCTGGGGAATATCTACGGATTTCGGGCTGTCTATAGAGGCCTGGAATAATACTTTTTTATTAGAGGTGTTATGTATAAGTATTTTTTCCAGCTCTTTTGGCTCAATATCTCTAGGAACCTTAGAAAGATCAATTTCCACAGCATTTACCCTGTGCTGTAGATAAACGGCTTTTTTTTTAGGTTCTGTAAAATGAGTTACTGCAACTTCTATAGCCCAGCTTTCCATATCGGAGAACAGCAGAGCATCTGGTTGAACCTCATGTATTTTAGCCTCTTTCTGTGCTCTGCTGTAGCTATAGGAAAGTTCTGGAGTGAGCCATATAAAGTTATTGTCCACTATAATTTGCTTGGCTAGTTCATGCAGAGCTGTTTCTGGCGCTCCATTACACTCTGTATCTATGTCATGCCTAAAGTGCCATTGCCTTATTTCGCCCTTTACTCCCTGTAGCCTCTCTCCACACTTTAAACATACACAGTTGCAGCGTAGGCCTTTCTCTACCTCAGTTATGTGCTTTATCCTACTGGTAATAATGTCCTGGGCTAAATATATGCTCTGCTCCATGCTTTAAGAATTTATCTAATAGATTTCCATCAACTAAGGCTACTGTTGAGATGTGACATTTATATTTATCACTCCCTCTTTTGGTATTGGAATATTGCCCGTATGTATGATATATCTCACTGAGAAGCCATTTTTGTCCGTATTATTTACTATCACAAGTAACGGATCAAGTTCCCGAGAAAGATTATGCTTTAAAGATTTTATATGATATGATACTACATAACCACCATTATTTTCTAGTATCTCAGGAGCATCTAATCTTATTTTTGATACATCCACAGAAAGTGGATTGTTATTGTCCATGATTTCAGATAGCCTGCCCATCATGCCAAAGCCTCTTCTTAGCCACCAGGGCTTATTAGGTCTCAACGGTTCTGTTGGTTGTTCGGGAGGGTTTTCGTAATCGTAAACTGTTAAACCTTGTGGAAAGATGAGCTCTATATCAATATCCTCTGCAGGAATACTTCCACTATTTTCTATAGTTAAAACAAATTCGAAGGAATTTAAAAGCGTAAGCTGGTATTCATAAAGTTCCAGTAGGTAAGCTTCATATCTGCTATAATAGTCATCTACAGCTACATTATAGGCCTCACATTCTTTATGAGTAGCAGTAGGTTGAAACATTGCAGCCATTTGGCGTTGGTGGACTTCTGTATAGTACTCTGCACAATTAAGCTTTTGCACTTCTCTTTTAAGGGTTTCTATCCGTTCTTTTATGAAAGCATCAAAAGGAGGAGGACTAGCATTTTTTTCTACTTTTAAAAATTTACTGCCATCAGTTAATCCTAGGTTAAGCTTAGGAAGTGCACTAGTAAGCTTCTGAAGGGCTTTTTTTGTCTCTATTAATTCCTTTTCTTGTGGGTCAACATCTTGTTTCAGTAGATATTTTTCGGGCATTAATAGACTATCTAAGCCTACCGATTTTGCTCGCATTTCAGGACCATAATCAGCTGTTACTAAAATAATGCCGCTGCCATTTTTTTGCGCTAGCTCAAGGGCAGAAGCTAATAGTTTATCATCAAATTCTGCTTTATCTAAAGAGTGATCGATAAATGTTTTGTCTTTAGGATTTGTGTATATAAAGTCTATAGATATTCCCTTTGGGTGGGATGAAATATCACTGCTGTAATCTCGCAATCTCTTTAAAGTGCTTTTAGCCCTAGCACTTACTTTATTATTAGAGTTTCTCTTATGCTTATCCAGCTCTGATAAAACACACGGTACGATACATAAGGTCACCTCAGTGCCAATAAGATGCTGCCAGTCTATTGTTTCTATATCCTGATAATGGAGGAATACATTTGTATCTAATACTAAGTATTTCATACGGCCCTTTTTGGTTTTTCTTTCTCTGCCCTTCCTAAGTGTTGTAGGGTAGGTACATACATCCCTCTAAGATAAAGCTTTTCATTACTTACATATCTATAGGATAGTATAGAATGATAAGATGGAACGTAACTCAGGTAAAGTATCAGCACCATTCTGATGTGCTTAAGAGTAGCCAGACGATAATGGTTACATGTAGCGTTACATGCATAAAAAAAGCCCCTCAGGATTAAATGAGAGGCGTTTTAGTGGGCCCAGCAGGGCACGATCCTGCGACCCCCTGATTATGAGTCGGTTCTTAATTGGATTTTTCCATATTGACCAATTTTTAACTTGTTTGATATTCAATGATTTAGGATATTTGGATCAGTAACAGGCGGGGACTGTATTTGCATTCTTAGGAAATGTTTGTGCAAGTTTTGTGCACGCGCTGTGTAGCTTATTTAAATATGTCCTTTATGATTAGTGCCAAAATTACCTTCTACCTTGATACCCGTAGGCAAAAAGTAAGCGGCGTATACCCAGTTAAATTAAGAGTCTATTTTCAGGCCCAGACTAAGTATTTTCCAACCACATTAGACCTTACTCAAGAGGAGTTTGATGGGGCATTGATTGCTAACCCGCGTAAAGCTCACCAGGGTTATCGGAATATTATGGATGGGATAATGGAAAAAGCAAAGGGTGCCCGTGATGGTTTGCCTTTTTTCACCTTCGAACGATTTGAGGATAAACTTTATACCTCAGCTCCTCCCAAAGATGATATACCCACTTATTATGAAGCATATATTCAAAAGCTTGAAGAGGAGGATAGGATTGGTTCCGCCGACAATTACAGGTTAAGTTTAAAGAGCATTAAAGAGTTTAATATAATCCTGGCCAACGGTTATAAGCCGGAAAGGCTACACTTCATCAACATTACCCCCGAGTGGTTAAATAAGTATGAGCGCTGGATGTTAGGGAAAGGCCGGTCAGCAACAACAGTGGGTATTTATTTAAGGCCCCTGCGAGCTATGTTCAATCTAGCATTAGCTGATGGATTGATTACGCATGAATACTATCCTTTTGGAAAACGGAAGTACCAAATTCCAGCAGGTAGGAACATTAAGAAAGCACTCAGCAAAGCTGATCTTAAAGCCCTGGCCACTTTTGAAGTAGAAAAGGGATCGTTCCAGGATAAGGCTAGGGATTTTTGGTTCCTAAGCTTTCAATGCAACGGGATGAACATCAAAGACATTCTCCTTTTGCGGTATAAAGATGTTCATGGAGATAAGATCATCTTTACCAGAGCGAAAACCCAACGCGCTACAAAGAGTAATCAGAAGCCCATTGTTGTCAATCTAACGGATTCCATTAAAGCAATCATTGCTAAATGGAGTCAGCAGAAAATTACTGGTAACACCTTCATTTTTCCAATTCTGAATGATGATATGGATGCCAGAGAACAGATGGATGCGTCCAAAAATTTTACGCGTTTCATAAATCAGCATTTAAAGAAGTTGGCGAAGGATGCTGGCTTGAGCAATGATATTACCACCTACTGGGCGCGGCACAGTTTTACTACCATCATCATGCGCAGTGGTGCTTCTATAGAGATGGCATCTGGACTTTTAGGGCACCAAAGCACTAATACTACCAGGAATTACTGGGCTGGATTCGAAGATGAGGCAGTTAAAGAGGTTACTAAAAACCTAATGAACTTCGATTAACATAAACGTTAACATAAATCAACCATGAACTACTCAAGAAAAAATCAGACCGTGTTTGGTCAAAAACCGGTGCCTAATCTCTTTGAAATCCTGTTTGACAAAATTGAGAGTGTTGAAGAACAGTTGTGCGAGATCATCAGTATGCTAAGTGCTCAACCTGGAAAGCATGTACCCGTCAGAGAGGAAAAATATCTGTTCAATGTGGAGGAGGCAGCAGAATTTTTAAGCATTTCCAAAACACTGATCTATATCTTAAAAGCCCAAAACAAAATTGCATATAGAAAAAGAGGACGTAGGCTCTACTTTACCAGAGAGAGTTTAATAAGGTATATCGAGGAGGAACACGAGTTTCAGCCGGAGCCAGAACTGACAAATCAGGAGATCGTTAAACGGTATTTAGGGCCGAGAAGAAAGAAACTTGGCCTCTGATTGAGATTAACTGCACCTTCGAGAGTAATTAAATTATAAATGAGTGAATCACATGATTGTAATGGAATCTGATAATCCCTGGGATCAACAGTCCTCAGAAGATAGGCTGGAGCTTTTTATGTCTTCGCTACACGAAGGGCAAAAAATAGCGCTAGATAGAATTAAGTTGTTGTTTAACTATGATGATGGTTGGATTCGAAAAGCCTTTGGAGAAGCGTTTAATGAATATCATGCTGAAATAGGAAAAGTTTCTGTGGAAGATCCTACACAATTCCAGCGACTCTTTGTAATTCTTTACTTAGCGATTAACAGAATTGCGATCAATGAACAGCTTTTTTTAGTGCTCTCAACAGCGCTCTCTGAAAAAGAGCTGATCGATGAATTAATGTCGTTGCATAGGATTACGAAGGGTTTTTTAGACGATACCTTTACTTCTCCATTAAATTTGGTGCCAGCAGTTGAAAGTATTAAGCAGGGTGAATACCAACATTTTTCATCCTTGATGAGTGAACTTAAATTGTTAATTCGCTCTAAGGGCAAGCAAAGTATTAATCCATCTCTGAAGAAGTTAACAAAAGGGATTACGTCTGAACAAACTGTAGTGCATAGTCCAGGTAAAAAAAAGCTGGATGATACTAATCTACCACCTGACAAACAAATAAAAGTTATAGTAAATAAAGATTGGCATATGTTAGTGCTGACCGGCATGCAGAAGCATGTTTCAGAAGAGCAATACGAGGTCTTATCGAACCTACTTAAGAATGGTAATGGTGAACACGTTTATTTTAATAATAAGCAAAATATATTGGTTGATCTATTTTCGCGACTATATAAGAATGGTCTATTATATGGAGTGACTTCACAAGAAGAGCTTGCTAGATGGTTGAGCAATAATTTTTCTTACAAATCTGCAGGTGAATCAAAACCAGTGACTTATGGTGGAGCTCTGAACTTGATTTCTAGAGGGCTTAATATTCCTATTCAAGCCAAGAGGATATGTTTTATAGAGGGCTTGAAAGATGATGTAAATTAGGATTTCATTGTGAAAAATTATTTCTTAAAAAACAATCTTAATTTTTTTTGATACATATTAAATACATGTACTTTTTCGAAAATCGCTATTACCGTGCTT
Organism: Flammeovirgaceae bacterium 311; assembly: GCA_000597885.1. Lineage (NCBI taxonomy): Bacteria > Pseudomonadati > Bacteroidota > Cytophagia > Cytophagales > Flammeovirgaceae > Flammeovirgaceae bacterium 311. The sequence continues at coordinate 6,019,431 of CP004371.1, forward strand.
TGAAGAAATAAACAAAGCACAATGTTACAACAACCCCAAATTCCAAACTACATCGAGATTCTGTTCAATAGAATAGACGTCTTAGAAGAGAGAGTAAATATACTCAGCCAAAGCCAACCCATTATGGGAGTGGCTATTCAAGAAGAAAAGCAAATCCTGAACTCTCAGGAGACGGCAAATTTCTTAAGTGTCTCACTTACTACAGTATATCAGCTTAAAGCGGAGAATAAGATCTGTTGTATGAAGAAGGGTAAAAGACTCTATTTTACCCGTGAAAGCTTGGTCAATTTTTTACAAGAAGGAAGGGTGTCAGCTCCAGATATTAAGCTATCAGGTTGTCAGGTGGTGCAACGATACCTGAAACCCAGGAGGAAAAAACTCGGCAGCTAATCACTTATAATTCTTAACAAAAAGTAGAAAGTTATGAGAGCTACTCCCGAGAATGCAGTTGCAGTATGTGAATACTCCAAATGCGGTAAGACGTTTGTGCGGCAGGATATACGTTCAAAACATTGTTCAGATTCCTGCAGGGTGAGAAAAAGTAGAATGAAAACAAGGGACAAAGAGTTGAAGGCATTGCAAGAACTTCCTTCAACTCCAAACACTCTGGGACAGCCATCACTATCGAGTGATCAGTTCAGTGAATTAAAGGCACTGCTGCTTCAGCTAAATGAGCGTGAAGTAAAAGACGCATCTTCTATAGATACCACACGGATTATGGAAGCCGGTTTAGGATATGTGGCAGGTAAAGCTGTAGTTGGTATACTTGGTAAAAGTACACTGGAAGAAAAAGTAGATAATCTAACTAAAATGGTTATGCTACTGATCAACCGGGTGAATGGTTTGATAACTGCTGGAAGTTCAAAGGACCAAGTAATCAAACCAATAATAATGGGCAAGCCTAAAAATACAGGAGGGCTGCAACATGTTAACCCCCAAAAGGGCACTGCTTCAGGTATACCACCTTATGTTCAGAAAATAGCAGGCATGGGTATGAAGCCAATTAATCCACCAAATGCTGCTCCACCCACCGATCCATTTCTCAATAATGGATTAATGATGTAGCATTCTAGCTACATGAGTTTTCACAATGATCTACTGGTTTAGAAGCCAGAATGTAAGCTTGATATACAATTGAAAATCTCCATACTACATGGAGTACAAATCCTTGTGCCTTCAAGTTTTTAGGTAGAAATACCAAGCGATGCATATCATTCTTAACATCATCACAATCCCCTGTTGCCATATCAGCAGGGGATTTTCATTTTGTTTTAGATTTCGTATTTATGCTGCCTGATTGGGCAATTTAAGTGTTAATTAACATTAATGTTAACACTAGGGATGCGCGAATTCATGTGAGAACATACATCATCTTGTTTAGAATTTTTTTGCAGCTTATGTTAGGGAAGAAATGTGGTAGGTAACCAACCATTTTGTACTTATCTCCTGATCTCTCTGCCTTGACTATTACATGAAGCACTATTCAACAAAGTTCAAGCATATCGTTCCTACCTTTTTACTGATTGCATTTGGAACAACTGCAGTCACTCTGTTATTTCGATGGGTATTCACAATCAATTCAGAGATCTTGCCCATCAAAGAGGATGTTTTCAACATTTGGCTACCAATAATATTGCCTTGGATACCGATGTTGATATGGCTAAGGCCAAAGGTTAGGATAGTAAAATTCAAAAAAGGTGGAGATGCTCCAATGCTATTACAATTTATAGCATGGGGTACTATGGTTGCTATGCTAATAGTCTCGAATGGCTATTTGAAAACAGCTACAGGGAAGTTAGCCGAGCTACATTCGATTGATGAGCTTGTAGAACAGGACTCCAGGTATATTAAATTTGGTCATATAGAACTTGAAAGACAATTTGGCAGTGCACACACAGAGTTTCGTGCAAGCGGCAAGTACAATCAGTATCTGAATTTTGACACTTATTTTGTCTACCCATTCAAAGTAAGTAACCCAGATAGTAAATTCAAGTATTGGTACGGAGTAAAGTTTGATGAGCAAATAAGCAATAAAATTAGCCCTGAAGAGAAGGAAAAGAAGTATCAATTTTTCTTTGAAAAAGCAGTAAAAGATTTTGAGTCCTATAAATTTTCCGAACCTAACTTTTTTGAGATTTTACCCCATTCGGATGATCGTGACGGATTTAAAAATGCGATAACACAATTAGGCATATATTCAGATGTTGAGCCTGTTATCATTGAGCCTCGGGAAGGCTTGTATTCCGAAAGAAATGGAAACAAGTTGGCGTGGATTTTTGGATCGTTCGGTATTGGTTTCTCGTTATTTTTATTTGCTTTGATCTTCCCTCAATATCACGCAGCTGAGCATAGGAGACAGTTAAAAGGGTTAAAGCCAAAGTCGGACGAGCTGGTGGACATGCTAAAGTTTCTAGTCCCTAGGGATGGGCATTTTGCTACTTCAATTATCCTCGATCTCAATATTCTTGTATTTCTCGTCATGGTTTTCTCAGGCATCCATATTATATCGCCAAATGGCAGTGAGCTATTAGAATGGGGAGCAAATAGAAGATCCGAAACAATTGGTGGTGATTGGTGGCGTCTGGTCTCAAGTATGTTCTTACACGGTGGAATAATGCACCTGTTTTTAAATGTTTATGGGTTGGTAATCGCTGCAATATTTGTCGAACCAATATTTGGGCGCATCAACTATTTTATAATCTACTTTGCCTCTGGAATCTGTGGAAGCTTAGCAAGTATTTATTGGTATGAAAATACGGTAAGTGTAGGTGCTTCAGGTGCAATATTTGGCCTCTATGGAGCGATACTAGGATTGCTATTAACAAACGCTGTTCCTAAAGATGGCAAGAAGTTAATTTTTATGTTAATGGGGCCTTATGTTGGAATCAACTTACTTTTCGGACTCACAGGAGGCATCGATAATGCAGCTCACATTGGAGGTCTGGTTTCAGGAGCCCTGTTGGCATTAATTTTATACTTAACAAAGAATACAGATAATAGCAGTCAGCCCGCATAAATCTATTACCCTGGCATCAAAAGCCACCGCAACCCAGGATTTACAAGATCTGGTAGAAAAAGGGGTGTTCATTCCAGTAGGGGGTGGTCGCAGTACACGACATGAGTTGAATATTCATCTCAATAAATAGCAAATCTTTTGATATACTATAACTTCTATCTTATGTTAGTGTGCATTTACATTTCTTGAGTCTGGTATCAGCATTTTTAAATTTTAATTGATAAACTAGATTAAAGATTGATCTAGGGCTAGAGGAGGGAAATAGAAATGTGTTATTGATTATTAATTTTTAATGGTGACAACTCCAGTGCTACTGCTTCACAATATTCTTCAAAACTACTGAAATGAGACTCGCTTTTCTTCTTCTGTTTATTTCAACAACACTCTTTGGGCAAGAAAAAAGATTTTTTACCCCTTATTTTCAAAGTATGACGGATGAAAAGACGTCGCAGGAAAGGATTTTTAGTTTTGATGATCAACAAACAACCATTGAAGACTATAAAGAGGGCCAACTTGTTGAAAAAGGGATAATATATGGCCTAACTGATATAATCAAAATAAATGAATTTGCATGGTATTGCATATCACAGGGAAACAAAAATAACTACCGTAGTTATTTTGATAATGTAAAAGGCACATTTGAGTTTTATGAAAAAGGTCAGTTATGTAAAAGAGTGATTTTCAATGGGATTGAAGTTAAATATGCACAAGTTTGGAATCAGGATGGGCAAGAGATTTTAACGAATGGCAGTGGAGAAACTTCAGATACATCAGAAAATGGAGATGAACAGTTTTATGTTAAATACAGTGATTCCACATTGGTTATGTATTATGGCGTGAGAATCCAAAAGCAGGATACCATCTATTACACCGTAGATAAATTAGCTGCTCCAAAAGAGGGTGTTCAAAGTTTTTATAACAGGCTGTTTAAGGTTTTGAAGTATCCTGGGTTTGCCAGGTTGGCTGGCATCGAAGGGAGAGTATATATCGAATTCATTGTGGATGAGCGTGGTAAGCTTATTGAGTTTAAGCCACTAACAAATGAAGGATATAATTTTGAAGCAAAAGTCATTAAAAAGCTTGAGAAGTTTCCGGACTGGAATCCTGCAGTATATCAAAATAAATTTGTAAAGACGAGGCGTGTTTTACCAGTGGTATTCAGGTTAGAAGACTGAGTAGAAAATTTTTATGTTTCTGGCCGATGGATGGAAAAGAGGAATAGGGGTGTACTGGAAAAATGTGGAAAAGGAAGGATATAACCCTTCAAAGGACCGGAAGACCCTAGTTGTCAGGAAGGAACTATTTGTAGACTATGAGTTGCCAATGAAAGATGAGTACAGTGAATTTATCCTTAATCTGATTGAAAGTAAAGAATAAAATGATCGGGGTGCTGTTGATTCCGAATCGGGTATTGGAAATTATTTGAGGGAGACTCCGATACCTTTGATAGCAACTTTAGCTACGATTCTGGTTGTGACGGCGGCGATAGTGGCAGTTCAGGTGGTGGCTGCTCCGGTTGTGTTGGCTGTGGGAGTGATTAGGAGCTTGTAAACAATTAACTTATGGCCTCACCGTTATATGTTAGTCATCGTTTATTCATACCATAAAATTCCTGCTATGAAAAAGGCTATTCTGATCATCCTCCTTTTTTTTGCTGCCATTCCCCTGCAGGCACAAGAATGCTTGAATGTTAAATACAAGTTGCGGGGCTATTTTTATGCAGGAACCAGCCATGAGGATTCAACAGCACTTGGTGGATTTTATGAAGATACCAATTCCCCTAAACCAACAAACGAAAGGATCAGGCAGCTATCCAAACCCTCTCAATTTCAGTTGATCGTAAAAACTGATTCCCTGGCAGAGTTTCAAAAAGGCATCAAGGGCTTCAAAGTATTCCTGATCAATAACACAGACTCTATTATTTCACTGCAGGCTCAAGATAGCCGTCTAAATCTGAAGAGGCAGGTTTTTTACAACAACCAATGGCAGGATGTGGAGTATTTGCCAAGTAGTTGGTGCGGAAACAGCTATCATTCAGTTTTCATCAAGCCTAGTGAGTACTGGGATTTCATAGCCCCTTGTCTTAGGGGTAAACATCAGGCAAAGTTCAGGTTTGAACTTGCAATAAATGAGCAGGAGAAGATCTATTCTAATGAATTTAGTGGTAGTTTTAACAAGAGCCAGCTCATCAAAGAACAGGGTCACACGCCAACCAGCATTATGGACCCTTACGATAATTGAAGGAACATCTGATATAATACAATCGCTTCCAGTACTATCCAGCTTATTAGTACAGATTTATGACAAGAGAAACAGTCAGGTTAAAAGATGAATTTAAGCATGCGATTCCTGCAACAGTAGGTTATGTTCTCTCTATAGTTGCATTCTTCATTTTGAATAGGCTAGCTCCCAGTGGGCCATGTACACCAGGGCCAGGCATTTTAATTTTAGTCGTGCTGCCAGTAATAAGTTTTGTTTTGCTCATTTATAATCTTATCCAACGGTTTAGGAGCGGTGAACCAAACAAGATTGTCATCTGGATTCATTTACTTGTCTTTTCTGCCTTTTTAGTGCTTTTTATGCAGGATTTGTTATAATATGCGAATGTGCAGGACCTGTATGATGAAGACATTTGATTAAGTGTAAATTAACGTTAATGTTAACACCAAAAGTAGCTCTGTAAATCAATGTATAACGCTACAATCTTGAGTTGACACCTCATTTTGATCAATATGATTAATAAGGAAGTAATACATGGCTTTGTTGATGAGTCCCTAAGAATACTTAAGGAACTTGATTTGCTTTCACTGCCTCATCCAAACATGCCTGCAGAAATGGTTGATCGGAGCAAAACGCCTTCTAATGACTGGATTCCCTGGAAGGCTGTTCCTAGCCAGGTAACGAATGCTGATATCCAGGAAATTGAAGCCAAAATTGGGCTGAAGCTGCCAGAGCCTTACGTTGTTTTTCTGAAGTACAAGCATTTTTATGACTTAGATAACCCTAAAGAAATTACCTTCTTCAGACATTGTATAAGAGACTGGAAAAGAGAGCTTTACAATAATTATTTTGATTCCTGGGAGCCTGAAGAAATCATAGGTAAAGGTTATATTCCTTTTGGTGATTTTAGTGATTGGGGAATCATCTGCTTTAACACCAATAAAAGGGTTAATTCTAATAATGATTGTGAAATTGTGCGCATTGACCATGAATTACTTTATAATAATCCTGTACCAAAAGACAGACTGTACGCTTCTTTCATCGACATGATTAAAGATCTGAGCGAGGAACAAAAGAAGAACCAGCAGAATGCATAAGCATACTTTAATAATACTGGGCGTCCTATTCTTTGCATGTAGTTGTCAAGATTCTAAAAGACCTGAGGAGGAAAGTGCTGAACTGAAAACCAAGCAGGCTTTACAAGGTGAATGGGCATTGGTTACATCAAATGAGACTGAATTTGATGATTTCCTCTTTTATCCTACTGGATTTGCTATCCAAAAGGATAGTTTCGAGCTATTTGAAGGGTACTATTCTGATGTTTATGATACTATCAAACTGCAGGAGCTGTACAAGTTCTGGGGTACCATTACCAGTTATCGCATTCGGCAAGACAGTATATTCATTCAAAGCTTAGTTGATGATCAGTGGGAATTTCGATGGAAGATAAATGATATTGATGCCGACACTTTAGTATTCGAGGAAGAGAATGCCAGCGAATCGAAGTACTACCGGCTAAAGTACAAGTTAGATTCCCTTGTTGATTTCGATCAGATAGTATATTCCAGTAGTGGCTGCTATGGTAATTGCCAAATACTTGATGTTTCTGTTGATAAGGCTGGAAATATTATCTTTCAGGGAGAAGGTTATGTAGAACCACTGGGTTTTTACCAGGGAAAGCTTAGTACTCAAGAAACCAAATATATATTTGATAAATTCGAAAAAGCGAATATAGTGGCTCTTAATAATGACTACAGTGCTAGTCATACTGATGATCAGAGTATCACCACAAGTTTCATCAAGGATGGGAAAATCGTGAAAACTATTCACGATTATGGAATGACTGCACCAAAGGAACTGCTTTGGGCTTACGTGCCTATCAGTAATATTCATCATCTCCATCAGCTGGATACTATTTCAACTGAGGAGCCATATTATCCCAAACTCCACTATTTTACATTTAGAAAAGAAGGGCTGATTTTACCTCTTGAAAAATCAGAAAGTTTCTATCTGTGGACAGAGCTTAGAAAAAGCGCTTTTACACAAACAACCTTTAAACCAAAGTATAAGCTCACTTTTAGTGGTAATTACACTTACTGGGGGCCAGATCCGAATGAAAACTATAAGCCCAAGGGGAAGATAAAAAGCATTCAAAGTGATGGGCGCTTTTATAAGATTGAATATGTGAAAGGCAAAACCATTATTTATGATTTGGGCTACAATTTTGTGGAGAGAAATTTAAAGCCCGAAAGATTTAGAAAGGCTGAAGAATGGGAGAGGTGATATCGAATGCTTCTTTTCTAAAATGATCTGGGTAATTGTTAAATACTCACTTCAGGTTAAAACAGCACCACTGGAAGTGGTTGTGGGCCATGAATTCATTTATGTTCTAAAGTAGTATGAGTGTAAATTAACGTTAACATTAGAGACAAGTAGTTAATCTTGCATTGCACCCGAAAATTTATTGCACAGATCTTCAATATCTTTTCTTCTTGCAAGCTGTGATAACCACTCCTGTGGAATACTACTTTCGCCATAGAGCAATCCGGCCAGTCCACCAGTAACAGCAGCGGTAGTATCAGTATCTTCTCCGAGGTTTACAGCTTTTAGTACAGCATCTTCATAGCTACTGGTAGTGAGCAGGCACCAAATGCTGGCCTCTAGGCAATGCACCACATAGCCACTGGATTTTATTTCGTCTTCCTCCAGCGTGGCAATATCATTTTCCAGGAGTCGCTTAAAATGGGTTACCTCTGCCGGATTTATTTCCTTTTGCCGTAGAAACTGTCGCAGCACCTGTGCTGACAGCAGATAAGCTTCTTCTTTGGTATTTCCCATGAGCAGGAAACGAGCGTACTCAAGATAGTAAAAGCTAGCAATGACAGAGCGTATGTGAGCGTGGGTGATAGACGAAACATGCTTAGTTAACGACCAACGCTCTTCTACTGGAAGGTCTTTTATGTAGAACAGCAGGGGGAGAATTCTCATCAGAGAGCCATTGCCATTGCTCCACTCATCAAATCCTCCGGCAAGATCAGGTTGTACTCCTTGTGTCAGCCGATGAATAGCCTCCCGGGTAGCAATGCCAATGTCGAACACCCTGCCATGCGGTGTCCAATACCCTTCTCCCAGCCAGCGCTTAAAATTCATGGCAACAGACTCCAGTTTAAAAGGCTGCTGGCTCAATGCTTCTGCCAGACAAAAAGCTAGGGAGCTATCGTCCGACCAGGTGCCAGGGGGCTGATCGTGTGTGCCATACCCGCGCATCGTTTTGCATGGACTTTGCTGAAGCTCCTGGCGGGAAAGGAATTCATAGGGAACGCCTAAAGCATCGCCAACAGCCAGACCTAACAGCGCTGCTCGTATTTTTGATTCCATGGTTGTTGCTGTTAATCTATAATTAAACTGGCATAGTATGTTACTCTTAGTAAAGATGCACGTTCCTCCAGCGCGTCGATAACCTTACTGAGGCTGGAGGTGGCTTTCCAATCGGCAGAAACCTAAACCAAAGAATTTATAGACGAATTGTTTATATGGCGTACTTCATTTGCTCTACCCCTGGCCAGTGCTGGAAAGCCCTCCGGTATCTAAACTTTGGCCTTCAACACATGGGGGAGAGGGGTAGCAGCAGGCCCATCATTATAAGGAATACGGTCACGGCTCCATACATGACCACTCAACTTCTGCCACTGGTTTTGCGCATACAGTTAGAGTTATCATGGAAGGTAAGTGTGCTTATTCTTTGTCCCCAATTTTATGCTCGGTTAAATAGCATACCAGCTGGCCTTCAATCATGCTGGCAACGAAACCTATGCCTGGAGCATAATAATTGTGGTACTGGCTCATCTTTTCTTTATCTCTCCCTGTGAGCTGAGTTGCCTGAATGATGAGCAGGTTTTTATACATTCCCTGTGGAGTGGTTAGCTCAGCATCAGTTGCTTTAATTACATATTTCCAGCTGTTATCTGACTCCATCCAGGTAAAACCGGTGGTGGGGTTGGCCGGAATATCAATCGTTTCTCCACCGGTTTCCTGATCGTAGGCCATAAGGCCCGCTTCAGCTAGCCTAAAATAAGCAGTATCGGTGGCTCCCCAGGAATAGTAGCGAACACGCATGTTGTAATTTCGCCCACTCTTATTGTGGTCACTGCTGACAATTTTATCGGTGAAACCACCATTTCCCAGCTTGTATTCAAAATAGGTGCCGGGCACAAGTGATTCAATATAGCTTACTGAAGAAGCAGTGCTTGATCCAATGCTTTTCTTAGCGCAGGATGAAACGAAGACAGGAATGAGGAGAAAAAAGATGAACCTGATACGCATGGTTGATATTATAGAGTTAAATGTGAACATAAACAGTGTTGATATTTGGTTGAAAAAAGAGGGATTATTTGTGATAGTCTTAACCCTATTTTTACCTTCAGCTATATTTCAATTTCATCAATAAGAAAGTAATTGTTTCTATCTGCATATAGACAAGTACATCACTCAAATAAGCCAATTGTGGCTAAATTATGGGTTTCCTTTAAATTCAAATAATCTTTTGTTAATGGATGTAAGATAAAAGCTAAGCTTGTTTCAATCTATACAGTCTAATCCTGTGGTGTGGATGCTTTATATATTGAGCTTTTTGCTGCTCAAGTACATCATATCCCGAACTCGCCTTTCTTCTTATTGATCAATTCACCCGCCTCGCTCAAATCATTTGTAAAGCCTGCTATCTGGAAACCTGATCTGCCAGTGGTAAACAGAAAGTAATCATCAAGGCCCTTGATGCGGAGCTTATACAGGGGAGGGAATATAAAGTGGAGCAGATGAACGGATTCAACATCTATCCAATTGACCAGGAGCTCCTCTTTACCATCTTTAATTCGAATGGCCTGTTTTCCAATCTCCACCATCACATAACTGTCTTTAAAATACAAGAAAATGAGGATTAGCAGACAGCCACAAAGCAGTATCACAAGCAACAGCCAGAATTCCAACATTACCGGCTCACCATTCACTGTGGCGTGCTCCGGAGAGATATAATTAAAAACAGGAAAAGATATCAGGACTGCTCCAATGATAAGGGGAAGGTATTTAAAACCGTAGTATGCTTCTTTGCCGCTTTCCATAATCTTGAGTCGCAAATTTTATTAACCAACTATTCAAATCTAATCGGATAAGCCATCCAGGTAGCCACGGCTTTACCATCATCTATTCTTGGGTAGTAGAGTTCTTTCCCATCGAGTGCTGCAGAGATAATAGGGTCTTGTAGCCTTTTACTGTTAATATTAATCTCTCTTACAGTACAGACGCCAGAAGCATTAATATCCAGCTGTATGTAGAGGAGTGCTCCTTTATATTTCATGCTTAGCCGGGCTAGCTCCTGTTGTGTCAGCGTCTGAATCAGGTATTCTCTAAAATCTAAGCCTGCAGGTTTAAATTGCTGGTTTCTGTTGCCGGCCCCTGCACTGTCTAGTGAATCTGCTTTAGTGCTGGTACGTTCCAAAACGTCCATGCCAAAGTGTTTTCTTAGTTGTGCCTTGAGATGGGAGTTATAACAGTCTTCAAAAAAATGTTCCAGCAATGTCACATTTACGCCAAAGTCAGATTTAAGTACTTTTTGTTGGGTTTTGCTGTGGAGAGATGGCTTCAGCTTAAGGGTATAATTGTTTGACAGAAAATCTTTCTCTGCCATCATCATTTCTTCCTTGCAGGCTTTGTCAGTCGAATCGGGTTCAAATGGTTTAAAGAGAAGACCATTGTCCTGGGCCCACAGGCTGTTTGATAGCAGTAAGCATAAATAGGCTGTAATAATCTTAATATAGCATTGCATATGCTGAAGTTCATGTTACTCTTAGATCTGTTGGATACCTGATGGTAATCTAAAAGAGAACATCCTAACATAAGTTACTTTAATAAAGAAAGCAACATGCGGAGGACAAGTAGCTGCATTATGTAGTGTAAGAGTTATCGATTATTGGTGATTGTATATTGTTGTATTGCAACTATCTTTGTTTATCAGGTGACCTAGTGCTATCTATTCGAAAAACACCTATGGAAAAAACCAGGCAACTCATTCAGGCTAAGAACCTGTTAACCCTGCTCGCATCTATTTTCTTAGTGAGTGAGGCATTCTTCTTAAATGTAGTGCTGCAGGATGGAAATGGGGACGTAGCAGGAGCCTTTGCCAAAACGCTTTTTTTTTATTGTTTATTTATTTCCTGTACAAAGGGTACAACTGGAGCAAATGGGCGGTTTCCGTATTACTTGTGCTGTATTCCCTTTTTTGCATAATAGGAGGGTTTGAAGCAGACTCCCTGACGTTGAAAATCATAGGGGCCTTTTATTTATATTTCGGCACTATCCTTCATATCTCAAAGCCAATCCAACTGCTGGTACAGCAAGGATCTACTACAGATGCTGTTGCAGCAAATGTACCCTCCCCTATAAATCATACTGAAGCCCTATCCCAGAGAGGTGAAGAGATTGAATACCCAAGCCTGCTAAAGCGTTATCAAGCTACCTTTATCGACAGCATGCTGCTATTCCTCATCTTTATTTTGCTTTCCGTAGCAGTGGAAGATGCTCAATATAAAACAGGCCTTATCCTTACGGTGGTAGGAATACTCCTATTGACTTACGAGCCCTTACTTAGCTGCTATTCCGCTACGCTTGGTCAAAGGATGATGAACATCAGGGTGAGAAGTGTTTATGACACTGCGCAACCCATTTCACTGAGGAAAGCTTATTTTCGATTTTTTACCAAAGGGCTCCTGGGCTGGATTTCTTTCCTGACAATACACTCCAATACACAAAAGCGGGCTATGCACGACTATGCGGCGGATAGTGTGATGATCAGGAGGGGTGATGTAAGCAACAGAAGCTCTAATGAGATTCAGCCCTAATTGATGAAAAGTTCATATACGCTAAGCACTTAAAAACTATTAACAACAATAACCAGCACCTATAAATGATGTACAGGTTTATTCTTGACGAAGATGACTATTTAAGTCATCAGTTATTCACTGCTTCAGGATCAGCTATTCAAAAAAAGACAATGATCCGGACCTGGCTAATGGGGGTGCTTTTTTTCCTGATCATTAGCCTGGTATCATACTTAAGTGATTATACTAAGCTAACTAATTATATATTGATAATGGCAGCAGTTTTCCTCGTGTATTTTCCGCTGCGTTATCCAAGTTTTGTAAAGAGGTCCTATCAAAAGCATCTAAGGGAGCATTACAAAAACAAGTTTGGAGTAGCATCAGAAATTGAATTCAAAGAAGGCTTCCTTATATGTAACTCTATTGGTATTGAGAGCAAAATCAAACTTTCGGAGTTTGAAGAAGTGAATGAAACTGCCAACCACATCTTAGTTAAAGTAAGAAGTGGTGAATCTCTCATTGTTCCGAAGGCAATGGATGATATTGAACAGTTTAAGCTGGAACTAGTAAGCAATTTAGAGGGGTATCATATTCCCTGGCATAAAAAACTGGATTGGAAGTGGAATTAGCCCAATATGTGTTATGGCTGTTTTGGCAATATGGGTACCAGGTCATGAGCTTGTGCTAACCTCTTATGCAGCAGGCTGGGCCAGCTGATGATGATGATCAACACGTTTATATACTCGATCAGTTAAGATATTTTTTTCAATCTTTTTAGCTGAGACACCTTTGTCGCAGCATGGGTCTACTTTAGCTGAAAATCAAGTAAATCAGCGATTGCGAAGCATGTAAGCTAGGTTAAAGGGATAATATAAAATTTCAGTTATGATAGTTCCCACGTATTTTTGGTGCTACCTGAACCAAGAATAATAAAGTGGTTGAAAGGTGGGACTAACGCAAATGTTAACAGTAGGTTGACTATAATCGCATATTGAATAATAGTTAGTCTATATGAAAGCTAAAGAATAAAATTTAAGATGAAGTCTGGAATAAAAAGGAAAGCAATGGAGAATATTGGATTTAAATCAATTATTTATTCTGATTTTATCGAAGAGATAAAGTTCAAGAAAGATCTATTGTACTTTGATAAACTTATGGTTGATGAAGAGCATTTTTCAACACATTTCGGATTAGCTAAAAGTGATGTTAAGCTAAAAGGTCAGTTTTATGATAATTTTGTACATAATTCTAATGAGATAGATTTCTTAATATCAAAGGATTTGTTGGAAATCACTAATACTGATAATTTATCACTTGAATTTACTAAAGATGAGGGCAGTGCTTATCTTCTTGCAAGGAAGCTAGGAGTTGAATTTTTAGAAAAAAGAGGTGAAGAGTTGATGAGTAAAGATAATTTTGATCCTAATGAAGAAATGGCTGCGATGATGTACTATTCTAAATTAGTTGACGCAGCAGAAATCCGTATGTTCTGTGGGTTATCAGATAATAGAAGGAGCTATACCCCTATAATAGATTTTTTGGATTTGCCGAAAAGTTACATGGAAAAGAGAAGCAGTATAGTTTTAGAACTTGTTTTAAAAAAATTCCCTATGCCTTCTAGCTCCTGTAGCTGGGAAGAAATAATTGACTTCAAAGAAAATGAAGATGTTAAGAGAAAGTTGTTGGCTCTAAAACACTGGATAATAGAAATTAGTAATACAAGTTTAACCAAAAATGAAATCGAGCAAAAGCTGGAGTATCTTGTTCATGAATATGAACATAGTATGAAACTTAGTAAAATGAAATATGAAGTGAGCAATATTGAATTGTTTTTAACAACTACTATTGGTTTGATTGAAAACATAGTTAAGATTAATTGGTCTAAAGCAGTTCAGTTGATTTTTGAAATAAAGAAGAAGAAAGTAGATTTATTACTTGAAGAAAGGAGTGCCCCTGGAAGGGAATTAGAAGCTATCTCATAAATGGTTTTAGCAGAATTAGCATGCAAGCCAGCAAAATGAATGCTTTATAGTTCTCTACATTGTATTCATATCTGGTCACACATCTTCTATAATTGAAGAGCCAGGCGAAGAACCTTTCAACCTTCCATCTTCTTTTATAGCGCCTTAATTTCCTGCCATCTTGCGTCTTTTTTTTGGTTCTGTTGCCCCTATGAGGAGCAATCATTTCAATGCCTTGCTGCCGTAAAGCTTCATCTAAAGGATCTGAATCATAGGCTTTATCACCAATAAGCCGCTCTGGCAGTTCTTCAATAAAGCGCTCCTCTATCACATTCTCCACGAGTTTTACTTCGTGGGGAGATGCTGATTGGATTGAGACAGATAGTATAGTACCACCAGCATCTGTGACTGCCATGATCTTGGTCCCCTTTCCCCGTTTAGTCTTGCCAACAGAAGATCCCCCTTTTTGGCCATGCAGAATGAGCCGTCAATAAAGCACTCGCTCAAATCCACACCGCCTCTTTCATGAAGATCTCTTGCCAGGGTCTCTACCACCTTCTGCATCACTCCCTGTTCTCGCCATTGCTGGAATCTCCTGTGACAGGTTTGATAAGGAGGATACATGGGAGGCAAATGGCTCCACTGTGCTCCTGTCTTCAAAATCCAAAGTATTCCTTCCAGCACATCTCGCTTATCTCGCCAGGGTCTGCCTTTACCATCTGTCCTCTTTGGACCATCAGGAATCATGTCCTTTATCACTTCCCACTGCTTATCTGTCAACTTCATGAAAAATAAACAACGAGCTATCAATTAAGATCCCTATTTATGAGATGGCTTCTAGCATATATAAGTAAATTGAAAGAGAGATTTAAATAGATTGTTCATGAGCTACTTTCTAAAATTATTTGTGAATTCTGACTTTAAAATAATTTTTAGGAAGTGCTGGCACTAATCTATGTAACCATTTTATTGAAAATTGATTAAGTGTATTTTTGTGAAATAGTAATATTTTCAAGTAACTGCAGTGAGTTTTGTTCAAAATTTTAGATTTATGCTGCCAACAGGAAGGTTTGAGGGTTGATTTACATTAGTATTAACACTGTATAGGTAGACTTGCAATATAAAAGTGGACAAATGATTAAGCTGCTAAAGGTTTAGAAGTTAGTAATTTGTGAGGGTAAGAAAGAGGTGATATCGTAGCGCCTCTTTCTTACCCTCACGCTTAATCACCCAAATGAAGACCGTGACAAAATTATTATTCAGAATTTTTCTATTGAATACGAGTAGAATTCAACTTTTAAAAGTCTTTTATCAATTCAGGTAATAAAATAACTTGGAATGTAGTGTGGCTATTAGTTAGTAGTTCGGTAATCAAATCTAAATGGTGTAAATCAAATCAATGTGAAGTCTCGAGCTCTTTATTTCCATTTAATTCATAGGGTTGAATAAGAACCTCTACAGAGATATTAAGTAAGTCAGATAGTCTCCTAATCATTTCAACTGTTAAATATCGCTTTCTATTCAATATTTGACTAACTCCTGACTTACTTCCTATTGCTTCGACTAAATCTTTATCCTTCAATCCTTTTACTACCATGCCTTCTTTGATTGCATCAATAGGGTCTAGTGCTTTGATAGGATAATTTTGTGACTCCCACTTCTCTACAAGAGTAACAAGCAATTCCGCTTCCATTCCTTCTAATGTATCAGGATGCGCGTGAAATATTTCATCTAGTCGTTTAAGTACTTTGAAATATTCTTGTTCAGTTGTAATCACTTTATTCCATTTCATATTTTAAATCTTTTATTATCGCACTAATAATTATACGCAACATTTATATTCTTGTAGGCAGTAAGTACACACCTCTAGATGGTGTGTACATCAATGCTGTCATACTGTTTATGTGTTCCTATAAAACGGATGTAGACGTACTTGGTGGTATAATTAATTGATACTACGAGTCTGTACTTATTACCGGATATGTTAAAAATTACCCTATCATTCTTGATTATGTCCGCAGTGGGAAAATCTGCGATCACATCAGAGGGTTTATTCCATTCTGCTCTTTTAGTGGCCTGAATCCAGTATAGCAGTGATGGTTCTGAGTCTGGGTATTTCTCGTAAAAGTCCCGTAGTATCTTTAGTGCTATTATATTCTTCATGTACCTTGGCGATTTTAAGGAAAACCAAAAGTACAACTAAAAGTTCACAATATGTGAACAATGAGTAAAAAAGTTTACATAGTGTGAATAAAAGAACCTGACTTGCTTGCCTAGGTCTCGCAGTGTTATTGTGACTGCGATACAATTTTTATATATGAACTAAAATAAAAAATTGTGTTAATAATACCCTCTTCCTTCTACACAATGTCGAATACCTCCCCTTGGATCGTCCATGTCACCCAGGAATCTAGGAATTATATGGCAATGAAAGTGCATTACAGTCTGGCCAGCCGCTTCTCCACAGTTCATCCCAATGTTATAGCCATGGGGTGTGAATTCTTTTTCAATCAGTTCTCGGGCAACGAGTAAAAGTTCATTCAGTTCATCCCGTTCCTCGGCATTCAATTGGAAGAAATCCATTTTTTCTTCCTTGGAGATGATGAGGGTGTGACCTGGTGAAACCGGATAAATGTCTCGCACCAAAAAGAAATGCTGACCTTGATGTATAATACGATCTTCAGGTATTTGGCTAAACACGCTCATTAGAAGTTTCCTGTTAATTCAAAAGTTGGTTTCCAGGCATGAATTGTATGCGCTAGAGCAAGGTTATACTGCTGCTCGAGGAATTTCCTCCTTTGCTCTTTACTTGCACCTGTCTGATTGATAATAGTCTCTGCAAGAGGGTGTTTACTCTCAATATAGAACTCATTCCTATTGTAGAGTCGGTGTAGAAACTTCTTGTCGGGTACTCGGGCCTTCTTTACTCTATTGACTGTACTATCAGCCAATACTAAATTCCATACGCCATTAATATTTGCACCAGCCTGCGCGTGTGTAAGCTTGTTTACATGCGGTAAGAAATGGTCCACTTCACAAAGGTCTGCATTGCTAGGGACAACAGAAATATCCTGAAAACTATAGAAGCACTTCCCCTTCTGGTAGCCATTCAATGCATCCCTTACGGATGTGATTTCCGTTCTTCTCATGAAGCTGCTCTCCAAGAAAAATAGAGCTGCATCCTCATCGTATTTCACCTCCAGTAGGTTAGGATTGATGTTCAAGTTCCAGGCCGTCTCCACCAACTTCCATCTAGCCTCAACTTCAGGAGTAAAATTTTGAAAGTGGTATGACCCTTTTAGCCGTAACAGGCTGTCTGTTATTACAATATCCTTTCTGCCATTATTGTAATCCTTTTCATAAAACGGATTGGGTATAATGCCACCATTAACATTCTGAAATGCATCCACAACATTGACAAACCCTAATTTTTCAGTAACACTCCAGAGTTCAGTTTCGCTTATTTCTCCTGCAATGTAGCTTCTGCATGTATTCAAAAACTTACTAGAGCTGGCATTTCCCTGTTTGTCATTAATCCTTAAGTGGTCAATTATATGCTTGGAGAAAGCAGTTGCTAACTCAGAAAGCTTGATTCTGGTGGTTTCTTTATTCACCAGTTCCAAGAGACTTTTAGCAAAAGCAAACTTATAGGTAGCGGAATTCTTTCCAAATAGGATTACTGCTCTCCATTGAGATTCTAGACTGGGATCATCTATTTGGAAACGCGTCATAATTCTAAAACTATGATAGTAATATTGGAGGTTCTTTAATGTTAATGCAACGTTACTTTGCTCTTATCTCTACCAGCCCTTTTTTTTAGCATTACTTTCAATGCACTATTAAAGGTTATAGAGCTCATTTATGCACTGTGAAACTGGTATGATTGCTTAATGCAGCTCATTAAGTAATCTAAATCAGTATCTTGGGTAACTACAGCTTCATAGTCTCCAACACCAAAAGTACCAATATTGGATACATCTCTAAATGAATTTTTTGGGTCATCCAGCATACCTTTCTTGAGATTTATCCTTAACCTAAGCTTAGTTCTCTGAACTTCGAAATCGGTAACTAAACGTTTGTTATACTTAAAGCCTATATAATGTTTTACAGGATTGGTTTCAATATTATCTAACTCTAATATACGCTCTTTCAGATTTTGCGCCAGCTCCTGTACTTCTAGTGAACCTTTCCTATAGTGGTCTTCTTCAGTATAAACAACAATTTCTCTGCTCACTTGCTCTGCACGATCATCTTTGGCTATGATTGTGTTTACACTCTCCTGACTGCTTGACTTGTGCTGATTTAAAATTATGGTATCATTTGAATATCTTCTGATCTCCCAGAGCTCGAAGGGTAAGTCCTTGAATTCTATACTCTGTTTCTGATAAGTAGTAAATTGGGGTGAGATAAAAAGTACTCTTGATTGGCTCCAATCTACATCGTCTTTTCTTAAAGATCGATTTGTACGTTCCAGGTACTCCAGAATAAAATCTGCCTTGTTATTTAAAAGCAGTGATAAATAAGAATATCCCTGATCAATAACGGAATAGTTTTTTCCTCTTTTATACTCAATAATGACAAAGGAGTGTGTTTGTGCATCAAAGCCCAGAGTATCTATTCTCAGTCCATTAAGTTGAAATTCAGACTTTACAAACTCTAAGCTGAATAGAATACTAATATTTTCTTCAACTAACCTTTGAATCTCACTTTCTAGCTTGAAAGGCACGTTCTTGACTTCTTCTAGCTTGCTTCTGTTCAGTCTGTAAAGGTCCATAATTTAGCGAGCAGGTTTTTAATTATATATGAGCGAAGGAATAAGTAAAAAAGAGAATAATTTGCAGAAACGAAAGCTGTCTTAGCTTTTGTTTCTGCAATGTATGTTCATGTCAAGTATGGTCATCTATAAAACAGTCGGTGAATAGACAGGCGGGTGGCAATGCCAATATCAAACACCCTCCCCTGAGTAGTCCAAAAGCATTCTTTCAGCCATTGCTTAAAGTTTATAACTACAGCAAATAGCTTAAGGGTTGTTGTGTTAAGGCTTCTGTCAGGCAAAAAGCAAGGGAGCTATCATCCTACAAAGTGCAAGGTGGTTGATTCTATGTACAATGCCCGCGCATGCCGGTGGAGGGACTTTGCTTTAGCTCGTGGAGGGACAGGAACTCATAGGGACGCCTGAAGTATTGCCAGTTGCAAGGGTTAAGAGTGCTGCTTGTATATTTGATTTCATAGGATGATGGTGGTGAAAAGCCACATCTAATGTAGTTTCAACACAGCTGGAACATTAATTAACATTAGTGTTAACAGTTTTTAAGAGTTGGTGAGTAATTTTGAACTACTGATTTTTCAGTGCAACCAATCGCTTATATGCCTTCAGGTACTTATTGATCCTGGGTACATCTTTTTTGCTAATGGCATCGAGACGACGAACGTCCAGGTTATCAGTTAGATCATTAATTTTTACTGCTATAGCAAGCCGGTTGCACACGATCCTGTCTATGAAAGCATTGTAATCTTTGGTTTCAGATGTTTTGGTGACACAGCGAAGGGCATCCATGATTTCAGAAGAAAAGCCCTCTGTGCTTAAATCTTCAAAGGTCCAGTAAGTATCCTCCACCAGGTCATGCAGCACACCACAAATCTTTTCTTCTTCGTTCTTTCCCAGGTTCATCACCCGGAAGAGGTGCTCTACATAGGGGCTGCCGGTCTTATCTACCTGGTCTTTATGTGCCGCAACGGCAATTTCAATAGCTTTTTTAAGAGTGGACATAGTAATTGAAATGATGTGTTGTTAGTGCTATCTGCTATAGATTCAGGAATTAAGTTCTTCTTCGATTACATTATTGATATAGGCGCAGTAGTATTTTTCAACTTTAAGTAAAATCAGTTTCTCTAGCTTATGAGTTTTCATCAGGTATGGCAGGTTGATGATTTGCTTTCTTAGAGGGAGCTGCTTTACAAGATTGAGATAGGGCAAGGCTCTTTTCCAGTTGAGGGATTCTTCCCAAAATGGCGTAATGAAAATCAGTAATGCATCATCAAGAATGGATTGATCTAATTCCCCAATGAATTTTGTCAGTGCAAAAGTGCATTCCTGGCTATCTAAGTCTGTAATGAGGATCAGCCTTTCCGCTTTGATGCCGGCTGCAAGTGCCTGCAGTGATGCTTTGTTCGTTTCCCAATTCTCCAGATGATTTCTAGAGACTACTTTATATGCAAGAACATCAGACATGACCACATCTTTTGGCAGGTATGATTGAAGGTCATTGTCCTCTTCTACTACAACTTTGAACCTACTCACTGGTGTGCCATATTCTATAGCTCGTATGGCTGTTTTCATAGCCATCCAGCCAAAGCATACTACCAGGTGGTTGTCATTTGTAGCAGCATAGTTCTTCATGGCATAATAAAATATAGATGAAAAAAAAGGCTCTGGATAGAGCCCCTGTTTGCTGGTAATCCTTTCAGTTAAAGATATACAAAATATTATGATCGAGTGACTCAAACATCTCAAAGACTACTTCCCTTTCTGATAATCGTTCATCAAAATTGTCGGTGATGTGGTGTAGCTCTTCCATCATCATATTGCTCTTGAAGGCAATCATAATATAAGAGTCTTCTTCTAATGGTAAGTCAGCCTCATTCAGTTCTTCTACCCTTGAGAATGGCATTTGAAAGAAGGAACGGATGGTTCTTGGCTTGTGAAATTCAAATTTGATCATGGCTTTAATTGTTTTTTGGTTAGAATAATTTAGCCATAAGGGTAGTGGACGTTCAAAGCGGCCAAGAAAACAAAGCTGATGCAATAGCTAGAACTAACAGGAACGTAATCTAAAAGAACCGTAGTTTGGTATCTTAATAATGTTTTATAAATAACAAAATATTACCTCTCCTTTTGAAGTCATAAACATTTAATTCTAAAAAAGATATATTGCAATTTATCCATAAATGATTTCCATCTACAGATTATAGTCAAGCATCAATGAAAGGGGTTGCTTTTTTCGATATAGAGGTAGTACAGCAGCCAAAAGAGAAGATTGTGAGCATTGGGGTGTATCACGAAACGAATGCCTGGCGTACCCTTTCCCTTCATGATTTTGAGCGCTTCTGTGAAAAGGCCACGGTGCTGTGCGGCCATAATATTTTTGCACATGATATCCCTCAATTAATCAAAGCTGGCGTTTCTCCCCAATTTTCGAAGAAAGCGTTCATTGACACCCTCTATCTTTCACCTCTTTTATTTCCAAATAAACCTTACCATCGCCTCATAAAAGATTATCAGTTGATAAGCGGGCATTTTAATAATCCTGTAGAAGATGCAAAGCTTGCCTGTATGGTGCTTGAGGAATGCCTGGAGGCTTATCACTCCCTACCGATAGACTTCAAGAGTATCTTAGCTGATCTGCTGAAAAATCAGCCGCAATTCTCTACATTCTTCAAACTGGTAATCGACTCGAGGGAGCCTTCACTTAAAAATGAGTGTCTTGACAGTAGGATTCATGGTCACTTCATGGGCAGAATTTGTCAGCATGCAGATCTAAATGCTATTATTCAACAGCAGCCGTTGGTACTGGGATATGCATTGTCCCTCATCAATGCCACAGATCCTGGTTCTGTAATTCCTCCCTGGTTACTGTTCAAATTTCCTCCATTAACAGGGGTAATGCATCAGCTCAGGTCCCATTCCTGCCAACAGGCCTCTTGCCACTACTGCACCACAAATCTGTCGGCATTGGCAGGACTTCAAAAGTATTATGCGTATGAGAATTTTAGAAAGTTCAGTGAAAGGGAGCACATTCCTCTGCAGCAAGAGGTGGTGGAGGCAGCATTGCGTGGGGAGTCGCTGCTGGCAGTTTTTCCTACCGGGGGTGGTAAATCTTTAAGTTTTCAGCTTCCGGCCTTGATGAAAGGTGTGGCAAACAGGGGACTGACCGTGATCATATCTCCCTTACAGGCCCTTATGAAAGACCAGGTAGATGTGCTTCAAAATCGTTTTGATGTAACAAGTGCCGTTGCTATCAATGGCTTGCTATCTCCCCTAGAACGTGCAGATGCAATTGAAAGAGTGCGACAAGGCGGGATAAGCCTTCTCTACATTGCCCCTGAGTCTTTGCGCTCCAATACCATCCTGAAACTTCTGAAAGGCAGGTACATTGAGCGCTTCGTGATTGACGAAGCCCACTGCTTCTCCAGCTGGGGTCAGGATTTTAGGGTAGATTACCTCTACATCGGCAGGTTTCTGCGTGAATTGACAAACGCGAAAAATCTTCAGTCTGCTATTCCTGTTTCCTGTTTCACGGCCACTGCCAAGCCCGAAGTGGTGCAGGATATTATTCAGTATTTTAAGAAGGAGACTGGACTGAACCTAAAGCTCTACCAAACCAGTGCTGCGCGTAAAAACCTTCACTTTCATGCTGCTGTTGCGGAAAGCAAGGACCATAAAATACAGCAATTGGAAGACTTGTTGCAGGAAGTGACCGAACCCGCTATTGTATATGTGAGCCGCACCAAAACGGCTGTACATGTTGCAGAAGAATTGAAAAAAAGGGGATTTAAGGCAGCCGCTTTCCATGGTAAGATGGAGCCCGATGTAAAAATCAGCACCCAGGACAATTTTATGCGGGGAGAGAATAACATCATCGTCGCTACCTCGGCCTTTGGGATGGGTGTTGATAAAGAAAATGTAAAGATGGTGGTGCATTATGATATCTCTGACTCACTGGAAAATTATCAGCAGGAAGCAGGGCGGGCTGGTCGTAAACCAGATCTGGAAGCCCATTGCCATTTGCTGTTCGATGAGAACGACCTGAATGAACACTTCGCTCTGCTGAACCAAACTAAACTTAGCAAAAAGGAAATAGGGCAGATCTGGAAGGCCATCAAGGACTTTAAGCGCACCAAGTTTACAAAATCAGCTTTGGAAATAGCAAAGCAAGCCGGCTGGGAAACCGATGTGATGGAGCTTGAAACACGGGTGAAAGCAGCCATTGCTGCGCTGGAAGATGTACATTATGTAAAGCGGGAGCAAAACTCTCCGAGAATTTTTGCGCAGAGTATCCTAGTCCGGAATGTTGAGGAAGCCAATAAGCTGATAAAGACTAATGGGGAGAGATTTCCCGATAAGCTGGAACAGGATGCCATCAGGATTTACCAGTACCTGATTTCCCGAGAGGATACTATGATTGACTATCTTTCCGACGACCTGGGTATCCATAAAGAGACGGTGGTGCGGATCCTGCTGCACTTCAAGGAGTTAGGCCTGCTGGGTGATACCCGCGACCTAACTGCCTTGATCAACCCAGCGAGAAGTGAAAAAAGTACAGAACGCTGTTACCAGCGTAGCATTCGGCTAGAGGAGGCACTGATTGCTTTTCTGATGCCTGTAGAAGAAGTACATACCCTTAAAATTAGTCTAAGAGAGTGCAATGAAAAACTAATAGAAGGAGGATGTGAAAGCAGCTCTGTAGAATCCATCCGCAATCTACTCCAATACTGGGAACATCAACAGTGGATTCGCAAAGAACGGCTGGAGGCGCACCACATGGTTTACAGCCTCCAGTTCAGATTAAATCGGCCGGCAATTCAGGAAAAATTTAGCGCCAGAAAGGCACTGGCTGCTGAGGTGGTTCGCTGGCTATCCAAAGAAAATATTGGCAAAGTAGCCAGCAAAGAAAAGCGGGAAGAAGCAGCGCAGCAGTTTTCAATGCTGGAGATGAAAACTCAGATTGAAGCTCAAAATATCTTCTTAGCAAAAGCTTCCCTGGTAGAATACGAATCCATCCTGCTCTATCTGCACTTTATAGGGGCTATCAAGCTGGAAGGGGGACTTTTTGTGCTTTACAATCCCATGACAATTGTCCGGGAGGAAAAAAATCCATTAAAACAGTATACGAATGAGGATTACGCCAAACTCGAAAAGCACTACGAAAAGAAGGTAGAGCAAATCCACATCATTGGCGAATATGCACGAAAGCAACTTCGCAATCATATTGAAGCACTTAGATTCGTGGATGATTACTTTCGCCTCAGCTATGATCATTTTATTAACACGTATTTCGGAGGAAAAAAAGTAAATCTCAAACAGCCGATAACTGATAAGAAATTCAAAGAGATCTTTGGCAGGCTCTCCCAGGAACAGTTAGCCGTAGTTAAAGACAATAAGAATAACAAAATTCTGGTCGGAGCAGGACCTGGCAGCGGTAAAACAAGGGTACTCGTACACAAGGTAGCCTCTTTACTGATGATGGAGGACGTAAAGCCTGAACAGTTTCTGATGCTTACCTTTTCCCGACCAGCAGCGACTGAATTTAAAGAACGTTTGTATGAGCTCATTGGAAAGCCCGCCTTTCAAGTAGACATCTTCACCTATCATGGTTTAGCATTTCAGCTATTGGGACGCGTGGGTGATCTCAATAAATCTGAAGAGGTGATTCAGCAGGCTACAGAGGCACTTCGGAAGGAAGAGATTCAAGCAGATCGTATCAAGTGTAAGAGCGTGGTGGTGGTAGATGAGTACCAGGATATCAACCAGCAGGAATATGAATTTCTAAACCAGATTACCGCACTTGCCGATGAGGTACGGGTAATTGTGGTAGGCGACGACGACCAAAATATTTATGAATTCCGGGGATCATCATTGGTATACATGCGCAGCTTTGTGGAAGAACAGCAGGCAAAGCAATACCTCCTCAGCAAGAACTATAGAGCTAAAGCTAATCTGGTAGCATTCTCTAACCAGTTTCTGGGGTTATTCCGATCTGAACGTCTTAAAGCCGGACTTCCTCTCACGGCTGAAGCAACTGCCAATGGTTTATTGCAGATTACCCTTCATTCGAACAATTCAAACCTCATCACTCCGCTGGTTCAGGATTTGGTAGATCGTGGGCTACAGGGTACCACGGCAGTACTTACTTATACCAATGAGGAAGCCATGTTGGTACAACATCTGCTAAAACAGGCGAATGTTCCTGCCCGGCTCATTGCGGCTCAGGATGGATTTTCTCTAAGGCAGCTCCTTGAGCTGAAATGTTTCTCCATTTACCTTCACCAGGAGGTAAATCAGGAGCTAGGGTTTATTTCGCAGGTATTATGGGAGAGAAGTCGTGAGAAGATAGAGCGGCAGTTTAGTGAATCAGCAGATTTACCCCTGGTATTAGAGGTGATTAAAGGCTTCGAACGAGATTTTGGTAAGCGCAAGTTTTGGTCCGACTGGCTAGCCTATCTACAGGAGGTTAAAACTGAGAATTTTGCTTTTCCGGACGCAAACAGGGTGCTGGTGTCTACCATGCACAAAGCTAAGGGCAAAGAGTTTGACCATGTATTTTTATTGTTGCAGCGTTATCCCTTAACTACGGAATCCAAAAAGCGGGTTGTATATGTAGCGATCACCAGAGCAAAGGAAAGTCTGCATATTCATACTGATCAAAGCTATTTCAATAAGTTTAGTGTGCAGGATCTCCAGATCTTCAGAAACAATGAAATTTATCCAGCACCTCAAGAAATAGAATTAGAATTAGGCATGTCTGATGTTTGGCTCGGTCTGTTTAAACAGCCTAAGGTTATCAATCTGGTGAAAGAGCTAAGGGCAGGAAAGGTTTTGGAAACACCTTTAGCGCTAACTAATGGCTTGGCCGTTCATCAACAATGTGTCGTAAAGTTCTCCTCAAAGTTCAAAGAAAAGCTAACACAGCTAGAAGCGCAGGGATACAAATGCCGCAGGGCAGAAGTGGCACACATCGTAGTGTGGTATTGTGAAGAAGAGAATAAGGAGTTTCGGGTAGTGTTGCCTAGATTGTTTTTGGAGCACTAATTTTTTTGTGGCTTCTAGATCTAGATCATCGCACAATCTATTAGAGAGAAATAAAAGCTAAATCATGATTAGTATTATTTTAACTTTAAATACGGTGAAGATGCCATACTAGGTATTGCTCCTTGCTAGATTGGTCATTATCAGCGAAATAGGGGGAAGTATTTACGATATATCCATTGCTTACTTTTTTAATCTTTTTAAGTATTAGTATATTAGTGAAGGTTCAGAGAATATTTATCATCATTATTTCAATGTACATTCCATATTCACAAAGAAACATTCAATCATCTGATGTTTATTTTTATGATCGTATTCCGGTAGCTCTTAGAAATCAGATAATACATATTTTAAGAGATAGTGTGCCCAAGATTGTCCAGGTATATGCAGAGGATGATGAGAAATTTTACAAGATGGTTAGTAGAAAACTCGCTGAAGAACATGGAATGAAAGAGCTTCCTAGTGGCATGTATTGGAGTAACCGTAATGATGTAGAAAACTACTTTACTGAATTAGATAATATTGACTACTGCTTAGATGTCATTGAAATTGCCTTCTACCATTTAGTGGCGTTTGCAAAAAATAAAGTGGAAGAAGTTGCATCTAATGCTGTAAAACGTTTAAATGTAAGATTCAAACAGCACGGCTTGGGCTACCAATTAGAAAATAATGTGATTATAAAAGTAGATTCAGAGCAAGTACATGCTGAGGCAATCAAACCTGCTATAAAACTCTTACAACAGAATGATTTTAATTCTGCCAATGATGAGTTCATGGGGGCTTTTGAACATTATCGGCATGGGCGACATAAAGAAAGTATAGCAGAAGCAAATAAGGCTTTAGAAACTACTCTTAAAACTATATGCTTTCAAAATAATTGGACATATGATCAGCATAGGGATACAGCGAGCAAGTTGTTTGCAATATGCTTTGAAAAAGGCTTGGTGCCTGCTTATATGCAGGACCATTATACTGGGCTGAGAAAGACACTTGAGGCTGGAGTGCCTACTATTCGCAATAAAACTAGTGGACATGGTCAAGGACCAAAACCAACGGATGTTCCAGAATTTATGGTGAGCTATGTATTAAACTTGACTGCTTCCGCAATCAAATTTTTGGTTGAGTCTCATATAGAATATAAACATCAGATCTGAGTGATCTGATTGCTTGTTGATTATGAAGTTCTTGAACAAATAGATCGTCTATTAAATCCAAATGTACATGATGATAATATGTGAGGGTATGAAAGAGGCGCTACGATATTGCCTCTTTAAAAAAATCTAAAATCTTGGTAAGTTGCTATTGTCGTCATGCTGGTGGGAATGTGGGTAAGTCTTGCTGGGCAAAAGTGCGGAAGGGAGTTATCCATATTTCCACCAGCTGGTTCTGCTTGGCACCTCAGTTACTTACCATATGAATACACAGGCTCAACAAATCAGGGCCAGAGAAAACTGGCTTAAGCTTTACCAGGAATTAGGCTCTATTACCAAAACTGCCCGTCGCTGCGGCATTGCCCGTTCAACCTTGCATAGATGGCTTACGCGCTTCAAGGAAGAAGGAAAAGAAGGGCTAAAGGATAAGTCAAAAAAGCCTCACAGGTTGGCCAGGCTAAAAGTCACTGATGAACAAGAACAGCTAATTCTACAAATTAGAAGGCAGTATTCTTACGGCCAGAAGCGTATCAGCACGCATTTATTGCGCCATCATCAAATCAAGCTTTCTACCACCACTGTTTGGCGCATCCTTCAAAAACATCAGGTAGCACCTGTAAAAAAGCAGCGTAGGCATATCAAACGCAAAAGGTATAATCGCCCTGTTCCAGGTGACAGGGTGCAGATGGATGTAACTAAGGTGGGCCCTAAAATCTACCAGTTCACAGCCATTGATGATTGTACCCGCTTAAGGGTACTGCGGTTGTATCCAAACAAGACTTTGAACAGCTCCCTTTCTTTTCTTCAAGAGGTGATTAAGACCTTTCCTTTTCCTATTCAGCGCATTCAAACTGACTGGGGCACAGAGTTCTTTAACTATGATTTTCAGGAAGTTCTAGCCGAAAACTACATCAAATTCCGCCCCATAAAACCTCGTAGTCCGCATTTAAATGGAAAGGTTGAACACTCACAGCAAACTGATAAAGAGGAATTCTATGCTCTGCTGGATAAAAAGGATCAGCAGCTTGATTGGAAGCAGGCTCTGGCCCAATGGGAGAGCTTTTACAATCAGGAAAGGCTACACTCTTCCCTCCATGGCAAAACACCATGGGAGAAATTCCTGGAGGTAAAATCCACCATACCCACTCTAGAGCAGATACAACATCAATATCAGCAAAAGAAAGAAACCATTCGTGCTCGGAATAGCTATATTTTCCAATGGCAGAAAAAAAATAATATGGCTTAACTCTCTGGGACTACGACAACTACTGAGGTTCCATCTTTCTCAACAATGGTTATACTCTAAAATATCAGCTACACTCTCCAGATAAAGAAAGTAGATGTTCTTCAATTTGATATGCCTGCAAATTAGGCCGTAACAAATCTTATGACTTTGTCTTTTCTTACTTCACATCGCAAGTCATGAAAATTGAGGACAGTGGCATAATGTGGCTCATCGATAAACAAATCATATACATTCGGGCAATCGAATTGCGCTACAACTATTTTGCTGGTCTTCGAAAATCCCCATCCTTTTGATGTAGTCAAATATACTTTTCTGAAAAAGAATTTATTGCTTACAAAGTGGTCGAATATGTATCTGCCAGGTATACCTATTTCTTTGCAGGCTTCTCCCTGTTTGGCGAAGTCGGAGCAAATGCGAACGGTGAGCCCTGAGTTGGTAATTTCAGGTGGATCATTGGGGAATCTATATGTTGTTTTGAGTGAATAGCGAGGACTATCACCCTGTGTTATCTCTGATGTGAATAATTTGTCGTATTCGGGAAAAACGATCTTCCTACAGAATCTACAATTTCTTTGATTTCTCTATGCTTCATAATTTTAGAAGGGAATTAAGCTCAATTTCATATTCAATGATTGAAGTGTAGCTTGGCTACTTCCTCTCTAAAATATTCTCAAAAACACTTTTTATCCGCTTATGCATATCAAATATCACAACTGTGCTGGTTATGTAACTCAACCTCCTATTATCTTTTCTTCTGGTCAGTTTTAGCTTATTTGTAAAGAAAGCATAGTGCTCCCCATTCTTTTCATAGGAATGGAATGACTCTCTATCAAAAGACAGCTCTTCTATTTTATATCTTTTTAGGTAGCCAATATGATCTTCGATTGCAGTATTCTTTGAAATATTGAAAAGCGCATGAAATCTGTCTAATGAATCTGCATAAAATGAATACAGCTTGCCAATATCTTCTACCAATAAGCTTTTTTGATATTCAGCCAGTATTGTAGTTAAATCACCAGAAGCTGGATTTAACCTTTTAGTACTTTCCTTCTCTTCCAGGTTTAAAAGTCTATACAGGCCGGCTACTTCCTTTATATTAACTGCAAAATTTAAATTGGCAGCAGCCTCTGTAATCCCTGATGTCGTTATTCCAATTACTTCGCCATCCTGATTGAATAACGGTCCTCCGCTACTGCCATTAGTAATAGATGCTGTGGTTTGAATCCGGCTATTGGCCTCACGGTATCCTGAAACTAATCCTTCTGATAATGTTAACGTTAGATCACGTGGATTACCTATTGCGAAGCACTTCGACCCTATTTCAGACTCTAGATTTGCGATTGGCACATAATCAAAAACGCGGTCATTTGGGCCCAAGCGAAACAGAACATAATCATTTTCTTCACTGTATTCCAGCACTTCTGTAATCATGAATTTGTCCTGAGCCTCATTAACAACTAAGGCATTCGAGGCTGTTGCTAAAACATGATAGTTAGTTAAAGCAAGTCCACTTGGATCAATTACAAAACAAGTCCCTTGACCTACCCCTTCTTTTTCTTTAGTGTAAATTGTGAAGACAGCATTTTTATTTTTCTTGTAAAGCTCTGTCAGGTTATTAACGCTTGCTGATTGCTTTAGAGATTTAATTTCCTCCTGAAGTTTGCTAGTTTCGCTATTATATTTTTCCTGCAGCTCATTCTTCTCAAGCCTAGCTTCAAGTTCCCTTATTTTAGATTCCTTCTCTTTCAGGATCAATTCCTGGGCATGCTTTATAGAATCATTTGCTAATTCTGCATTCTTGGATGAAAATTCACCACAGCTTACTGCCGTAGCAGTGATAGTTAGGGCTAGGATCAGGTGAGCGATCTTCATGGTTTAGGAATAATGTTATTTCCAAAGATATCTTTTCAGTGTATATATTTCTAGTGCATGTAATAGATGAAGCTAAATGCCTTAATTGTCCTTGTAGTAAGGAAGTGAAGTCATTGATGCTTTAACTGCATTGCGATGAATGATAGTACTGCAGGCATCAATTCCCTGCTGACTTAGCTGTTTCAAGTTGTTAATAAAACTTACTTATCGAGTAATTTTACCCACTGTCTTACAATATTTGTATCTTGTTACGGAAGTAATGATGGTTAAACATTGCCTGCGGTTACGGTGGCTTTTAGTTCATTCAGTAGGCTTTTGTCTAACACCATTTTAATCTGTCTGATAAAAATTTTCTTATAACACATGAACCACGCCTCTCACAATAAATTAGTCTCCTTCATCTGGTCCATAGCCGACGACTGCCTGCGCGATGTGTATGTGCGGGGTAAGTACCGGGATGTAATCTTACCCATGGTAGTATTGCGTCGTATTGATGCACTGCTGGAGCCAACCAAAGCAGAAGTGCTGGAGGAATGGCGCTTTCAGCGGGAGGAGATGGGCTTTACAGAACCTGAGGCCAATGGCCTTACAGAAGTGTCAGGCTTTGTATTTTACAATACCAGTGAATGGACTTTGCAGCGCCTGCAGGCTACGGCTACGAATAACCAGCAGATACTGGAGGCAAACTTTAAAGCCTACTTGGATGGCTTTAGCGCTAACGTTAAGGAGATCATAGCCAAATTTAACCTGCGCAGCCAGGTGAAGCACATGGCCAACAAAGATGTGCTGCTGGCGGTGCTGGAGAAATTTAATTCTCCTTACATCAACCTAACGCCCTACGAGAAAGTAGATCCTGACGGACGCAAACTGCCGCCCCTGAGCAACCTGGGCATGGGCTATGTTTTTGAGGAGCTGATCCGGAAATTCAACGAAGAAAACAACGAAGAGGCCGGAGAACACTTTACCCCGCGCGAGGTAATTGACCTGATGACGCACCTGGTCTTTGAGCCAATAAAGGAAGCGCTGCCGCCGGTAATGACGATTTATGACCCTGCCTGTGGATCTGGTGGTATGCTTACAGAGTCGCAGAACTTTATCAAAGATCCGGAAGGAGAGATCCGTGCCGAGGGTGACGTATACCTGTTCGGTAAAGAGATAAACGACGAGACCTACGCCATTTGCAAGTCCGATATGATGATCAAGGGTAATGACCCTGAAAATATCCGCAATGGCTCTACGCTCTCAACAGATGAGTTTAGGGGTAAGCACTTTGACTTTATGCTTTCCAATCCGCCCTATGGCAAATCCTGGAGCAGTGAAGTGCGTTACATCAAGGACGGAAATGAAATTATTGATCCACGCTTTCAGGTAACGCTTAAAAACTACTGGGGCGAAGAAGAAGTGGTGGATGCTACTCCTCGTTCTTCCGACGGACAGCTACTATTCCTGATGGAAATGGTGGATAAGATGAAGCCTGCTCACATTAGCCCTACCGGATCGCGTATAGCTTCCGTTCATAACGGCTCCAGTCTTTTCACTGGCGATGCTGGAGGAGGAGAAAGCAACATCCGTCGCTATATTATCGAGAACGACCTTCTGGAGGCTATTATTCAGTTGCCAAACAACCTCTTTTACAACACAGGTATTACCACCTACATCTGGCTACTGAGCAATAGCAAAGCGCCCCACCGAAGGGGAAAGGTGCAGCTGATCGATGCAGGTCAGCTATACCAGAAACTACGCAAAAACCTGGGCAATAAAAACTGCGAATTCTCTCCTGAGCACATCAGGGAGATAGTGCAGGTATATGAAAGCTTGCAGACCATAGAGCGCAAAGGTGACGAGGGCATAGCCTCCAAAGTATTCGATAATAGCGATTTTGGCTACTACAAGATAACTATAGAACGCCCTAAGCGGCTGATAGCTCAGTTTACTTCCGAGCGCATTGCTGAGCTGCGCTTCGACAAAGGCCTGCGGGAGCCGATGGAATGGGCTTATTCCGAGTTTGGCGAGGAAGTATATACGAATCTTCCCAGTCATGAAAAAGCTATCCTGGGTTGGGCAGAGAAGCAGGAGCTCAACCTGAGCGCTAAACAGGCTAAGGCGCTGGTGAGCAAAGCCACTTGGCAAAAGCAGCTGGAGCTAGTGAATGCGGCTACCAAATTGATGCAAGCCGTTGGTAGTGAGGAATACAGCGACTTCAATGTCTTTCGCGATAAAGTAGAAGCTGCCCTTAAGCCGTGTAAGATGAAGCTGTCGGCTTCAGAGAAGAAAGCCATCCTGAATGCAGTGAGTTGGTATGATGCCGCCGCCGAAAAGGTGGTGAAAGGCACAACTAAGCTGCAAGGAGAGAAGCTGGAACGCCTGCTCGACCGCCTGGGCTGTGATGAAACCCAATTGCCTGACTATGGCTACTATCCGACCGCCAAAAAAGGGGAGTACTTGGAATATGAAACTGAAAGTGACCTGCGCGACACCGAGAACGTGCCCCTGAATGAGCAGATATATGATTACTTCCTGCGCGAAGTAAAACCGCATGTGGCTGAGGCTTGGATTAATTTAGAGGCCACCAAAGTTGGCTATGAGATCAGCTTTAACAAATACTTCTATCGCCATAAGCCTCTGCGCAGTATAGAGGAAGTAAGTAGTGATATTCTGACTTTGGAAGTAGAGAGTGATGGTCTTATCCGTGAAATCTTAACTCTAGCCTAATGGAAGCAATAGTAGAAGAAGCACTAATAGTGAAATATCCTGCTTATAAAGATTCTGGAGTTGAGTGGCTGGGTGATGTTCCGTCGCATTGGAAAATTGTTTCATTAGGCTCCCTTCTTGAGCTAAAAAGCGATAAGAATCATCCTGATTATGAGGTGCTTTCTGTTTATAGGGAGTATGGTGTAATTCCAAAAGACTCAAGGGATGATAATCATAACGCTACTTCACTTGATACAACCAATTACAAAGCAGTTGAGCCGGGAGATTTAGTTGTAAATAAAATGAAAGCCTGGCAAGGGTCAATGGGGATTAGCGGACATAAAGGTATAGTGAGTCCTGCCTATATTACTTGTAAAGTAACATCAAGAGAAGTTTACTCAAAGTACCTTCACCAGTTGTTAAGAAGCAACTCTTACATTGGTGAGTATAATAGAATTTCATATGGTGTAAGAGTAGGGCAATGGGACATGCACTATGAAGACTTTAAGAAAGTTATTACGCTCCTTCCACCCAAAGAAGAACAAACCGCTATCGCCCAATTCCTTGACCGCAAAACAGCCCAGATAGACAAAGCCATAGCCATAAAAGTAAAGCAGATAGAGCTACTCAAAGAGCGTAGGCAAATTCTTATTCACAATGCCGTTATCCGTGGGCTGAATCCTGAAGTGCCGATGAAGGATAGTGGTGTGGAATGGATAGGGGAGATACCTATGCATTGGAAACTAACTCAAATAAAAAAAATTGCTTTGACAACAAGTGGTGGAACACCTCCAAGCGGTAATGTTGACCGATATTATAATGGCCACATACCCTGGGTAAGAACTACTGATTTAAATAATGATGAGTTATTTGATGTTCCTGAAAAAATAACTGATAACGCAATTAGGGATACAGCATGTAAATTAGTTCCTGAAAATACTGTGTGCGTGGCAATGTATGGTGGGCCTGGGACAATAGGCAAGCATGCAATTTTAAGAATTAAAGCTACCCTAAATCAGGCGCTGTGTGGTATAGTAGGATCTGAAAAGTTGCATTCTGAGTTTCTCTACTACTATATAAAGTTCTGTAGGCCGTACTGGATGATTGGTGCGAAAGGTACCAGAATTGACCCTAACATCAATCAGGATGAAGTTAGAAATATGGCCATCACTCTTCCTCCGAAGTCTGAGCAAATTGCTATCTCTGAATACATAAGTGATGCAAGTGGTAAGATCATAAAAGCAATAACCTTAAAAGAAAAGGAAACTGAGAAGTTGCAAGAGTACAAAGCAAGCCTTATCAATAGTGCTGTAACAGGTAAAATAAAGGTGTGTTGATATGGAGGCTACAGTAACCATAGCGCATCATTCTCAACACACTAATGGTAAAGAAGGGAAACACTTTACTTTCACCCCTAGGCTAGTGAAGGTAAAAGAGCTGTTAGCTAATAGCAGTATCAAGATCCCCCATTATCAGCGTCCTTACAAATGGACACTAAAGAATGTAAACCAACTGCTGGATGATATTCTGCATCAC
Source organism: Flammeovirgaceae bacterium 311 (assembly GCA_000597885.1). Lineage (NCBI taxonomy): Bacteria > Pseudomonadati > Bacteroidota > Cytophagia > Cytophagales > Flammeovirgaceae > Flammeovirgaceae bacterium 311. Next base: position 6,053,802 of record CP004371.1, read on the forward strand.
CATAAGCATACAGCTTATCGTTTAGGTACGCTCGTCATGCATCGGGAAAAGGAGAGGGAAGTGCACCATATTGTAGATGGCCAGCAGCGTAGCATTACCATTACGCTGATCGCTTATGCCATCTTTCGAGAGAGGCAGGATGAGCTTAAGAAGATTAGCAAAGCAGAGCATCTAAGTACCTATCAGCCTAAATTGGCTTCCCTACGCTTCAGCGATAAGCTATCTCAAAAGAATATTCAGCAAAACTACGAGGAGATTAAAAGACGAATACGGGAGTTTGATTCAGAGGCAATCCAGTTCTTTTACGATAAGTGTGAATTAGTAGAAGTGGTCATTCAGAATATCTCGGAAGCCTTTCAGTTTTTTGATTCTCAAAATGCTCGCGGCCGCGACCTGGAGCCCCACGATCTGCTTAAGGCTTTCCACTTGCGCGAAATGGCCCACACCGCCACTGAGCAGGAAAAGCTGGAGAGTGTAGCTGACTGGGAAGCAATGGATACTGAGCGACTGGCCAGCCTGTTCGGGAATTACCTCTTTCGCATACGCAACTGGTCAAAAGGATATCCTGCCCGTTACTTCACAAAAAGTGATGTACAGATCTTTAAAGGAATAAGCCCGGAAGTAAAAGAAAAATATCCTTTTGCTGATCTGTACCGCATTGGTCACTATTATGTAAAAGCCTATAATGAGGACTATCACCGTCAGATAGATAGGGGACAAATGCCATATCCCTTTCAATTAGATGGAGTACTCATGAATGGCAAGCGCTTTTTTGAGATGGTAGGCTATTATCAACAACTGCTGGAGAAGGTAAAATCACTTAAAACAGAAATCAAGCAAGGAAATAACAGTTTGGCTAAAATCATTCTTGAAAAGCTTGATGCCTATCCTGGTCATGATCGCACGGGTGATAAATACGTGCGTACGCTTTTCGACGGTTGCTTACTTTACTACCTCGATAAGTTTGGAGTCCAGGAGATAGACCGAGCTATTGAAAAATTCTTTATCTGGTCGTATAGCCTGCGCCTGCAGCAGCATTCTGTTAAGTTGGCTTCCATGGATAATCATGCCCTTGGAGAAATGCCACTCCTGCAACAGGCTCCCTTCTTTAAACTTATGCAGGAAGCACTCCGGCCAGCTGAGATATTCAGCATTCCACTACCTGAGGTGAAAGAGCTGAAGGGAACAAAAGTAGAGGAAATTCAAAAGTTGTTTCAGCAATTACATTATCTCCCATGAGCAGTGAATCAATTAAAACCCTAAGCCTGCGGGAGCTTTTTGGTGCGGAGCAATACGTTATTCCCATTTACCAGCGCAACTATGCCTGGGAGGCAAAAGAAATAAATCAGCTCATCCAGGATATTGCAGATTATGCAGTTAGGAATAAGCCAATTGCTAAAGGCTTGTTTGATGAAGGGGCAGATAATTACTACATAGGCACACTGGTAGTATATGAACGCAGCCACAATGGCAATACTACCTACGAAACCATTGACGGACAGCAGCGGCTAACAACCTTGAACGTTCTAATCAATGTACTCCGGCGAGAGTTTGGAAGTGAGATTAATAGTACACTGCCCAGATCTATCCTGAATATTTCCTTCGATAGCCGTCCACATGCAACAGAAACACTGTATGCGATAGCAGCAGATACGGATGAAGTTCCCTATCAGTCGAACAAAACCTATTCTCCAGCTATAAAGAGAGCCTATACAATTGCACATACCTCCTTGCCTAAAATACTTAAGGATGCCAGGCTCGAGCTGGATGATTTTTATGCATACCTGATGAGCCGTGTGTTCATTCTCCGGGTATCGGTACCACACGATACTGATCTCAATCATTACTTTGAGATCATGAATAATCGGGGAGAGCAGCTCGAAAAGCATGAGATACTTAAAGCCCGATTACTGGAAAAGATACAGCAAGATAAAATAGCTGGCAATGTATTCAGTAAGGTATGGGAAGCCTGTGCTGACATGGAGCGTTACGTACAGTATGGATTTCCAGTAGAACAGCGTAGAGCTTTATTTCAGGCAGGGGATGATTGGAATACACTGCGTGTAAATAGCTTCGAAGATCTAACGCAGAGGCTTGCTCCACTTCAACAGAACAGGGAGCAGAGAGAACAAGATGGCTTGGAAGTAGATAGTCTTAGTATTGAAGAAATATTAGTAAGAGGAATTCAATTTACAGAGGAAAAGAAAGACACTGAGGAGGCGCCAGAACGTTTCAGTTCAGTCATAAGCTTTCCAAATTTTTTGTTGCATGTGCTGCGCATCCAAACAAGAGAAGACATTCCCCTGGATGATAAGCGTCTCCTCGAAACCTTTGATCTGTACCTGAAGGGAGATGAGCAAAGTACTATTGCCTTTGTGCATCACTTCTGCTTCAGCCTTCTCAAGGCTAAGTTTCTGTTTGATAAATACATTATCAAGCGAGAAATACTTAATGGGAAGGAAGAGTGGAGCTTAAAACGCTTAAAACGCTATGCGGCAGGAAATGTAAGCTGGGTGAATACTTTCGGTGAGGAAGATGTGAGTAAGGGAGAAAACCAGAATCTTATAATGCTATTGGCTATGTTTCATGTATCTGCTCCTACACAGATCTATAAACATTGGTTAAATGCTGCCTTGAATTTTGTATTTGAAAGACAGGAAGTTGATGCCCAGCTGTATCAGGAGTACCTCGAAAATTTGGCAAGAACCTACCTTTTTAACCGCTATCTGAAAAAGGAACCAGATGATTACTATCAGATCATCTACAAAGGCGTTACAAGGCCGGAAGAGGTAGAGATAGACAAGACTCGTTTAAACCAGGGTACGGCAGTTGAAAACTTCATTTTCAATTACCTGGATTATCTGTTGTGGAAAAGAGAATTTAAAGGGCATCAGAATTTTGAGTTTGCTTTCCGTACCTCTGTCGAGCATTACTACCCTCAAAGACCTTTGGGAAACATCGAGAAACTTAAAAGTGGCATAGACGATTTCGGAAACCTATGCTTAATAAGCAGCAGCAAGAATTCCCAACTGAGCAACAACCTGCCTTCAGGCAAGAAGGACTACTACCACAAAGTAGGCGCTGACAGTCTTAAGCAACAGCGTATGATGGACTATGATAATTGGGGAGTAGACGAGATCAGAGAACACGGTAGTGAAATGGAAACTATTCTTTTTGAAGAACTTATAAACTTTAGCGCCCATGCCTAGTCAGACCAATGAACAGGCCCTGGAAGCAATAATAGAGAAAAAGCTTACAGGCATTACAGTAGAAGAATCAAAAGAGCGGGAGGGGCCTGGGAATTGGGCTGAAGCTGCGGGAGAATACCGTGCTGGAAACGGTTACTTTCAGGGCGTACCTAAGGATTTTAACAAAGAATATGCATTAGACGAAAGGCGCTTCTGGCATTTCCTGGAAAGCACGCAAAAGGAAGAGCTGGATAAGCTTAGAGATCAGGCTCAGTGGCAGCTGCGTATAAAACAGCGGCTGGACCGAATGATCAAGAAGAATGGCATCTTGTATGTATTGCGGAAAGGTCTTAACGTAGACGATGCTCATTTAACCCTACTGTTTGCTCCTCCGCTGGCCTCCAGCAGCCAGGAAGTAAAGGAACGTTTTGAGAAGAACGAGTTCAGTGTTACGCGTCAGCTAAGGTACTCTTCTGCCAATCTGGGGCAGGAGATTGATATGGTTATTTTTATCAATGGCCTGCCCATTGCAACCATTGAGCTAAAGAATCACTGGACTGGCCAGTCAGCTAAAGTGCATGGGGTAAATCAGTATAAGTTTGAACGAGATGCTACACAGCCCTTGCTTCAATTCGGTCGCTGCATTGTACACTTCGCAGTCGATACAGAAGAGATCTACATGGCCACCCGCTTAAGTGGAAAGGATACCTTTTTTCTGCCTTTCAACAAGGGCAATAACCATGGTGCTGGCAATCCTGTGAATACTTTGGGACATAAAACCAGCTATCTCTGGGAGGAAGTGCTGACACGCCATAGCTTGAGTAACATCATTCAGCACTTTGTCACGATGGAGGGCAGTTCCAAAGATCCGCTGGCGAAGCGCACCATGTTGTTCCCGCGATATCATCAGCTGGATGTGGTGCGTAGGTTGTTAGCTGATACAGCCAATAAAGGGGTAGGGCAGACTTACCTGATCCAGCACTCTGCCGGTTCTGGAAAATCTAACTCCATTACCTGGCTGGCCTACCAGCTAATAGAAACTTACCCGGAAAATTCTGCCACTCCCGGCGGCAGAGGCACTGATTATCCTCTCTTTGATTCAGTAATAGTAGTAACAGATCGTCGCATTCTGGACAAGCAGCTTCGCGATAACATCAAAGAATTCTCTCAGGTAAAAAACATTGTTGCGCCTGCACTTACCTCTCAGGAGTTGAGGTCAGCCCTCGAGCAGGGGAAAAAGATTATTATCACCACTATCCAGAAGTTTCCCTTCATCATAGATGGGATTGCTGATTTGAGTGATAATCGATTTGCGGTAATCATCGACGAGGCACACAGTTCCCAAAGCGGTACGGCACACGATAACATGAACCGCGCAATGGGTAAAAAGGCAGAGGAGGAGGAAGAAGAAGAGGAGGAGAAAGATGCACAGGATCTGATCCTTGAAGCCATGCGCTCCCGCAAAATGAGAGGCAATGCTTCCTACTTTGCCTTCACCGCAACTCCTAAGGCAACAACCCTTGAGAAGTTTGGTGAGGTTCAGCCGGATGGTACTTTTAACCCGTTTCACCTGTACAGCATGAAGCAGGCCATCGAAGAAGGCTTCATTCTGGATGTTCTTGCCAACTACACCACTTATAAAAGCTACTACGAAATCGAGAAATCGATCATCGATAATCCTATCTTTGACACTACTAAAGCGCAGAAAAAATTAAAAGCCTATGTAGAAGGGCACAAGGAGACTATCCAAACCAAGGCCGAGATTATCCTGAACCACTTTATACCAAATATAGTAAATGCAAAAAAGCTAAAGGGTAAAGCAAAGGCCATGGTAGTAACACAGAACATTGAAGCGGCTATCAACTACTACCAGGCACTAAAGAAAATCCTGGAGAGCAAAGGTGCTAACTTTAAGATCATGATTGCCTTCTCTGGAAAGAAGACCTTGAGCGGTATAGAGTATACCGAAGACACAGTGAATGGCTTTCCAGGCAAGGATATGAAAGAAAAGTTTGATACCGATGATTATCGCTTGCTGGTGGTTGCCAATAAATTTCTAACAGGCTTTGACCAGAAGAAGCTTACAGCCATGTATGTAGATAAGAAACTACAAAGTGTCTTGGCAGTACAGGCGCTGTCCCGCTTAAACCGCTCCGCAAACAATCTTGGCAAGAAAACAGAAGATCTTTTTGTGCTTGACTTCTTTAACAGTACCGAAGACATCAAAAAAGCTTTTGACCCTTTCTACACATCCACCAGTTTAAGTGAAGCCACCGATGTGAATGTGCTGCATGATCTGAAAGACAAGCTGGATGGAGAAGGTGTATATGAGTGGGGTGAGATTGAAGAATTTGTGGAGAAGTTCTTTCGTAAAGCCAGTGCCGATGAGCTAAGCCCACTCACAGGTAGAGCTGCCCAGCGCTTTAATAAAGATCTCGAACTTACTGATATAGAAAAGGCTGATTTTAAAATAAAGGCAAAGCAGTTTGTAAAGATCTACGGACAAATGGCCTCTATCATGCCTTTCGAAGTTGTAAGCTGGGAAAAGCTGTTCTGGTTCCTGAAATTCCTGATTCCCCATTTGATTGTAAAAGATACTACAACCGATACAGTAGACGAATTGCTCAATTCTGTTGACCTGTCGACTTATGGATTAGAACGTACAAAGCTGAGCCATGCCATTAAGTTGGATGGTGCCGGAAGCACACTTGATCCGCAAAATCCAAATCCAAGAGGAGCACATACAAATGATGAAGATAAAGATGAGCTGGATTTGATCATCAGAGGCTTTAATGAGCGCTGGTTTAATGATTGGGAGGCAACACCGGATGAGCAGCGGGTGAAATTCGTCAGTCTTGCTAAGCACGTACAGAATCACCCAAATTTTCAGAAGCAGTTTGTGGATAATCCTGATGTTCAGAACCGCGATCTGGCCCTGGAAAAAATTATCAACGATGCTATTAGTAAGCAGCGGCGGAGTGAGTTGGAAATGTACAAATTATATTTCCAGGATGAAGGGTTCCGGATAGGAATGCAGGAAATGATTAGGAGAATGGTTGGTGCTCAGCATTAAAGGTTCTTAGCTACGCTCCCTTTCTCTAGATCAGTCATGAAAGTTTAAAGTATGCACCTTGATGAAAAAGTATTCAGCTAACTACGCTTATACTAACCATAATTTTGTAATCCAGAATTTACAGGAGTCCAGAATAGATGGTAAGTATTTACCTGCAATCTGTATTTTAAAAAACTTATTGCAGAGGGGTAAGCCTACTATTATGAGCCAATACCTACAGGGTATTTATGGTGCTATACATAAAGAAGAGAATTTTACTAAGCCTTTCGTATTGATTGACAGCAAGAAGCTGAGGTGGGTTGATACGATCAAAGGAGATTCTGTAAATAATTATTACCCTGCCAAAACCTTCCTGGAAGACAGAATTATGCAAGACTTGCCTGAATACAGCTTTATCAGGCAGTTGATTGTTCCTGAAATCTCTATCAATGATATCACCCAGGAAGATGATGCAAAATTCAAACATCATTTTGTGGATTTCTATCTGCCACAGGCTAATCTGGTCGTTGAAATTGATGGGCAGCAGCATAAACTAACGGGTGCTAAGATTGCTGATTACGTAAGGGATGAGCATTTAGCTAAGTATAATGTCCTCATCGTTAGGATAACTACAACTGAATTAGAGGAAAGGAACAAGGGTTATCAAGATAAAATCAACCTTATCCAAGCGCAGCTAGAAAAGCATAGCAGGTTTTTGAATCTATACAAAGACAACTATAGCCTGAAATTTGCTGATCTAGATGAGGAAATAGAAAGAGCTAAGCTGCTCCCTACCTCAATTATCAGATTTCAGGTGCTGATTCTGGAGCTACTAGAAAATGGATATCTAAGCCTTGAAGATAAAAACTGGCACTTTGAAATAAGGAACCAGGATGTTTCTGGATACGAGCGTGATGCTATAGAAGATTTATATGAATGGTTTAAATATCTGCTTAAACTCCAAAAAATCAGCTTTGCTAAGCCCGCTTATAAAGTATCTGAGGTAGAAAAGTTTACAGCCAAAAATACAGTTAAAATTGACTTTAGTCTCTTACAAAGGTGGACTGATGAAAGCCAGTTAGAAAAGGATGTCATCTTTGTAAGAACAGACTATCAGGATTTGTTCTTTAATATCAAGTCTAGCAAGCTGGATCGTATCAACTATTTCAGGCTCTCAACTACCAAGCCTATTAAATATAGATTGAGTTTCGATGAAGAAGTAAATGATTTAGCAAATCTTGAGTTCTTTCTAAAGAATGTTTTTGAGTATGATAGGTTTAATGCTGGTCAGGTTTCAATCATACAGAATGCCTTAGAATACAGAGATACGATAGGCTTACTTCCTACAGGGGGAGGTAAATCATTAACATATCAGCTGGCCTGTTTGCTACAGCCCTGTGTTAGCTTTGTAGTCTGTCCAATTAAATCCCTGATGTATGATCAGAAAAAGGATTTAGAATCGGCTTACATTCATAATGTAGATGCTATTACCAGTGATGTGATAGGAGCGGCCAGGGAGCAGGTGCTGGACCGTTTTGGGAATGGTATGTATTTCTTTGTCTTCATATCTCCTGAAAGATTCCAAACGCAGGATTTCCGCGAGCGGTTAACTGCTATCCATAACAACTTGAATTTCTCTTATGCAGTGATTGATGAGGTGCACTGTTTGTCTGAATGGGGGCACGACTTCCGGACCTCTTACCTCAACTTGTCCAATACCATCAAAACCTACTGTCACAACATAAGATTCCTGGGCTTAACAGCTACTGCATCCGTGAACGTTTTGAAAGATGTGCAGATAGAGTTTAACGTAGCACAGGAAAATGTTAAAACCTTAATCGATTACACCAGGCCTGAACTTGAATTTAAGGTCATTAAAGATAAAGGAAACAAATACGTAGAGATCAAAAGCCTACTCGAAGAATTTCACGAAGAAGATGTGCAGATTGTTGATGGTGATAAGACAAATTGTGGCCTGATTTTCACTCCCTTTGTGAATGGAAAGCACGGTTGCTACGATTTAGCCAATAGTCTGGAAAAGGATTTTAAAGCCCCGGTTAAGTATTATTCTGGAGCAAAGCCTAAAAACTTCACTAGTGAATCAGACTTTGAGAAGTATAAGATCAATGTGCAGGATGAGTTCAAAGCGAATAAATTTTCTTTGCTGACTGCCACAAAAGCTTTTGGTATGGGAATAAATAAGAAGAACATCCGGTATACTATTCATTATGGTGTACCTGCTTCTATGGAATCGCTGTACCAGGAAGCAGGGCGAGCGGGTAGAGACAAAAGAGATGCTAAATGCTATGTTCTTCTATCTGAAGAGAAAACTGATCTATCAACCATATTCGACCCCGACTCATCTTATGAGCAAATACAGGCACTAACTGAAAAGGTAAAGTGGGATGGTCAGGATGTGTTCAGACAGATTTTTCTGTACCAAAATGGATTAGAGCCAATATCAGAAGAGCTTGAGCTTCTTTCCAGTTTACATAAGGTATACTCAGAACCTAATTCATCAAAGGTAATCTATGCAGCCAATTTAGGATCGGATAAAGCAAAGGTTGAGAAAGCTATCTATCGCTTATCCAACTTAGGAGTAGTAAGAGATTGGACTGTGGATGACTTTTTCAGGGGAGTTTTTACAGTTTATTATAATACCTACAGTGACCAGACCATTGGCGCCACCCTGTTGAAGTTCATCAGGAAATATGTTGATGACTTTGCTTTTGATATCAGCCCAGAGCGATTCAAATACACAAGAATTCTTAATGAGCATGGACTAGCAGATTTTGATAAATATGCAAAGGTGCTGTTGCAGTGGTCTTACGATAAGTTTGGCGCTAACAGAAGGGCCTCACTGGAACATGTGTACAGTAACTGCTTAAAGTACAATGACACACTAGAGGGAAAAGAAGAGTTTAAAAGATCCCTGGAAGCATATTTTAAATTTACGCAAGCGACCTATGTGCTTCAGCACATTGCAGAAAACAACAATAAAGACTTTGAAAAATGGTTTAGCGTTTTCTACGATCAGAAAAAGGATTTGATCAATGAACAAGCTCTAAGAGATCTGGAAGGTAATCTCCAAAGGTTCTTGGAGAGTTATCAGACTAATACCGGGCTTTACCTTATTAATGGTTTGACAATCATCCTCCAGGAAAAGTTCTTAAGCCAGACCCAGGAAAACAGATTTGCAAAAGCCTTCGAAACCATTAGTAATTATCCAGATCCTGATTATGACTTTATAATTGATCAAATTTTAGGACTGTCTGATAAACATCTTAGCCAATTCGGTAAAAGGTTTATATTAAAATATCTATACAAGTATTGTAAAACTGAGGAGGAAAAGCTGGCGTTTGCCAAGAAGCTTGGTGACTTGGAAACAGTGGTAGCTCACTATAATGAACGATTAGAAACAATTAACCTGCGCATAAGAAATGGATTTAGAAAAGTTGGATAACACTATCCTTGAGCTTGAGCAGAATTCAAGAGAGCTAAAGGATTTCGTAAAAGTTTACTCAGAGATAAGTATACTCAAAAACGACCTACTGAATAATGCTGTTCAGCTCCAGGAGAGCAACAAAGCCTTAGGAAAGGTTGATAAGGAACTTACTGCAACCTTAGAATCCTATACCAAGCAGCTCAATAAGATTGATCAGCTGTTGGAAAAAAGGATTGACGAGCTATATAAAGACAATAAAGGCTTTCAAAAAGAGCTGGATCAACTGATCATATCCAAGCTAGAAAAGCATAAATCTGATATTGAAGTATCGGTCAGGAACGAAGGTACTCAAATTCAGAGAGCTACTGAAAATGCTTTAACCTCTAAGTTTAATTCATTGGATGCTCAGCTGAAAGAAAATTTCCGTGAACAAGCAAAAAAACTGAAATACCTTGAGACACTACTCTATGCAGCAATCGCATTGGGTATTGGAGCAATCGTTTTAAGGTTTGTGGGGTAGCTTTGGGATTAATCTTCATTGTAAGCCTATTTGATTCTCTAGGATTAATGCCTTCATGCTATAAGTTGCTAATAGCATGAAGGCTTAAAGAATATTTATAAAGTCATTTTAAAAATCATCCCAAACCCGCCGTTTCTATTTGCAAGGGGCAGGTGGTCGACGAATTTTTTTTTCTTCAACAGGCTAATAGTAGCTTTATTTGATAGGCTATTAACTTTAGCATATAGTGGGGATAATTTATTTTCAGAGCAGTAATTTAAGACAAGATCTATTGCTTCTGACATAATGCCCTTCCCTCGATAGTCTTTTAATAAGGCATAGTCAATTTCCCAACCATCTTTGTTTATATATTCGTGGAAGCTGGGGTCATGTCTCATTTCACCCACAGAAGAATAGCTTGAGTCAAAATAGTGACTATTGTAGGACATAAGTCGAGCAAAGCCAATGAATTCCTTATCCTCAGTTAGGGTAATGACCCAGAAGATCGCGTTACCATTTTCAAACTCTGATTTCTTTGTATTAATTACATCTTTCAATTCTAAATCATTTGTAATAATATGCCCACCGAAAAGTTCCATCGTTTGCTGATCGGAGAAAAGTGCTGTATGGGCAAAAATATCTTTGCTCTTAATCTCCCGCAGGGTAAGTCGATCAGAAACTAATTTAGGTACTGCCATTGCTTATATGTTGGAAGATCGAAACAAATAAGGGTTCTGCAATTTTTTGTTGATGTCTTCTGTATATCTAGATAATACTCTTAGTTTACCTTGATTAAGGAAGTCCATAAAGTAGACCAAACAATTGTTGTTTTTACAGAATTCTACTGCGCTTTCATTGCACGAGAAATTAGCATTATGAAAAGTATTGTCAGTCTTGAAAAGATAGCCTGTACCATGAGGGTTTTTTTGAGAACAGTCACCAAATGCTAAATCATAACCTGGCATAAGAACTCCAGGTGTTCCGAAAGTCTGACTCTCCCTCTTTTCTGCTAATATTTTTTTGTAGTAAAACTTTTTTCCAGCTGAATTAAAGTTAATAGCCCAGCTATCACAAAATTTTGTACTAGTTCTAGCCTCAACATCTACGATTGCCATGAACATCGTTTCAGGTAGTTTCAAATATTGATATTGATCAACATAATTCAAAAAAGGCACTAATTGATTCATCGTATGGATTTCCCTACCTGCTTTAGAAAGAATGGCAGTGGATTGTTCTAGTTCATCTTCATCATCTACAAATGAGAATAGACGACCCATCTTACCTTTCAATGGATCGGGTACATTTATCTCTGCGTAATATTTTAAAGGAGGCTTACTAGAAGAATAAATGGTTTTGTTAAGGGCATCAACTTGTGGATTATCAAAATTCTTTAATACGATTATACCATTAACCTTTGTTAATACAACTGTTTCTGATAAAGCACTAGCTAACCCAGTTATTTCGCAATTAACATCTCTTGATTCAAAGCTCATGTCTGAATTTTTAGTTGTGGAGAAAGAAGAAAATAATTTCAACAATATACTTATGTCGTTCTATAAAGCATATCGTTGCTTTTGATTTATTCTCCGGCTAAAAAAATGTGGCTCAAATGAGTTAGAATAAGTTTCCTACTGGGGAATAGTGAAAGCTTGTTTAAATCCATTGTTGGGTATCCGAGTTGAGTAAAAGCTAAGAGTACCTGATGCGGTAAAAGTTATAGCTCAATTCGCATTTGGATTTCCTGAAGAATCTTCATTTGTGCAAATTTTGTGCAAATGAAAAAGGACTTACAAGCTTTTACACTCGTAAGTCCTTGATAATGAGGGTGGGCCCAGCAGGGCACGATCCTGCGACCCCCTGATTATGAGTCAGGTGCTCTAACCAGCTGAGCTATAGGCCCAATTTTTTGTTTTGATTTTCCAACCAGCGTCGGGTCCTCTCAACATTCCCCAAATTTAAGCGTTACAGTTTAACTGCCACACCACAGGAACCTGGTATTCCTTGAATTTGGGAGTGCAATTTTACATATTTGCAGACAATTTTACAACACTATTGCCTTAAGTTTTGATTCCTTCTACCATACAAAATATTATTTTCGACCTGGGCGGCGTGGTGATCCACCTGGATATGCCCCGTACCTTTACCGCTTTCGCTCAAATGGGTAACTTTGCCCCCGAGCAGGCCGAAGCACTTTTTCATAAAGATCCCCTCTTTCTGTCGTACGAGCGGGGAGCAGTAACCCCACAGGAATTTCTGCTGGGACTGCGCCACCTCATGGGTAAACCCTTGTCTGATGAGGAGCTGATAACCGCCTGGAATGCCATGCTGCTCCATTTTCCACCCGAAAATATTGAGCTGCTCCGCAGCCTGAAAGCGAGTGGTAAATACAAGCTGTTCATGCTGTCGAATACAAACATCATCCACATTGAGGAGGTGCACCGACGCCTGGAGCAGCTGTGCGGCGAAAAGGACTTTTCCAGCCTCTTCGACAAGGTTTACTACTCACAGGACATTGGTGCCCGTAAACCTGATCCCGAGGCTTTCCAGGTGATCCTGGATGAATGGAACCTGAAGCCTGAAGAAACCCTCTTTATCGACGACAATAAAAACAACCTCCTGGGAGCGGAACGCTTGGGTATACAAACCCTCCATTTTGAGCAGAATAGTTCGCTACCCCTAATCTTTAGCAATGGATCAGGCCAAAAAGAATAAACGTTTACTCCTTCACCTCACCCTCTTTGTTGTTACCCTCATTACCACTACCCTGGCCGGGGCCGAATGGCGCTATATGTACCGGGTGATTGGCATGGGCGAAGAAGGTGGGGAGCTCTCGGTGTTCTGGAGAGGGATCAGCTGGTCGGAATTTGCCACCGGCTTTGCTTTTAGCCTGCCTTTCCTCTCTTTTTTAACAGTGCATGAGTTTGGGCATTACTTTACGGCACGTGCCCATAAGATCCGGGTATCGCTTCCTTACTTTATTCCCTTCTGGTTTGCAGGTTTTATGCCGGCCATTGGTACCATGGGGGCGGTGATCCGCATCAGGCAGTATATCCAGAGCCGTAAAGTACATTTCGATATTGGTATTGCCGGTCCGCTGGCAGGCTTTGTGATTGCCCTGGGTGTGCTGGCCTGGGGATTTACGCACCTGCCGCCGCAGGATTATATTCTGCAGGTGCACCCGGAGTACAGGGAGCTGGGTGCCCAATGGCAGGAGGAGGCCAATAAGATCAGCCTGGAAACCGAAGGCTCTTTTTACCTGGGCAAGAACCTCCTCTATGTGCTCTTTGAGAAATACCTGGCGTCAGATCCGGAGCGGATACCAAGTGCTTTTGAGATTATTCACTACCCCTGGTTGTTTGCAGGTTTCCTGGGACTGTTCTTTACAGCCCTGAACCTGCTGCCCATCGGCCAGCTCGATGGCGGCCATATCCTCTACGGGCTGCTGGGCTATAACTGGCACAGGAGGATTGCTACGGCCCTCTTTGTGGCCCTGGTGTTCTGGTCCGGGCTTGGCATTCCCACTCCCGATCCTGATGAAGGGGCAGGGGGGCTTCTTTTACGGCTCGGGGTCTACGGCCTGTTCCTGTACTACCTCTTTGGCCGTCTGGATATGCCCGCCAGCCATCGCCTGACCCTGGTGCTCGGCGTGATGTGTGCCCAGCTGATGGTGGGCTACCTGGTGCCCGGCGCCCGCGGCTACCTGGGCTGGATGCTGTACGCCTTCCTCATCGGCCGCTTTATCGGTGTTTACCACCCCGTTACCCCCGAAGACCACCCCCTAAGCACCGGCCGCAAAGCCCTGGGCTGGCTGGCACTGCTGATCTTCGTCCTCTGCTTCAGCCCGGAGCCCTTTGTGTTTGTGGAGTAATGGAGGGAATTAGTGAATGAGTGAATGAGTGAATTAGCGGTCCGTCCGTGGTGCATAGCGGCTGCGGTGAATAATTCGGGTGCTGTGATTTATTAGCAGCGGCCCCTGTAGCGTCGATGCACGCATCGACGTGGTTGCAGATCAATGACAGGTATAAAACAGGGATCAAAAATATGAGGAATGCGTATATTGCATGTGGTTTATATGATTTAGCTGTATTGCCACTTACCACCACGCCGATGCGTGCATCGGCGCTACAAGGGCCGCTGCGTGATATAAACAGCTTTGTTTTATACACACAACGGTTGCTGCCTAGGGAAAATAATCTTATGTCTGGGTTAGCTAATCTCCTTCCACGCCAAAATCCCTCCCTCCAGGTTTCTCACATTTGTATAGCCCTGCTGTTTTAGGAACTTCTGGGCGGTGGCGCTGCGCTTTCCGGAGCGGCAGTGAACGATGATCTCGTCGTCTTTGCCGGCATTGATTTCGTTGAGGCGGTGGGGCAGGAGGCCCAGGGGAATCAGCTGTCCGTTAATATTGCCTTCGGTTTCGTATTCAGCTTCTTCGCGCACATCCAGGATGTAGGGCTGCTCGCCTTTGTCCATACGATCTTTCAGTTCTTGTGCAGTAATGTCTGCCATAGCATTATAGTTTAAGGTCAGTGTTCGCTAAAAAATATTAAAAATCGGCCTGAAGCCAAAATGTTTCAAAATATCACCCACCCCCCTTCATAGACTCATCCAACGCACTATCAGTTCATCCATCCAGCGCCCTGCATTCACACAGTCACCGCAGCGGCTACGCGCCCCGAGCGGACCGCTCATTCACTAAATCACTCATTTAAAAAACCTACTTCACCACCAACACCCGCTTAGACTGCACACCCTGCTTGTACTCCAGCTGTAGCAGGTACAGGCCGGGCTGCAGATGGCCCAGCTGAAGTTCGGTGCGGGCTGTGGCGGGTTGCGCTAACATCAGCCGGCCCTGAGTGTCGTAGAGGCGCAGGTGCCTGGCTTCGGACTCAATCCACAGCCTGTCGCGTGTAGGATTGGGGTATATGCTAAGGGGAGGGAATATGATGTTTTTTACGCCCAGCGTGAGCGGATCAACTCCTTTTTTGAAGTGGGGGCGCATCATCAGACTACCCTCAAGCGAGGAGGTGCCGCTCCACTCAATGCCGTCGGTGCTCTGGTACAGCGTGGCGTTGCCATCGGTGTTCAGGTCGAAGCCCAGGGCAACCGGATCGGTGGTAACCTGCTCCAGACCAATGTAGAACTGACCTGCCTGCAGCACCTGTGGGTTGTTGAGCTCATAGGTAACAAAGCCATTCACGCCCTGCCGCTGTACGTTTACATTCTGGGTATAGCGTAAAACGTCTTCCTCGCCATTCACGCCGGCCAGGTTAGACCAGATCTTCAGGTCGAGGTTGCTGCCCCTGGCAGAGGTGTTAAAGGAGGGGGCGTAAAAGGAAATGCCGGTGAGGGTGTCCGCTACTTCCAGTGTAAATCCATAGGCCAGGCGCTGTCCGCGTCCGTTGAGGCTGACACTGATTTCAGCGGTGCCGTCGTCATAGGCAAAATAATCATGCACCGGGTTGCGGATCTCCAGGTAATCGTTGCGGTGGAAGAATTCCTGCGGCTCTTCGGAGCGCAGTAGCAAACGGGTAACCAGGGTAAAGGAGTCTCTTTCGGCCAGGGGTGCCAGGTCTGCGGCGGTGAGGCCGCTGGCGTCTTCGGTGAAGTAGCTCTGACCCCTAAGCAGGGCGCCCTGGTTAGAGATCAGCAGGCGGTCGCTTTCCAGCACCCTGACAGCTTCGTCGTTTTCAGTATGTACACTAAGATCGTAGGTTAGCACCTCGTCGATACCCGGCCGCCAGAGGCTGTGTACTACAAAAAGGTTTTCAGCTTTCAGGTAGGTGGCAGGATTGGCAAACAGCTGCTCTTTGGGTATCGCTGTATAGGGGCTGAAGAGTGAGGTAAAGGCCGAGCTGATGGCGCGGTCTTCGTAATAACGGTCCTCGCTGTTGCGTCCGCTGTTGAGGTACACCCAGTCGAGGTGCCACTCGTCGAACTGTCCGTTCTGGCGGCTGAATGACTGAAATTTAAACCTAAAGCCTGGGTGGAAGAAGTTTACCCCCCGCTGGTTTCCACTGTTCTGCAGGCTGATCAGCTCCTGCTGAAATACTGCAGGATCTGTATCCGGATTGCCGCCCTGGCTCCACACCTGGTGCCAGATGGTATCGCTGTCGAGAAAATAGAGTCGGAGGGAGTCGAGCTGGTCGGGCCGCTCGCCCAGGCCCTGCAGCTGCCAGTAGAAGCTTAGATAGACGGAGGCTTTTTCAGGCTCAGCCAGCATATCCAGACGGATGGGGGCAGATTGAAGGCTGTCGGTGCGGCCAACGCTGTTGGTGGTAGCGTAGGGGGTGCCGTTGGCATCGATGCCATCGAAGGTAGCTACACCCCAGCTGGGTGGGTTGATGGCCTGGCCGTAGCTGATGGTGCTGGTGGTGTTGAAGGGCCATAACACAGAATCAGGGCGCTGGCCGGCATAGCTAAAGTCATCCCAGAAGGGGAGGGAAAGGCTGTCGCCAGGCAGTGCCAGCCCATGCACCGGGCCGGTACCGGATTTTAGTGCCCCGTTTTTAGGAAGTTTCACCTTCACAGTGCCTCCGCTGGCAGTAGGATGCGGCAGCACCTGCAGCTGTGCAAAGCTGCTGCCGGCAAATAATAGTAGGAGGAGAGAGGTGAGGTATATTTTCATGTGTATAAACCGGGCTAAACGCTATCGCCATGGCCAGTTGGTGATGCACCTTCACCCTATGGCTAATCGAAGCAGGTCCCATTTTCCAATAACGTTATGATCAGCGCGGAAATTGAGTAAACATTCATAGAAATGCAAAGCCTGGGTGTATAATTCGAATAACAGCTGCGGTAGCGTCAGCACCCCTACCCACCGCTGCGGTGGGTAGGGGTGCCTCTGCAGTGGGTAGGTATATTTGCAACTCCACACCACCCCCTTCAAAGTACCCAATACCCAATACCAGCTACAACCCGCCTTCTTCTGAACCTGGAGTGGGGAGGCCGGGATCTACCTGGCCGGGGCCGAATTTTACGATCCAGAGGTCTACGGTTTCGCCAATCTGTACTTTGGCACCTGCCGGTGGTATTTGCCTAAGCACTGTATTCGGGGCTTTGTCAGGAGCTGCTTCGTAGGTGATTTCGCCTACCTGCAGGCCGGAGCCGATGATGTTGAACTGGGCAGTCTCCAGGTCCATGCCCATCAGGTTTTCGATGGTAAAGTCGTTATTTCCCTTGCCGTCTCCTGCTACCAGGTCTATCTTGGAGCCCTTGGCAATATAAGCGCCTTCTTCAATAGGTTTGCCCCTGTGCAATTGCTTGAGTACGGCATTGGCAGCCAGGTTTGGTTCGTAGGTAATTTCTCCCAGCTCCAGGCCAAAGCTTTTCAGCACCAGCTGGGCATTTTTTACCGATCCGTCTACCAGGTTTGGCATGCGCACCTTGGGTGGATTTTTGGCGTTGAGGGAAACAAACACCTTGCGGTTTTCCTTTACCTGTGCGCCGGGCAGTGGGTACTGCTTCATCACGGTCAGGGGCGGAAAATCGGTGCTGAAGGTAGAGTCATTTACCTCGTAGCGCAGCCGGTGCTGGTTCATAAAATCTGTCAGCTCGGCATAGGAGCGGCCCTGTATGTTTGGCACGGTGATGCTGTCGCCGTGCTGTGTTTCGCTGGGCAGGTAAATGTTAAAGAAAAGGAATAGGAGAATAAACCCGGTCACCAAAATGATGGCCAGGTGAATAAGCACGTGTTTAAAAGAAGTTACTTTCATACTGTAGCCTTGTAGCGCTGGCGCTCGATCCCGTAGGTTAATATTGCGTCGATAAATTCGTATGGCTTATAGCCGTTCAGGGCACTCTGATGGAAGATGCAGGTGGCCGGTGTCATGCCGGGCAGGGAGTTGATCTCGATGATCACGGTTTCTACCCGGCCGTCTTCGAACACCCGCACAAAGGCATCTATGCGGGCGTAACCCTCGATGTTGGCAATACGGGCAACTTTTTCAAGTTGCCTGCGCACATCAGCCGAGATGCGCCTGTTTTCTTCCGGTGTGCGTGCATATCGGGCCGGGGTGATGTTCTGGCCTTCGCCTGCCAGGAACTTCTCTTCCAGCGAAAGCACTTCGCCACCCGCCAGTGATTCGGAAGGCTCGAATACTTCATACTCGGTTTCGCCCTGCTCGTTGCGGATGGTGAGCATGCCGCCCGTTACCTCCAGGAAATGCTTTGCCCCGTTTTTGCTGATGAACTCTTCCACCAGGAATACTTCTTTCTGCGGAAATTCCTCACTGGCTTTCAGCTTCAGGGTTTTCATGGGCAGGGCCAGCAGCTCTGGCATATCCCTGAAGATCATCTCACCAAAGGCCTCCAGCTCTTCGCGGGTCTTGATCTTTTTTACCGCAGAGCTGCAGCCATCATCAGAAGGCTTGGCAATCAGGGGCAGGCCCAGCTCCTGAATCACTGCATCCAGCACCTGCTGGCGGGCCGTATTCCAATCCTGGCGGCTTACCAGGCGGTGTTTGGCCACCAGGATGCCGTGCTCGCGCAGGCGCTTGTTGGTGTCGTATTTGTTGATGGTAAGCTGTGAGCTTTCAATGCCACTGCCGTTGTAGGGCAGTCCCACGCGTTCCAGCTGTGCCTGCAGGGCACCATCCTCGCCGGGACGGCCATGCAGGGCAATGAACACAGCATCTACCGTATTGGCCAGCTCTTCGTAGTTCAGGGGCTGAAAGCGCATCAGGTTCTGGTCTACATAAGCAGAGACCAGCGGCCTGGCTTCTTCAATGATCTGTTTCAGGAGCGGATGGTGCTCGCCTTTCAGGTAAGCCTCTATCTTTTCCTTGATATCGTCGGCATTGTCTTTGAGCATGATGTTTACGGGCAGCTGGTACAGCTTGTGCTCCTCGTTGCTCCCGGTCAGGAACACCGGCACCGGCTGGTACTTCACTGATGACGCTAATTTTTCAAAAATATTGCGTCCGCTCTCTACGGAGATGTGCCGCTCTGAGGAGTAGCCGCCCATGATCACGGCCACACGCACTTTCTCTGATTTTTGCTGCTGCAGCTGCTTCAGCTCGGCATCAAATGCCTGCAGCATATCGCGCAGCTCTTTGTTGCGCTTGCCGGTCTTGATGCGCTCGGCCAGCGAGGTGCGGATAATATAGGTCAGGAACTGCGAAGGGTTCAGGCCTATCTCGGCAGCCTGGTGGAAGAAGAAGGAGGAGGGCAGCATGCCCGAAGTGGTGTTGGGATCGTTCAGGAAGATGGTACCTTCTTCGGTGATAAAGCCATCGATACGGGCATATACATTGGCGTGCAGCGCCTCAAACAGGCGGCAGCACTCCTGGCGTATCTGCTGGATCTGCTCCACGGGCAGGTCGATAGGCGTGATCTTGCGGCTTACGCCCGGCAGGTACTTGGCCCGGTAATCGAAAACATCGGTGCCTTTGATGATCTGGGTGGGCGGCAGCGCCATGGGCTGTCCTTTTTCATTCTGCACCACAATGCAGCTAAACTCCTTGCCCTTGATGAAGGACTCCAGCAGCACGGTTTCCTCACTGTTGAGCGGGGTAAGTACGGTGCTGGTATCCTGCTGTGCCTGCTCATCGAGGTACTGCATCAGCTCACTTGGGTGGTGGATCAGCTCCTGTGCTTCCCCGGCGTACACCGGCATGCCGATGCCCTCGCGAATATCGGTGAGCACGGCCAGGAACATAATTTTTTCGTCGAGCGATTTTTGCTGCCAGGCCTGCAGGTCTATCTCCTGCAAAAAGAGGCTTTTGTTCATGGCAGCCGTAAAGCTTTCCAGGTTGTCGTCGCGCAAAATGGAGACACCAATGCTGGAGCCCTGGTTAGGTGCTTTTACCACGATGGGCAGGCCAACCGCTTTTTTGGCTGCCTGGAATATCTGATTTTTATCAGCTGCCTCCAGCCACTCCTGCCGGCCTATCTGCCAGCGTTTGGGGGAGTGGAAGCCAGCATCTTCCATTAGTTTTTTCTGAATGATCTTGTTGATGCCAATGGCAGAGGGCAGTATGCCGCAGCCGGAGTAGGGAATATCATACCACTCCAGCAGCCCCTGCAGGTTGCCGTCTTCGCCATAAGGGCCGTGCAGGGCCAGAAAAGCAAAATCGAACAACTCCCGGAACTGATGTGGCTCCACCTTGCGGCCTACTTCGGAGATCAGCTCCTGCAGTGCCTCCGGCGATAGCTTGCCCAGCGATTCGATGTATACCTGGAAAGGCAGCTCGGAGTGGGGCAGGTGCTTGGCCGGCGGGTAGAAATCGCGGATGGTCCCTTTGTACACATACTGCCAGTCGAGCAAAATAAAATGCCCGAGGCTGTCTACAAAGATGGGTACGGGTTCGAAAAGTGCTTTATTTAGATTATCGTATACGGTACGGCCGCCGGCGAATGAGATTTCACGTTCGCGCGACTGACCTCCAAAGAAAATACCAATTTTCATGCTTTGCTGTATCGTTGCCTGTCTGTCTAACATTTGCTTGTGGGGGGGGAGTTCTTCAGCACTGCATTAATTTGCGCTGGCTTAGCGGGTCAGTACAAGCTTATGGCTGGTATTGAGGCTGGCACTCCGGATACGAAGATAATAAATGCCGGCGGGTAAGTCGGGTACCTGTAAGGTATAAATTTGATTTAACGTATTTGGAAAGTTATTCCGGCTGATAAATGACCCGCTGGTGTTGAATATTTCCACGACCACCTCTTCTCCCTGCGGGTTTTCCATGTTAAAAAACAGGTTAAATTCACCCTTTGCCGGGTTCGGGTAGAGCGATACGCTATTGCGCTCCGGCAGGGGCGCAGGTGTGGGCTGCTCAGAGAGGAAGAACTCAATTTCATCTACATAAACGGCTGCTTCATTTTGCCCTTTGGCTACAAAGGCAATGCGCACATTTGCCTCACCCACCAGCTGCTGCAGGCTGATAAAATCTCTGTGCCAGCTGCCGGTGGCCGCAGGCTCCTGCGGGGCTGCCTGTGTATCAGGGTTCAGCTCGCTGTACGCTTTCTGCCACAGGCTGATGGGCCAGGTAAGCCCATTATCTTGAGAGGCCAGAATTTGCAGCGATACATCACCATTGCCCCCGGCATAATACCAAAACTGCATACCGGCAACAGAGGTGTTGCTGATGTCCAGCCTGGGGCTCGACAGCCATTTTTCGTGCAGGCGCGGACTGCCGGAAAATTGTGCTGCCGCAGCATGATTGGGGACACTCCCGGCCTTGACGTACGGTCCTGTAACTTCCTGCGTTTCCCAGCCGCTATAATCGGGCAGCGGGCTTACGGAGGTCCACTGTGTGTTCTCGAAGGTAGTGGCCAGAAAGCTTTCCCGCATGGGCAGCGTGCTGGTAGCGGGGTTAATGGCAAACTGCCTCCTGATCGTATTGTCGATGGCGGCCCCGTCTGTTTCATTATTGGGGGAGTGCACCTGCAGTTCCAGCAGGTGCTGTCCTTCGGGTAGTATGGGCAATACTCCCAGGGAAACTGGCATCTTTTGCTGTGCCCCCAGCGCTATATCTCTAATCTTTACCTCTCTTAAAGGACTGCCGTTCAGCGTGAGCTGCAGCACAAAGGAATAAATGGTATCGATGCCCTGGTTTTTGATTTCGGCCCTGATGGCGCTGGAGCTGTTGCCAAAAACCGGCGTAGGCTGCAGCAATTCTGAAAGGGCTATGTTCAGGGGTGCGGCAATGGTGTTGGAAATGCTGATGTTGTCGAGGTACATATTATTGCCGTAATCGTTTACGCCTGCAAACAGTACCTGCACGTTGTCCATGCCTGCATAAGCCGAAAGATCGAGCTCAATGGTGCGCCAGTGCGATTCGTTGGCGGGCTCGAAGGGTGAGTTACTGGCCGCTGCGGTGGCGAGGGCCTCGCCGGAGGCTTCAAAGATCAGCTCTGCTGTCTGCAGATTGCTGCGGCAATCGGTGGTGACGTATACTTTCAGGCCGTCGTTGCTGGTATTCTGATAGCGTGCATGGGCTATATCGAAGCTAAGGTAGGCCCTTTCTTCATGCCGCAGGTCCATGATGGGACTGGCCAGGATGTCCTGCTGGCCGATGGCTTCATACTCGTAGAAATTCAGGAAAGCAGCCGTATTGTCGGGGGTAATGCCATTGGATACATTGGCCAGCTGCCAGGTAAAGCCAAAGTCGGGATTGCCAATGGTAAAAGGGCTAAGGCCGCCCTCAAACTGCTGGTTGATGGGGAGGGTGGTTTTCAGGGGCACCACAATTTCTGCCAGGGCTGTATTGTTGGTGCTTTTATTGTCGGGGCCTGCATTGGTTTGGGTAATGGTGGCCGAAACAAGCTGCTGTCCGGCCGTAGCGAACTGGAGGTCGTCCAGCTCCAGGTCTAAGCTTTCCAGGTAAGCCAGGTTTGTACTGAGGGTGTAGGTTTTTACCAGTTCAGGCCCTACTTTCAGCTCTATTTTAACATCTGTTACCTGTGTATTACCATAGTTGCGCAGCTGCAGGGAAGGTTTATAGCTGCCGTTGCAGTGCTGAATGGGGGTAAGCTGCAGTGCTTTGATGCCGGCATCGTTGGCAACGGTGGTAGGCTCCAGCTTTCCGCTTGAGTTGTGGAGGTCTTTGCGGCGGGGACTGTTTTGCAGCACCACATGCAGGCGCTCCTTCTGGCCGGTGGTGAAGAGCGACATGCAGCCATCGTCGGTATAATCCATGTAGTTCTGGTACATGGCCAGGCCGCCGGTACAGCTGCTTTTGGAAGTGGTGGCAGGGCAGCCCTTGTGTGAGTTGTCGATCAGGGGCGTGTCTGATACAAAATCATCCTTGCTGCAGTTGCCGTCTCCCCAGATGTGGCGCAGGCCTAAATAGTGGCCAATTTCGTGTGTGGCGGTGCGGCCCTTGCTGGAGCTTAGGGCCCGGTAGCCGGTGCCCAGGTAGCGGTAGTCGATCACCACCCCATCAGTTTCCTCGGCAATATCACTAAAGTTAAGGCCCGATAAACGATCGGATTGCGGGAACTGCGCCCAGCCGATGACGGGGCTGGAGAGTTCTGCCGAATAAAGGTTCAGGTATTTGGTGGCGGGCCAGTGGCTGAGGCTTTTCAGGTTAATGTCTTTGGCCTGCGACCAGTTGCCTTCCGTAGCGGCAACCCGTACAATGCCGGTGGTGGGCAGGCCTTCGGGGTCCTGTTTTGCCAGTACAAATTCTATTTCAGTATCGGCTGCCAGGCTTTTGAATTCAGCAGGAAGCTTATCAATGGAGCTGATGTTTCTGGCTCTGAAATCATCGTTCAGGATTTTGAGCTGCGAAAGGATCTGCTCATCGGGAATGTTGGTGCCTGTGCCCACTGCCTCGCCCCGGTGTATAACGTGCACCACCACCGGTATGACAAATTTGGCTTCGGCATCAGTACCTGCTGGATGGATCTGCTGGCCGGAGAGCTTCTTTTTGTGCTGGAGCCACTTTTCAAATTCAGCTTCCTCATCGAAAACCACCGGTTCCAGCTCCTGCAGCTGCTTTTGAAAGAGCACGGTTGCACACTTCTCCTGGGCCTGCAGGAAGAAGGGGAACAAACATAAACCGATGCCTAGCAATATTTTCATTACAGAAAGGGCAGAGACTGTTATCTCTCCGGACTTATGATAACCAGTTTAATGGCTTTTGGTTGATGGGATTTTTCCAGTATAGTTTCAGCTTACTTTCAAGCTAACAACTCTGTTATGCGTTGTAGTATGCTGATTGTTAAATATAAAAAAAAATCCCCCGGAATTTTCCCCGGGGGCAATATTTTTGATCCATTACCTAATTGGCACTGGCAGGGGTCAGGTTTACAGCTACTACGCCTTTTACCTGTGGCACTTCCCGGCGAATGGCTTCTTCTATACCGGCCCGGAACGTCATGGCCGACATGGGGCAGGTGCCGCAGGCACCCTGCAGCTCCAGGCGAACCACAAGTTCTGGTGTTATTTCAAGCACCTTCACATTGCCGCCGTCTGCCTCCAGGTAGGGCCTGATGCCCCCCAAAGCAAGTTCTACTGCGTCGTATAATTGATCTGGCTCCATATTGCTACTGTAGTTGTACAACCTTGGTTTGTTCTGTGTTTGCGTTACGAATGGCGATCTGGCGTGCTAGTGTTTCAGCTATTACCTGAAATGCTTCTGCGGAGGCATCGTGCTTTAGCACAGATGGATAACCGCTGTCGCCACTCTCACGGATGCTCTGCACCAGGGGTACCTGCCCCAGGAGTGGCACTCCATATTTATCGGCCAGCTGCTGCCCGCCCTCCTTACCAAAAATATAGTATTTATGGTCGGGCAGTTCGGCAGGAGTAAAATACGCCATATTCTCCACGATACCCAATACCGGCACATTTATTTGTGGCTGCCTGAACATGGCCACTGCTTTGCGTGCATCGGCAACGGCTACTTTCTGGGGAGTGGTTACCACCACCGCTCCGGTAACAGGCACGGTTTGTACCAGGCTCAGGTGGATGTCTGAAGTGCCGGGGGGCAGGTCGATGAGCAGGTAATCCAGTTCTCCCCAGCGGGTATCGCCCAGAAACTGGCGCAGCGCCTGGCTGGCCATGGGGCCGCGCCATACCACCGCATGATCGGCAGGGGTGAGCAGGCCTATCGAAATAAGCTTTACCCCATACTGCTCAATGGGGATGATGTACGTTTTGCCGCTTTCCTGCTCCATTCCGGGCTGCTCATGCTCGCAATTGAACATGATGTGCTGCGACGGGCCAAAAATATCGGCATCTATCAGGCCTACTTTGGCACCGGTTCTGGCCAGCGCCACGGCCAGGTTGGCAGTTACGGTAGATTTACCCACGCCACCTTTGCCTGAGGCAATGGCAATTATATTTTTTACCTGTGGCAGCAGCGGGGCATTGGAACGGGTGCTGGTAACTCTGGAGCTCATGTGGATGTCCAGGTCCAGGTCCGTGCCAAAGGCTGCTTCCAGTGCTTTTACGCACTCCAGGCGTATAAATTCTTTCAGGGGACAAGCCGGGGTGGTCAGAACCACAACAAAGCTGATGGTTTTCTGGTGTACCTGCAGCTTTTCGATCATGCCCAGGGTCACCAGGTCCTGTTTCAGGTCAGGATCCTGAACGGTGCCTAAGGCGGCTAATACTTGTTCTTTGGTGATACTCATGCTTGCTTAAATCTTGTAGCGGGGGTTCCGCCGGAACTGGTCCGCCGGGAACTGCAACACCTCTGCAACAAACCTTTCTGCAAAATAGTGCTGGCCGCGGGGGCAAAGATAGGGGTTAATATGCTAATTCTTTAATGTGGCGGTTCGGCGCTGCAACAAATGTGGTAATGGGGGCTGCAGTGGGAGATAGAGTATTGTTGATTACTGATATGCAGCGGCCCCTGTAGCGTCGATGCATGCATCGACGTGGTTAGATGAGCCAGCAAAGTTTCTGTTCCATCTTATATTATAGATGCAAAGCGATAAACATAATTTTGAAAATTCTTGAAATTCTTTTTCTTCCCCTTTAACCGCCGCCACGCCGATGCGTGCATCGGCGCTACAGGGGTCGCTGCATGAAAACGAACCACAGCAATAATTCAACGACTGTCCTTTCATTAGCACATCAGCACATTAAAAAATTAGCACATTAACCCTTACCTTTACCCATTGTAGAAAGAGCAACCAACGTGCAGCAACTGGAATTTAATATCTCTGAGGGTGGGGGTGAGCGGCAAACGCTTTTTTGCGATGTACTGCTGCCGGTGCCCGTGCCAAAACTCTTTACCTATCGTGTGCCTTTTGACCTGAACGATACCCTGCTACCGGGTTGCCGGGTGGTGGTGCAGTTCGGGAAAAAGAAAATATTAACGGGTATTGTGGCCGAGGTGCACGACCGCATACCCGAGGCTTATGATGCCCGCCTGCTGCTGGAGCAGCTCGATGAGCAGCCTATCGTACAGCCGGTGCAGCTGAAGCTGTTTCAGTGGATGGCTGATTATTATATGTGTACCCCGGGAGAGGTACTGAATGTTGCCCTGCCCACGGGCCTGAAGCTTAGCAGCCAGTCGCAGGTACAGCTTCACCCCGATTTTAGCTACCGCACCACCGAGCATACCTTTAACGAAAAGGAAAAGCTGCTGCTGGACAGTTTACAGCAAAACCAGAGCATGTCTTATGCCGATGTAGAGGCACTGCTGGGGCAGAAAACACTCTACCAGCTGTTTAAGAACCTGCTGGCGAAAGAGGCCATCCTGCTGTTTGAACAGGTGCAGGAAAAATACAAGCCGAAAACGGTGCGCAAGGTACGCCTGCAGGAGGGACTGGTGCAGGACCGGAATAGCCTGGAGGCCCTGTTCAAGGCTTTAGAAAGCCATCCCAAGCAGTCGGATGTGCTGCTGAAATACCTGCGCGAGGTGCCGGTGCTGCAGCACCCGGAGCGTAATGCAAGCGGCCTTACCAAGGCAGAACTGGTAGATGCACAGATCTCACCCTCCTCGGTACGAACCCTGGTGAAAAACGGGGTGCTGGAGGAGTTTGAAGAGACCGTTCCCCGCTTCTGGATACCCGATGGCGACAGCAGCATTGACATTCGCCTGACGGAAGACCAGCAAAAGGCCCGGCAGCAGATCCTGGAGCATTTCGAAGACAAGGATACCGTGCTGCTGCATGGCATTACAGGCTCGGGTAAAACAGAGCTCTACATCTCCCTGATCCGTGAGGCGCTGGACAATGGCGTGCAGGTGCTTTACCTGCTGCCCGAGATTGCCCTCACCACCCAGATTGTAGGCCGGCTCAAGAAGATCTTTGGCGGGCAAATGGGGGTGTACCACAGCCGTTTTTCTGATAACGAACGGGTGGAGGTTTGGCAGGGGGTGCTGAATGGCAGCTTTCCGCTGGTGGTGGGGGTGCGGTCTTCCATCTTCCTGCCCTTTCACAACCTGGGTCTGATTATTGTGGATGAAGAGCACGAGACCTCCTACAAGCAATATGATCCTGCCCCGCGTTACCATGCCCGCGATACGGCCCTGGTGCTCTCCAAAATGCATGGCGGCAAAACCCTGCTAGGTTCGGCCACGCCTTCTGTAGAAAGCTACTACCAGGCCGAAAATGATAAGTATGGGCTGGTGGAGCTGACCAAACGTTATGCCGATGCCCAGCTGCCCCTGATAGAGCTGGCCGATACCCGCGTGGCACAGAAGCACAAAACCATGAAGGCCATGTTTACCCAGCAGCTGGTGGAGGCCCTGAAGAATGTGGTGGAGCGCAGGGAGCAGGCCATTGTCTTCCAGAACAGGAGGGGCTATGCGCCCTACATCAACTGCGAGGAATGCAGCTGGATACCCAAATGTGTAAACTGTGCCGTAAGCCTTACCTACCACATGCAGGCCAATGAACTTCGCTGCCACTATTGCGGACTCAAGGAGTATGTACCAACGGCCTGCCCGGCCTGTGGCTCGCATAAAATAAAAACTGTGGGCTATGGCACCGAAAAGCTGGAGGAAAGCCTGCGCCTGCTGGTGCCCGAGGCTACCGTAGAGCGTATGGACCTGGACACCACCCGCCGCAAAAACAGCTTCCAAACCTTGTTCGATAGCTTTGGAGAGGGTAAGATCGATATCCTGGTAGGTACCCAGATGGTAAGCAAAGGCCTGGATTTTGAGGGCGTAACACTCGTGGGCATTTTCGATGCCGACCGCATGCTGCACTACCCCGATTTCCGCTCGCACGAACGTACCTACCAGCTGGTAACCCAGGTGGCGGGCCGGGCAGGGCGCAGCAAGAAGCCGGGCAAGGTGATCATCCAGACCTCGAACCTGGAGCAGCCTATCCTGGAGCGCATCATCCAGTCGGATTACGGAGGGGTGTACCGCAACGAGATCCGGGAGCGGCGGGAGTATTTCTACCCGCCCTTCAGCAGGCTTATCAGGCTGGTGGTGCGGCATAGCGAAAAAGACCTGGCCGAAGCGGCTGCCAAAGAGCTGGCAGCCCGCCTGCAGCATAAGCTGGGCAAAGAGCGGGTGCTGGGGCCGGAAGAACCCCTGGTGGGCCGCATCAGGGGCCTGTACCTGATGCACATTACCATCAAGCTGGAGCGCCAGGGCATCGACATGCAGGGCGTAAAACAGTTTATTGCAGCGCAAAGCCAGGAACTCGTGAGCCAGAAAGACTATAAAAAAGTAGAGGTAGTACCCGATGTAGATCCTTATTAATTGTAATGGTTTGATAATCTCACAGAACTTTTTTAGCTGAATGAAAGAAAGCAAGCGATTACATGCCCTGGATTATCTCCGGGGACTGGCGGCCCTGGGCATCATGATCTACCACTACCTGAGCTGGGAGTATAGTACTTTCGAGGCTGATACTTTTCTGGGCAGAACAGGCATATACGGGGTGGCTGTTTTCTATGTGTTGAGCGGGTTAACGCTTTATCATGTGTACTACCCCAACATAAAAACTGATTTTGGCAGCTTCAGGGACTTTTACATTAAGCGCATCTTCAGGATTTTTCCGCTGCTCTGGCTGGTTATGCTCATTACCATTTACATCGCCGAGAAAAAACCAGATGGCTATAAGATCTTCCTTAATTTTACAGGCCTTTTTAGTGTGCTGGAGTGGGATGAATACATAGGTGTCGGGGTATGGTCTATTGGCAATGAGCTGGTGTTTTATGCTTTTTTTGCGCTCTTTATCATCTTCAGCAAAAAGCAAAAAGTAGTGTTTTATGCGCTGTGTACTGCAATCCTGGGGCTGCACCTCTACTTTGCTTTTTTTGTTTTACAGGAGCAGGCCGATCTTAGCAAACAGTGGTCGATTTATGTAAACCCCCTCAACCAGGTATTTTTATTCCTGGGTGGCTACCTGATGGGCTGGTGGTGGCAGGGGCAGGAGGTGCCCCCTTACCTTACTTATCTGCTACTGGCAGTGGCGGTTGCTGCCTTTATTTTTTATCCGGTAGAGGGCGATCAGATACACCTGGTAACCGGCACCAACAGGCTGGTATTCACGGCAATCTGCTTGCTGTTGTGTTTTGCCTTTTACAAAATTGATGTAGCGCTTCCGCACTTCCTGCATCAAAAGCTAAGGATGCTGGGCGAAGCCAGCTATTCGGTCTACCTGCTGCATCCGATCGTGCTCCATTATGTAAAGCTGGCGTTTGCTGCCATGGGCGCACAGTACTTCTCCTTATCGCTTCCTGCCCAGCTCTACCTTTCGGGATTGATCACCCTCTTATTAAGCCACCAGGTGTACACCCGCTTTGAAAAGCTGTTCATGCGTGCAGGAAAATCAGCGGCAGATATTTACCGCCCGGCCTTGTAGGAGGGATCTTTATATGCCGGATCGATCCAGGAGCTGTTCTTCCTGCAGGATTACCCGTAGCTCAAAGTCCTGATGATCAATAAATACTATCCTTAATGCCTGATGCCAATAGGGCCGCAGGCTATTTTGGGGTTGTTGTGGGGGTGGTTCTGGTGGTTGGGGTCGCACTCCATCATAAAATCTTCTGGCTGTTCGTGCAGCATGATCATTTTGCCTGTAATATCCAGGGGAGAACCATCGCCAATGGCCCATAGGTTAGTACGGAGGCTGAGGGTGCCGCTGCCATCTGCCCCTATTTCAATATTGCCCACATCGCCCAGATAGGGCCTGCCCCAGGCTTCGCTGAGGCTGGGAACCTGGCAATAGGAGTCACTGCTGCCACCATTCCAGTGCATACCCGGGTTTTCGCAGCTGCCCTCGTGCAGGTGAACCGCATGGGAGCCTCCAGCTGCTAAACCCGATACTTTTAAATTTAGTGTAACAATGCCATCCTGCTGGTCAAAGAGGGCAGTGCCCACCAGTGCGGGTGTACTGCTATTATCAAGGCTGTAGATATCAGCCATGGCTGAGGGCGCCTTAGGTTCCGGAGGGGTTTCTTTGTTACAGGCTCCAAGCATTACCAGACTCAGGAATAAAACAGAACAGGCATTTTTCATGGCAGAGGTGTTTGCTGATAATAACGTGCTTTGCAATATTTCAGCATATTAAGCGTATGCTGACAAGTATAAAAGTTCTGTAGCAGATTTTTTCTTTACCCTTTCACCCCGGTTTTCAGGTATAGCTATTGTATGTGAGCCTGTTTTTATTTTCTAGTGCTTCTCTTTCAGATATACCCTGAAGGTACTGCCAACACCTTCCTCGCTCTCTACTTCTATTTTGCTGTCGGTACTCTCCACTATTCTTTTGATGATGAATAAACCAATGCCGCTGCCTTCTATATGGGAATGCAGGCGCTTGAACATCGAGAAGACTTTGTCCTTTTTATCGGCGGGAATGCCCAGTCCATTGTCTTCAATGCTAAGCAGGGCATAAGCACCCTGTCTGCTCAATTTTATGATGATGTTGGGTTTTCTGTGGGGGGAGCTGTATTTTAAAGCATTGGTAAGCAGGTTATATATAATACTCCGGAACTTGCTTTTGGAGAACCGCAGCATAAAGCCAGGCGGACAATCTACCCGGATGCTGGCACCGGCATTGTCGATCATCTTCTGAATCAGGCTTTGTACTTCTTCTATCACCACTTCTGCCTCTATAAAGGCTTCCTCCTCTTCCTGTTGTTTATGGATCAGGGCTACCTCTGTCAGATCTTTGATGGTAGACTGGAAACGGTCGATAGAAACATCTACCATCGTAAACAGATGCTGTAGCTGCGAATCGGTTTCTGCTGCTGTTGATTTTTTCCTGATGAGAGAGATCAGTCCTTCAATATTGGCAATAGGAGCCTTTAAATCGTGCGATGCGGTGTATACAAATGCATCCAGGTCACTAACGGCCCTGGTGAGCTGCTGGTTTATCTTTTGCAGTTCCTCTACCTGGTGTTCTACCTTTTTCTGGGCTACCACCTTTTCTGTAACATCCGTAACCAGGCCCAGGCGGTATGGTACTCTGTTTTTAATAGTGATCCGGGCCAGCCTGATCTCCAGCACCTGTGCCTGATGGTGGTTGCGTTCTAAAGTAAGATGATCTGTGGTGTGCTCCAGGCTGTCGAACAACTCAGCCAGCTGTATTTGCTGTGCTTTTTCAAAAAGGCTGGTAAAAGGTGCGCCTATCAATTCTTTTTCAGTAGTGCCCAATACTTTGGTTGCATAACGATTTACCGCTAGTATCAGGCCTTTCTCCGTCATGAGTACTGCACCAATGGGAGCTTCCTGCAGAAATTTATCCAGGTACTCCGATTTGATGTCTTCGTAAATATGGGTGTTGGGCCGGGAGAGTGCCGGTGCCGTTTTCAGGCGTACATAATTGCGGCGCTGCTGGGTTTTTAAAATAGCATCCCGGGTAGCGCTTGCCAGTCCGCCTGCCACCTCGCTTGACAAACTCTGTACGTTATTGCCCAGGAATGGGGTGAAAAGCAGCGCCTGTTTAATTTTAGAAAAGCTGCGGCTATCATTGATGATGAGCACCGAAAGATAGTTATCCAGGGAATGGGCAGTCTGGGCCAGCTTGATAGGGTTGCCCACCATTTCGCCAATCAGGTATACATCTGCCGCTTTGGCCTGGTACACCAGGGTTTCCCTTGCAGCGTCTTCTTCTATTTCTACAAATTCATCGTTGGTTTCTGCCAGCAAATGCCGGAGTATGGCCATACTCGATGAAGTTAAACCTGTATATGCAATTCGCGCCATTCAGTCTCTTAAAAAAATCATTCAGAAAGTATTGGTTGATCCAGCAGGGCCCTTCCCAGCCAGGTGTAGAGCAGGTCGGTAGTAGGAGACATGATATGGGCTGCCCTGACATCGCGCAGCAGCACATTAAACCGGCTGTTTTCCCGATAGGCAATACCGCCGGAGAGTGTCATGGCCTCATTTACCGCATCAACGGCACATTGGGCTACTTCGGCCTTGGCAGAAAGAACGGCTGGTAAGGCATTGAAGTTGTTGCTGTCGCCTTCCTGAGCTGCATAATATAAAAGCCTGCGGGTGCGCTCAATTTTAGCCCATAGTACGCCCAGCTTATGCTGTAACACATGCACCTGGCTAAGGCCGGCACCACTGTGTGCATAACTTCTGCGCTGCAGGTGTGCATGTGCCTCGTTAAAGGCTGCCTGGGCAATTCCCAGATAAGTGCCCGCCATGGCTGTAAGGAAGTAGGGGGCTACTATATTAAAAATATACCATAGCTGATCTCCCTGCTCGCCCAGCAAATGGCTGGCTGGTACTGTGGCATCCTGAATATCCAGGCCTCTCGATGAATTTCCGCGCATGCCCATTCCCTGCCATTTTGGACCCCAAACCAAACCTTTTGTTTCTTTGTCTACCACAATACAGGAGAAAAGATTGGGATCAGCATCGGGATCTACGGCTACAGTAGAGATTACGTAGGAATCGGCATGACCACCATTTGTAATAAAAGATTTTTTTCCGCTTATGCTGAAACTATCTGCAGAGTGTGGCATTAGCTGGGTTTGGGGATAGTAAAAATGTGCCCCGGTACCGGGTTCGCTAAGGGCAAGCGTGGTAAAATGTTTTCCTTCTGAAATAGGTACCAGGTATCGCTCCTTCTGCCACTCGCTTGCTTTGGCGGCAATTACCGCAGTGCCTACGCAATGCATGCCATAGCAAAGGCTGGTAGAGGCACAAACCTCTCCCAGGGTTTCGGCAACACGCACCAGTGAGAATAATCCGTGCCCCAGGCCTCCTGTTTCTTTTGGGGCTACCAGACCTCCCAGGCCAGCTGTTAACAATGCTTTGATGCTTTTTTCCGGCCAGACTGCTTCCTGATCAATGATAGCCGTTTCGGCCAGCAGCACCCCGGCAGCTAAATCTCTGGTCTTTTTCAGTACTTCCTCTATATGCATGAAATGATATAACGTAATCAGGAGCCAAATCTAGAAGAATATATAGTAGAAAAATTGCCAGCACTGAAGAATGTTTAACTCTGAAAACAGATCAGCTCAAAAATACATCACAAAAAGGGGGTTGTTGCGCGCAGTGCACCTGTCCTGCAGGCAGCTCTAAATGTATCCGGCTTTCTGCAGCCGCAAAAAGCAGGAGGAGGCTCTATGGTGTTAATTTATATGCTTTCCAGGTCCTTTCTGGTGAGTGCCGAGTCTTGCAGTGTGCCTGTATTTACCGTGCTACTGGGTTCAAACAAAAGTACATGCGCTTCCTGCTCCGCAACCGGACGGTGCTCTGTGCCCCGGGGAACGATCATGAAATCACCTTCCTCTAGCTCAACTGTTTTATCGCGCAGCTCCATCCGGAAGGAGCCGTTCACCACCAGAAAAAACTCATCTTCATGCTCGTGCTGATGCCACACAAAGGCACCTTTAAACTTAGCCAGTTTTACCTGCTGCCCGTTCAGCTCCCCCACAATGCGTGGATTCCAGTAGTCGGGGATCTGCGAAAATTTTTCTGCCAGTGTTACTTTATCCAGCTTGTTCATTTTATATTACTTCTATTCGTGGCCGTGCAGTTCTATTTTAATATTTTTTCATGATGCTAGCAAACCTGATCGATGAATTAGGGGAAGTTTTTGAAGGTGAACCCTGGTATGGAGTGTCTGTTCTGGACAGTCTGAATCAACTTCCTCCTGAGGTGCTGAATTATAAACCCTATGCTGCAGGGCATTCTGTTGCATTCCTGCTGAAGCACATGCTGTCCTGGCGAATTTTTGTGTTGGAAAAGCTGAAGGAAAATGAAGCCTACGCAATAGAACTAAACTCCAGTGCTGACTGGGATAAGGAACTCGTTATCGGGGATGAGGAGGAATGGCAGCAGCTGGTGGAAGCATTTAAGCACTCCCAGCAGGAGCTGATCTCCCTGCTTGGGAAAAAGCGGGAGGAGTATCTGGAGCGGCAGGTGCCCGGCAAGGCCTACAATTATGGGTACTTGTTAAGAGGAATCCTGTACCACGATATCTACCACCTGGGGCAGATCAGGCTCACCTGGAAAATGGCAGAGCAGGAATTAGCAGGCAGGAGCTAACCCAGAATCTCTTTTACGCGGCCAATCTGCCCATCCTCCAGCCTTACCTTGATGCCGTGGTGATGGGTGGGGGAGCTGGTGAGCAGGTCTTTTACCACTCCTTCGGTAAGCCTGCCGCTGCGCTGGTCCTGCTTCAATACAATCTTTACCCGTAGTCCGGGTTTTACATCTGCTCTTCGGGTGCCGTCCATCTGTAGGGGTTTAGGTATTCTGGTTTTGATTTTCTGATTTGAGCATTTTAAGGGCAAACCATCCCATAATGCCAATCAGTAACAGCATAATACCCCAAAGCCACAGTTTGTTAACAAAAAGACTGCTGCTGGCCGGTAAATTTTGGGTAAGCGCTGTTTCAGGGCCAAGCGCTAATGCCTCCGGCGAGGGGGGGATCTTATCGGTAAAGAGGGCAATATCATACTGAGGCGCGCGGGCATCCGGATTTCCATACACCAGATAGTATCGCGTCTCGCCCGTTGTGCCACCGCCGCCACTTAGGCGGGTAACAATAGAATTGAGAGCACCCTGCAACTGTACCCCGCTAATGCGCAGGGGCAGGTTATTGCCATTATGGATCACGAGCCTAAGCTTTTGGGCAATGGTGCTGTTGAAGGTAAAAATAGAATCTTCCAGTGAGCTAAGGGTGCCGGTATAGAGGGTGCGGTAGTGGTAACGCCAGCCCTCCTCCAGCTTACTGCTGTCGGCAGCATACTGCAGGCTGATGGGCCGGTAGTAATCAAAAGTATCGGCTACCACTATCACCATCCGGGATAGGGGCAGGGCCTGTGGCAGGGCCATTTCTACCACTGTTAGTTTTTCTTTCCTGTTTTCTGCCGATTTATAGCTGCTAAGGGTGTAGGTCTGGTATTCTCCCGGGCTGCCCTCTTTCTGCAGGAGTGTAACAGGCATCAGCTCCGGCTTTTTATCGCTGCCGATTTGCAGGCGCAGGTATTTGTAACGGATGGTGGGAAAGCGCAGGGTAGTAAAGCTGTAGTCGGTATAAGCATTTTCTACAGACAGGATGCGGTAGTTCTCCAGTACAGTGAACCATTCGCCCTGCCGGTGGCTGCCCTCCAGCTTTACCCGCCAGTCGAAGTTAGGGTTGCCAAACTGGAGCTGTATTTCATTGAGGGCACGCTCTTCCGGCAGCTCCAGGGTGTAAAAGTAATTTCCGTCTTTGCTGGTCTGGTTAAGCAGGTTAAAGCTTA
This sequence comes from Flammeovirgaceae bacterium 311, assembly GCA_000597885.1. Lineage (NCBI taxonomy): Bacteria > Pseudomonadati > Bacteroidota > Cytophagia > Cytophagales > Flammeovirgaceae > Flammeovirgaceae bacterium 311. The sequence goes on from CP004371.1 coordinate 6,089,058, forward strand.
GCTTCCGTTCCTTTAGCTCACTTTCGGTATTTTGCAGCAGGTAGGGCATCTCCAGCGTATCGCCAGCGGGGGCAATTCCCCAGATTCTTAGGTCGGAGAGGTCGGATTTTAGCTTGCCGTAAATATCGTTTGGCAGGGGGATGCGGTGCCAGCTGCTGCTTACTCCCTCCAGCTGGCGCTGGTAGCGGTATGGGCCGGTCTGCCCCAGGCAGAGGCTGCTGCAGCACAGCAGTGCCAAAAGAGCTAAAAGTGCTTTATTCATGGCTGGCATCGGCAATCAGGTGCTTGTATTTGTTGTAAAGGAACGAAATAATCAGCAGTAAAATGCCCAGCGACACCATCACAACCGTTTTGGCAATGGTATCCAGGTGCGCAATATCGTAGAAGAAAAGCTTCAGCAGCGTTATACCAAACAGCACAAAGGCACCGATCCGCAGGTGCTTTTTCTTTTTGCCTATGCCTATACCGATCACCAGCAGGGCGTATACACCCCAGAGTATGCTGAGGCCCAGCTCATGGGCGTTGCTGTAGCCGCCCAGGCTCATCCAGTGTACCAGCTCATTGCTGGCAATCCATAAGATGGTGCCGTACAGCAGAAAATCGTACGCTATTTTAATATTGAGCTGCAGGAATGACTGCTTTTTAAGCCGGTAGCAGGACCACAGCAGCAGGGCTACCAGGAAGAAGGAGAGGTAGCGGAGCAGGAGATTGGTCATGCCCTGGGTATAATAGGCAGCCTCCGCAGGTTCCTGCCACTGCATGCGCAGGGTGTTAAGGGTATTAAGACCCTCTGTTAAGAAAGCTATGATGACCATGCCGGCCAGGGCCAGGGTGAGCCAGCCCAGCTCCCTGTTGCGCAGTTTCAGGATGTTGAAAAGGGCCAGTGCCAGCACAAACAGGAGGGAGTAGTTTAGTATCCATATGGTTTTGAACTGCAGCAGGCTGATGTTGTAAAGCCATATGGCGGGTTCTGATGCGGTCTCTGGTATGCTGATGTGGGAGGCTTCGTACTGCTGGGTCCAGTACGCAACTATTTCCAGCTCAAAGGAATAATAGGCTGCAACCAGGAGCAGCAGGCCTGTGAGGTAGCTTTGCAGTTGCTGCAGTGGTTTTTTGCCGATGGTGGCACTAGCTGTTTTATGGCCAAACCAGGTCATGAAAGCAAGTGCAGCAACAAAGAGCAGGGATGTCAGGAAATAAGGGTTCAGCAGTGGGGTAAAAGCGCTGTCTGCGCCAACGGAATAGCCCATTGGGTAGTAAAGGGACCAGTCGTGCACCAGGCTGGCAAAGGCCAGTAGCAGCAGCGGAAAGGAGAGGCGCTCGTACACCTGAACCCCCCTGCCGCGTCCAATCCAGAACAGCAGGGCAGCTTCGCCTGTCCAGAGCAGCGTTACCCAGTTGCCCTCCAGCTGCACGGGAACCGCAATGGTAATAAACACCAGCACCAGGCCCGCCAGGAGGTAAAATAAATTACGGTCTGCCAGTTTTTTGCGGTACACCAGGGTACAGACAATAAAATGTACCAGGGCATTCAGTAGTGTGAAAAGGCCCAGGTACTGACCTGCGTTGGGATGTCCATCCAGTATGGCATAGCCCACACCAAAGAAAATAAAAGAGTTAAAGAGCAGCAGCACCACATCTCCCTGGCCAAAAACTTCTTTGCGGGTAAGTTTGTAGAGCAGGAGGGTCAGGTAGAAAATTGTGAAGAACACGGCCGCAAAACCAAGCCCGATGGCAAAGTGATTTTCCACCCGATAATCAAGACTAAACCAGGCCAGGTAAATAAGCCAGCTGATGCCAAAGGCCAGGTAGTAGAGTGGTTTCCAGTAACGCTTGTAGGCGATAAGTAGAATACCTCCATTGATAATGGCCATATAGCTAAAGAGAATGTGCACCCTGCCGGAGCCATCGCTTAGCAGAAAAGGTACGGCATAGGCACCCACCAGGCCAATATGGGCAATTACCTGCATATTATAATGCAGGGCTGCTACCACGGTAAAGGCCGTAAACAGCAGCATCAGCCCAAAGGCCACAGCTTGTGGAAACAGGCCATAGAAGCTAAAGGCCGCAAAGGTGATAAAGTACAAAATGGCCATGGATCCACTCAGCAGCACAGCACTGAAGTTGAGGTAGTCTTTCTTCAGGTACATGGCAAAGGCAATCAGCGCCAGGCCGGCTCCATAGCCCATGATGATACGCGTAAGTGGGCTGATCAGCTCGTTGTCGATGGCATATTTAGCACCAACGGCCACGCCAAATACAATAATGATGATGCCTATTTTATTGATCAGGTTCTCCCCGATAAACTTTTCAAGGTCTGATTTAGGCCTGTTGGCAGCTCCGGCTGGAGCCGCTCCGGCTGGAGCCGCTCCGGAGGGAGCGGCCTTGGCAGGTGCTTCCATACCAGCTGGGGCCTGTAATTCTTTCCGGCTATAGATAGGCTGGGCAGGCGGCAGGTTTACTGCCGGCTCTCCTCTGCCATCAGGAGCCTTTTGAGGAGCAGGATCTACTTTGGGCTGCTGTGTCACCTCTGCTGCTGCAGGAGGAGTAGAAGAGGCTGTCGCAGTAACGGAGAGTACCTGTCGGCGGAGCTCGTTCATTTCATACTGGAGCTCTTCCTGTTTCAGGAGCAAAGCATCCAGCTGTTGCAGCAGTTTATTGTTGTAATCAGGATCTTGCATAGGATCAAAATTTAAACCTACCATTCACACAACGATCAGCCCGGCTGTTTCTGCTATATCAGGCGGCTCATACTGTTGCTGTGGCGGGTATTTCTTTGCCATCGGTAGGGCAAGATACGTATATTTTACCCCTGCTCCCTAATGTTATACCTCTCTTGCATAAATCCGGCAGGAGAGAAGTGTAAGATTTCAGCAGCTTCTGCACAGGCACTAAGCCCCCTGCATCCTCTGTGTACAGAAAGAGTATCTACATACACAGTTACATATAATTTAACAGCCAAAGTATGCGCTACCAGAACAAATTAGCACATTAGCACATTAAAAAATAGTCGCAGCGGCTTCGCGCCCCGGGCGAACCGTTACATTAGTACATAAGCAAAATAGCCCATTTCCACCATGATCTCACAATCCCTGCAAAACCTGAACATACAAAAGCTCAATGCCATGCAGGAAGCTTCCTTAAGTGCCGCAAAGCAGCATGATGAGCTCATTCTGCTGTCGCCAACAGGCTCCGGCAAAACCCTGGGTTTTCTGCTGCCCATTCTGGAGCAGCTGGACCCGCAGCAGGAGGGGGTGCAGGCTTTGGTGCTGGCGCCTTCGCGCGAGCTGGCCCTGCAGATAGAAGGTGTGTTCAGGAAAATGGGTACCAGCTATAAAGTAAACTGCTGTTACGGCGGGCATCCCATCAGGATTGAGCAAAACAACCTGCAGCAGCCTCCAGCGGTGCTGGTGGGTACTCCCGGCAGAATTGCAGACCACCTGCAGCGGGAGAGCTTTAACCCTGCCACCATCCGCACCCTGGTGCTCGATGAATTTGACAAAGCACTGGAGCTGGGCTTTGAGCAGGAGATGGCTTTTATCCTGGGCCAGCTGCAGGGGCTCAGAAAGCGCATTTTAACCTCTGCCACCAATATGGAGCAGGTACCTCAGTTTACAGGCATCAGAACTCCCAAAATACTTAACTATTTAAGCGACACACCCTCACAACGGCTTACCTTAAAAGCAGTGCGGGCGACCAGCACCGATAAGCTGGAGGCGCTTTTTGTGCTGATCTGCACGATGGAAGCCAAACCTGCCCTTATCTTTTGTAACCACCGGGAGGCAGTGGAACGCATTAGCAAGCTACTGGGGCAGAAAGGAATTGCCCACGGCAGCTTTCAGGGAGGGATGGAGCAGGAGGAGCGGGAGCGGGAGCTGATCAAGTTTCGCAATGGCAGTCACCGGCTGCTGATCTGCACCGACCTGGCCTCCCGGGGGCTGGATATTCCGGAAATTGAATACGTAATCCACTACCAGTTGCCATCTGACGATAAGTCTTTTACACACCGCAACGGCCGCACCGCCCGCATGGCAGCCACCGGCACTGCCTACCTGGTGCTGGCCGAAGAGGAACCCCTGCCCACATACCTGGAGGAGGAGCCCCTTTTCGAATCTTTACCTGAGGCGGCAGCATTGCCCCGCAAAGCTGAGTGGGCTACGATTTACATCGGCGCCGGTAAAAAAGATAAGGTTAATAAAATTGATGTGGTAGGCCTGCTGCTCCAGAAAGGAGGCTTACAAAAAGAAGAGCTGGGCAGAATTGAGGTCCTCGACCACTCCGCCTACGCAGCCATCAAACGCAGCAAAATGGATTCGGTTATAAGTAAGCTTCGCCACGAAAAGATCAAGAATAAAAAGGTAAAGTTTGAGCTGTCGAAGTGAGGGCTTTGGTACCCAGGGTTTAAACCCTGGGCTAAATAAATGAGCAGCTAATTCTTATTTTATAGAGAATATGACATGAACCTCGGACATATTTAGCCCCGGACTTCAGTCCGGGGTCTAGTGGTTGAATACATATTTTCTGATTCAATATCCCTTGATCATTATACTACTCCACAAACTTTAAACACACCGGCGTAGGAATTTCGGTATTGATGCCGGTTTCCTGGAGAAGGCCTGTGTTTTGATCGATGCGGAAGGTGACTACATTGCCGCTGTCCTGGTTGGCGACCAGCAGGAATTCGCCATTGGGGTGTATCACAAAATTACGTGGAGTAAGGCCGAAAGTGGGCTGATGGCCCATTAACCTTAGCACACCGCTGGACTGGTTGATCTCGTACATGGCAATGTTGTTCATATCGCCACGGTTAGAGGCATACAGGAACTGACCGGAAGGGTGAATGTGTATGTCTGCACAGCCAGCCTGTCCGCTGATGCCTTCCGGAATGGTAGAAATGGTCTGGAAATTTTCCAGGGCACCGGAAACGGAATCAACTTTAAAAGCAGTGATGGTGCCGCTTAACTCATTGACTACATAGGCCCAGTCGTTGACAGGATGAAAGCTTAGGTGGCGGGGCCCGGAACCTGGTTCCAGCGTAGCGGTTTCCCCGGTAGCTGTTAATTGTTCCCGCAGCGCATCCAGTGTGTAGGTATAGATTTTATCGGTACCCAGGTCTACAGCATAAATAAAATGTTCCCTTGGGCCTGGCACTATCATATGCGCATGGGATGATTCCTGGCGGGGTGTGGGCCCCTTGCCCTGATGCTGAATGCTTACGGTGGCTTCCTGCAACGAACCATCGGATTCAATAGGCAAAAGAGAAATGCCACCTCCATAGTTTGCCACCATGGCAAAGCGGCCGGAGGGGTCGGTGCTGATATAGCAGGGATATTTACCCTCTGATGATACGGCATTGATGGCCGAAAGCTGCTGTGCCTCCCTGTTGAGCCGGAAAGCTTGTACACTGCCAAATTCTTTCGGACCCTCGCCTCCTGTTTCGCTTACGGCATACACCCAGTCGTTGGTGGGGTGAATGGTCAGGTATGAGGGGTTTACAATGGGAGGAGAGGTGCTTAGGTGGGTGAGGCTGCCTGTTTCAAGATCAAATTCATAGAGGTAGATGCCATCGGCTTTACCATCTACATGGCCTTCTTTTCTGGTGTAGGTGCCTACTAGCAGAAGTTGTTTTGTATCCTGTTGTTCCACTAATTCAGGGGTTTGTGTTGCTACTGTTTCGGTATTGCCTGCACTGCTGCATGCTGAAAGTATTACCGATAAAGCCAGTAAAAGTTGTAGCGGCCTGGCTAAAGAAAGTGTTGTCATGGGTTTTTGCTGTAGGTTGGTTGTTTTAAAAGGAGAAAAATGTCTGCTTTGTTTGCTGAAGGTTGGGCACAGTGATGAATGTAAAGAGTATTAGAGGATTGCAAAAGCTTTTCAGTTGCCATTTATTCCTGTTCTCGATGATACTAAGGCTTTGTATGTAAAGAGGTATCAAGCCTTAGCTCAAATAGTACTGAGTTGCCCAGGTCATTATCTGAAACAGCCAGCAGGATAAGCCCTTCTTCCCGACTTTCCAGCACATCGATAGATTCCAGCTTTTCAGGAAGGTAATTACCGTTTTTATCCGTGAGCCACCAGTGTGCACTGTTTGCCTGGGCCGGTGCGTTCATGTCCAGTACACCTATCAGGCTGCCGAGTATTTCGCCATCATCTATCCAGTTTTCGGTATCTTCCACACTGGCCGTAAAAAAAATAAGGTCGGTGCCCGGGAGGTGGCAGGCGCCTGAAAACCGGGCCTGTTTACCCGCAATCTGCGGCAGCTGATGTGGATGGACTTCCATTTTCAGGGAATTAACAACTGCCGGTCTTTTCACAGCCTGTATCAGGCTTGCCAGTTCGGCAACAATAATACTGTTGGTGCCCCGGTTAAACAGCCACAGATCATTGCCTGCCACAACGGCGCCTTCAATATTGAAGCTCTCTCTGCCAATACCTTCTTTCTGGCAAATGGCATCGTAGAGGGCGGTGAGGGAATACCTTTTGGGATTGTGGAATGCCTTTAGCGGCAGCACCAGTAAGGAATCCCGCTCCGGCGATTTGGAACCTGAACCAAAAACCAGCAGCGAAGGCTCCTTCTCCCAGTCAGCTAAGGTTATACTTTCAAAATCGGGCTTGCTGCTTTTGGCAATCCGTACACTGTCTGCCCATTGCTGCAAAAGGAGGTGGCGGCCTCTGACAACGTGCTGCCGGTCGAGCTGAAAAAGAAAAGGAGAATCATCTCCTACCAGGTAAATAGAATCCTCTACCACGGCAAGTCCGGAGCCGGAAGGGATGTCGCTTAAGATTAAGGTGTTTTGTACTGATAAAATACTTGTTTCCGGCTTTTGCATACATTGAACGTTCATTAACAGAACAGCTGAAAAAATTATGGTCCTCAGACTGATGGTAAAAGGCCGCAGCATGATTTCAGGGGTAGTTTTTTTTTGTAGCCCGCTTACTTTGGCCATTGCTGGTAAGGGTTTCTAATCAGCTGGCTGTTCAGGTACCGGATATCGTGCGTTACCTCCTCGCCAATCCAGGCTGGTTTTTCAAAATTTTCATCTTCTGACTGAAGCTCAATCTCTGCCACCAGCAGGCCATGGTTGCTGCCCCTGAACTCATCTACCTCCCATCGCTTCTGCTGAAAAAAAACATAATGTCTGGTTTTTTCAATCACCTCAGAACAAAAATTATCAATCAGCTCATGAGCCTCCTCAACGGGTATTTCCCACTCAAATTCTGCACGCGTAATCCCTTTAGCCATGCCTTTGATGGTGAGATAGCCCTTATTGCCAGCCGTACGTACCCGGATGGTTTTATCAGGTTGATCGGAAAGGTAGGCCTGGCGAATGCCAATGCTGTTGGAGGAGTTGACAGCGGCCCAAAGCTCCCGCTTTACCAAAAATTTTCTCTCAATTTCTACAGCCATTTGCAATACTTAAGCAACACAATTTTTTTGTACCCGTATAAGATGATTTCCATATAGTCAAGCTCCAGGAAAAGCTTACAAAACACATCTATAATTCAGGCTTTGCAGTACCTAACCTACGCAATATCTATGGTAGCTGCAAAGCAGGAACGGCAGAAAAGATAAATTGTCCTTGCTAACCCGCTGCAACTTATCCAGATAAGGAATGCGCACCCATATTATTAAGAGGATTGAAGTCTTTTTGGTAACGAATGATTGTAATAAATGAGGCTAGCATTTATATTGCCCAGTGTTACTGCCGGGCTTATGTTTTGTTATATAAAAAGTGCGATTTCTTCGTTGCAGATGAAGTTTTTTACGCATATTCCATACCATACTCCCCATTGGTTCTTCACCCTTTCTATACAGTAAATACCGCATATGAAATTCGAATCGGTACCATCAGAAATCCAGGACAGTGTGGTAAGCGACAGCAAGCTTTACAACACTTTGCTAAAAGTCCGCAATGGCGATTTTTCTGTACGCTTTCCTTCCGATCAGGTAGGCCTGGCCGGTAAGTTCTGGGACACCCTCAACGAGGTAATTGAGCTGAACGAAATGCTGGTGAAGGAGATCACCGACACCGGTAAAGTTATCGGCAAGGAGGGCAGAATTTCTAAAAGAATGGAGCTGCAGGGTGCAAAAGGCTCCTGGAACACCTGCGTGAAATCGGTAAATGAAATGATTACCGACCTTACCCAGCCTACGGTGCAGATCGCAGAGGTGATCTCTGCTATTGGTAATGGTAATCTATCGCGCGAAATGCCCCTGCAGGTAGATGGCCATAAACTGAAGGGTGAATTTTTACGCATTGCCAAAGAGGTGAACGGCATGGTTAAACAGCTGAACCTCTTTACCATGGAGGTAACCCGTGTGGCGCTGGAGGTAGGCAAGGAAGGTAAGCTGGGCGGACAGGCCAAGGTTAAAGGGGTAGGCGGTACCTGGAAGGACCTGACTGATTCGGTAAACCAGATGGCCTCTAACCTGACCAACCAGGTGCGGAGCATTGCTGATGTAACCACGGCGGTAGCAAAGGGCGACCTTTCAAAAAAAATTACGGTAGACGTAAAAGGAGAAATCCTGGAGCTGAAAAACACCATCAACACCATGGTGGATCAGCTGAACTCTTTTGGTAGCGAGGTAACCAGGGTGGCACGTGAGGTAGGTACCGAGGGCAAACTGGGCGGGCAGGCCAATGTGCCGGGCGTTGACGGGACCTGGAAAGACCTGACCGACTCGGTAAACCAGATGGCCTCCAACCTGACCGGCCAGATGCGTAACATTGCCGAGGTAACCACGGCGGTGGCACAGGGCGACTTAAGTAAAAAGATTACCGTAGAAGCACAGGGTGAGATCCGGGAGCTGAAGGAAACCATCAACACCATGGTGGACCAGTTGAATGCCTTCGGTAGTGAGGTTACCCGTGTGGCGCTTGAAGTAGGTTCCGAGGGTAAGCTGGGCGGCCAGGCCAACGTGCCTGGTGTAGGCGGTACCTGGAAGGACCTTACCGACTCTGTAAACCAGATGGCGAGTAACCTGACCGGACAGGTAAGGAACATTGCCGAAGTAACCACGGCGGTGGCAAGGGGTGACCTTTCCAAGAAAATTACGGTAGATGTAAAAGGAGAGCTGCGGGAGCTGAAGATTACCATCAACACCATGGTGGACCAGCTGAATGCCTTTGGTAGCGAGGTAACCAGGGTGGCACGTGAGGTAGGTACGGAAGGTAAGCTGGGAGGCCAGGCCAATGTGCCGGGCGTAGGTGGTACCTGGAAAGACTTAACTGATTCAGTAAATAAAATGGCCTCGAACTTAACAGGCCAGATGCGAAATATAGCTAACGTAACCACAGCGGTAGCGAAAGGCGATCTTTCTAAAAAAATTACAGTAGAAGCCCAGGGCGAGATCCGCGAGCTGAAGGATACGATCAATACGATGGTGGACCAGCTCAATGCCTTTGGTGGAGAAGTAACCCGGGTGGCACGCGAAGTAGGTACGGAAGGTAAACTGGGTGTGCAGGCCCACGTACCAGGGGTAGGCGGTACCTGGAAAGACCTGACCGACTCGGTAAATCAGATGGCCTCCAACCTGACCGAGCAGATGCGTAACATTGCGGAAGTAACAACGGCAGTGGCACAGGGCGACCTCTCCAAGAAAATTACCGTGGAGGTGCAGGGCGAGATCATGGAGCTGAAGGAAACGATCAACACCATGGTGGACCAGCTGAATGCCTTTGGTAGTGAGGTAACCCGTGTGGCGAGGGAAGTAGGTTCGGAGGGTAAGCTGGGCGGCCAGGCCAATGTGCCGGGTGTTGACGGCTCCTGGAAGGACCTGACCGACTCGGTAAATAAAATGGCCAACAACCTGACTGGCCAGGTACGAAATATTGCAGAAGTAACCACAGCCGTGGCCCAGGGTGACTTAAGTAAAAAGATTACCGTAGAAGCACAGGGTGAGATCCGGGAGCTGAAAGATACGATTAACACCATGGTGGACCAGCTGAATGCATTTGCATCGGAGGTAACCAGGGTGGCGCTTGAAGTAGGTTCTGAAGGTAAGCTGGGTGGCCAGGCCAACGTGCCGGGCGTAGGCGGTACCTGGAAGGATTTGACCTATTCGGTAAACAAAATGGCCTCGAACTTAACAGGCCAGGTGCGTAACATTGCCGAGGTAACCACGGCGGTGGCAAACGGAGACCTTTCCCGCAAAATCACGGTAGATGTAAAAGGGGAGCTGCAGGAGCTGAAAATCACCATCAACACCATGGTGGACCAGCTGCGCTCCTTTGCATCAGAGGTAACCAGGGTGGCACGCGAGGTAGGTACGGAAGGTAAGCTGGGAGGCCAGGCAAACGTGCCCGGTGTAGGTGGTACCTGGAAAGACTTAACAGACTCAGTAAACCAGATGGCCTCTAACTTAACAGGCCAGGTACGGGATATTGCCGAGGTAGCGGTTGCGGTGGCAAATGGTGACATGAGTCGCAAGATCACCACCGACGTACGCGGAGAAATGCTTCAGCTGAAGGAAACCCTGAACACCATGGTAGACCAGCTGCGTGCCTTTGCCTCTGAGGTAACCCGGGTAGCACGGGAAGTGGGTACGGAAGGAAAACTTGGCGGCCAGGCCTTTGTGCCAGGCGTAGCTGGTACCTGGAAAGATTTGACAGACTCGGTAAACCAGATGACGGGTAACCTGACCTCGCAGGTACGGAACATTGCAGAGGTTACGAAAGCGGTGGCCAGCGGTGACCTTTCCAAAACGGTGACCATGGACGTGAAGGGCGAGATCCTGGACCTTAAAAACACCATCAACACCATGGTGGACCAGCTGAACTCATTTGCCTACGAGGTAACAAGGGTGGCACGGGAGGTAGGTACCGAGGGTATTCTGGGTGGCCAGGCGCAGGTAAAAGGGGTGGCTGGTACCTGGAAGGACTTAACAGACTCGGTAAACCAGATGGCGAATAACCTGACTGACCAGGTGCGGGGTATCGCCCGCATTGTAACAGCCGTGGCTAATGGTGACCTGAAGCGTAAATTAACCCTCGATGCCAAGGGAGAAATTGCCTCACTGGCTGATACGATCAATGAACTTACGGATACGCTTGGCATCTTTGCCGACCAGGTAACCACCGTGGCACGCGAGGTAGGAGCCGAGGGTAAACTGGGCGGACAGGCCTCTGTACCGGGTGCTCTGGGTATCTGGAAAAACCTGACCGACAACGTAAACCAGCTGGCCGATAACCTTACCACGCAGGTACGCTCCATTGCCGATGTGGCCTCTGCGGTAACCAAAGGTGACCTTACCCGAACCATTAATGTGGAAGCAAAAGGGGAAGTAGAAGCCCTGAAAGATACCATCAACCAGATGACGGCCATTCTTCGTGAAACCACGCTCCGTAACCAGGAGCAGGACTGGCTGAAATCGAACCTTGCTAAATTCAACCAGATGCTGCAGGGCCAGAAAGACCTTTCTGCACTGTCGCAGGTAATCCTTTCAGAACTTGCCCGTGTGGTATCTGCCCAGCATGGTGTATTCTATATCCTGGAAAACCAGACAGAACAGCAGGCAGCCAGGCTGAAGCTCATCAGCGGCTACGGCGTACGCAGCAGCAGCTCTATTGAATACTGCAACATAGGCGAAAGCCTGGTAGGACAGTGTGCCGCCGAACGCGAACGCATTTTGCTCACCAATGTGCCTGGTGATTACATCAGGATAAATTCAGGACTGGGTGAGGCAAATCCATTAAGCGTAATTGTGCTGCCTATCCTGTTCGAAGACCAGGTAAAAGGCGTGCTGGAGCTGGCTTCTTTCCAGACCTTTAGCCAGACGCACTTGTACTTCCTGGAGCAGCTAACCGAATCCATCGGTATTGTGTTGAACAACATTACCTCCAATACACGTACTGAAATCCTGCTGGAGCAGTCGCAAACACTGGCAGCAGAGCTTAAGCTGCAGCAGGAGGAGCTCCGTATTACCAACGAAGAGCTGGAGGAAAAAGCACACCTGCTGGCCAAGCAGAAGGAGGAGCTTGAGCAAAAGAATAACGAGGTGGAAATTGCCCGTAAATCGCTAGAGGAGCAGGCAGCCCAGCTCATGATTACCTCCAAGTACAAGTCGGAGTTCCTTGCCAACATGTCGCACGAGCTGCGAACACCGCTCAACAGCTTGCTCATCCTGTCGCAGCAGCTGTCGGAAAACGTAGATGGCAACCTTTCTGACAAGCAGGTGCAGTACTCTAAAACCATTAACTCCTGCGGCAACGACCTGGTAAACCTGATCAACGATATTCTGGACCTTTCCAAAATCGAATCCGGGGTGGTTACGGTTGATAATGCACCGGTTAGCTTTAGTGAAATTGTTGATTTTGTGGAGCTTACCTTCAGGCATATGGCCGATTACAAAAAGATCAAGTTTAATATTAAGCAGGACCTGAACCTGCCTGAGTATATCGAGACCGACTCACAGCGCCTGAAGCAGATCCTGAAAAACCTGCTCTCCAATTCCTTTAAATTTACGGAAAAAGGCAGTGTGTCCTTAAGCGTATTTGTGGCAGACAAGAACAAGCGCTTTAACAGCCCGGTGCTTAGCAAAGCCTCCAAGGTGATAGGCTTCGAAATTCAGGATACCGGTATTGGTATCTCCAAGGAAAAACAAATGATCATATTTGAGGCCTTCCAGCAGGCCGAGGGCTCTACCAGCCGTAAATTTGGCGGCACCGGCCTGGGGCTATCGATCAGCAAGGGCTTAACCAGTCTGCTGGGAGGTACCATGGAGCTGGACAGTGACCTGGGCGAAGGCAGCACCTTTACCCTGTACCTGCCGCTGAACTATGATACCATCGATGCCATACACGATGAAGAACTGGCTGAACCCAAAGCTGCCACTAAATTACTGGAAAAGAGCTACCAGGAGGAAAAACTAACGTTCCGGGAGGGAAATGCACTCAAGGAGCATGAGCTGCACCCACTCCATGCCATCAGCAAGGTAGAAATAGCTAAACCCTATGAGTGGGAAGACGACCGGGCCATTATCAAAACCAGGGACAGGGTTATTCTGGTGGTGATGGAAAATGCCCCTCTGGTAGAACTGGTGCGTGAAAAGGCCAAAGCCAATGGCTATAAGTTCATCATCACCAACAAGGGAGGCCTTGTGTTTGAAATGATCAACCAGTACAAACCAGTGGCCATTATTCTGGATATCAACCTGGCCGATATAGATGGCTGGAAGGTGCTGGACCGTCTGAAAAATGACCTGATCACCCGCAGTATTCCTGTAAGTGTTACCTCCGTAAACACCAGCGACAGAACCCTTGCCTACAAGCTGGGGGCTTATAATGTGTTAGGCAAAGGCGTTACGGCCACCGGGGTAAACGGGATGATGGAAAAGATCAATGAATTTAACCGCAAAAAGGTGCGTGAAGTGCTGGTGATTGAAGATGCTCATGAAGAATACACCAGGATTGCTGATATTCTGGAGGGGGAGGACCTGCAGATCACCAATGCAGCCTCTGGCGATGAAGCTATCAGTTTAATCAGGCAAAAAAGATTCGATGCCATTGTACTGGACCTCCTGCTCCCGGATATTACCGGCCTTGAGCTGGTGGGCAAACTGGAAACCGAAGTAAAGCTTGTGGATACCCCCATGATTGTGTATTCTGCAAAAGATTTATCGAAAGAAGAAATTTCAAAGTTTAAGCAGGTATCCCGGGGAACCATCCTGAAAACGGCAACTTCTATTGGTAAGCTGCTGGACCTGGTAAGCTTTTTCCTGCACCGGAACTTTATGACCATACCTGTGGAAAAACAGAAGATCATTAAGGACGCGCACCCTTCGTCCAGCATCATGAAAGGTAAGAAAGCCCTGATTGTGGATGATGATGTACGTAATATCTTTGCGCTGGTGAGTGCCCTGGAAGAATACGGGCTGGAGATGATTACGGCAGACAGTGGCCGCAAAGCCATTGATGTGCTGCAGCAGCCCAACGATGTTGATATTGTGCTGATGGATATTATGATGCCGGAAATGGATGGTTTTGAAACCATCCAGATCATCAGGAATGAGATTAATAATGCCGCTATTCCGATCATTGCAGTAACTGCCAAGGCAATGAAGGGCGATCGGGAAAAATGTTTGGAAGCCGGTGCTTCTGATTATATTACAAAACCATTGGACATGACTCAGCTGGTTTCGCTGATGCGGATATGGTTGCATGAATGTGCGTACTAATCTTAATTTTAGTAGACAACACTGATGGAAAACGCTTCCGAAATCAAAATTCTTCTGGTGGATGACCGGGATGAAAACCTGCTGGCACTGGAAACTATTCTGATGAATGAAGAATATCAGATCGTGAAAGCCAACTCCGGTCGACAAGCGCTGCAGTGTTTGCTGGATGAACCTGACTTTTACCTCATCATCATGGATGTGGTGATGCCGGGTATGGATGGTTTTGAAACCGCAGAGCTGATCTACGGCAGGGAGAAGCTTAAAAACATCCCCATCATCTTTTTAACGGCCATGGATATTGAAGAAAATATCTATAAAGGCTACAAATCAGGCGCCATCGATTACATCAGAAAACCGGTAGTGCCAGATTTGTTAAGGGCAAAGGTGGGGGCATTTGTAGACCTAAGCTTAAAAAACAAGAGACTGATTGCCCAGGAAGAAACCCTGCGTGCCATTAACCAGGAGCTGGAGCGGGAGGTAATGGAGCGGAAGTTATCAGAGAAAAAAATAAAAGCGCTGAACAAAGACCTGCAGGATAAGCTGGCTGAGCTGCAGTCGCTGGATGCCTTTGCCTATTCGGTATCCCACGACCTGATGTCGCCCCTGAATAACATTAACGGCTTAACGAACCTGCTCATCCGCCAGCAAGGTGATAAGCTGAATGAGAGCGGACAGAAGATGCTGCACATGGTGGTGGAGAGCACTCAGAAAATGTCGAAGCTGGTGAAAAACCTGCTGCTGTTCTCCCGCCAGGCAAATGCAGAGCTGAAAAAGGCAGAGCTGGACATGAACAGCATGGTGCAGGCAGTGCTTAGGGAAATTTCTGCTTATAAACCGCTTGAAGGTTTTCAGATTGTGGTGCATGATTTGCCCCGGGCCATGTGCGATGAGAATATGATCCGGCAGGTCTGGATCAATTTTATATCCAATGCCATTAAATATTCTCAAAAGAGTGCCTCTCCCAAAATTGATGTTGGTGCCATACGAAACAACGGCTCGCCCATTTACTATGTAAAAGACAATGGAGCCGGTTTCGATATGAAAGATTATGATAAGCTTTTTGGTGCCTTTCAGCGCCTGCATACCGAAAAAGAATATGAAGGCACCGGCATCGGCCTGAACATTGTAAAGCGCATTATAGAAAGGCATGGAGGCAAAGTATGGGCCGAGTCCAGCCAGGGCATGGGCGCCACCTTCTTCTTCACCCTGGATAAAACCTATCCTGAAACTGTTCTGAAAGTAGTCTGATGCCAGGTAGGATCCGGTCAGTTTCCCTATAGCGGAAGCTTTGCTCCTGTGAATAGCTCAATGAGAAATTGTTTGGGCAGGTTCATCAGGAGCGAAAGCAGAAAAAAGCCGCTTAGCCAGGGCCATACCTGCCTGAAAACAGGCTTACTGGATTCGCTGCTTAAGGTACTTAGCAGGTATATGAATATAGGAACTGAAAAAGGTGCCAGGATACGGTAGTTGAACTCATCAAAAGGATCTATTTTTCTAAGAATGGTTACTGCAAGCAGGTAATAAACGCCTGCCTGCAGTAGCAGATTTTTCCAGACAGCCTTGGTTGCCACAGCACTGCCTCCCTGTTGTTTAGTTTGTCTGATAACATAATAAAGTAGCCCAAGCTGTACGATAAAAAGGGTAAGAAACAGGAAATCAGTATAGTCTCTGAAATAGTAGTTTCTGATAACTGCAAACTCATTGAACAGGCCCTGCAGGAGCAGTTCTGTGAAATAAGAAAAGGATTCTGCCTCGGGGCGGATCCGGTCCATGCCTGTAAAGAAACCGCTGTTTTTCTTGTTGAGCCACAAATAGCCAAAGGCAAGCCCGGAGGCGAATACCAGGGCTGTAAAGTAATGCCAGCTTTTTTTATGTTCTCTGTAGTAGAGGTGTTTTAGAAAATACAGGCCGGCGAATGAGTAGAATATGATGCCTGCATACCTCAGCATGAACAGTGAAAAAAGACACAGGAATAACTTTAGAAAGAGCAGCGAATCTTCTTCTTGCTTTTGATCCTTGTGCAGCAGAAAGCACAGATACATTACAAAGAAAAGGAACGGCCCTTCAGACCAGGTGTAGGAATAGACCTCAAGCAGATTGAAGGAGCAGAAGTAAAGCGCAGGAAACCAGGCAAGCCTGCCAAACCAGCTGTAAAGCAGGAGAAACATCAGCCCAAGAAAAATAATATTAACAATTTTGGAAGCTACCAGGGTGGATGTTTGGGTTACTTTCGATACTCCGGCAATTAGCAGCGGATAACCCGCAGGCCATACGGCAAAGTAATACTCCTTTTCTTTTTCCCTGAAAGGAAAATTTAGATGCATCGGCGCCACCAGGCCTTTACCCTCCAGTAAATTATCAGCAACGCGCATATAGAAGTGAGAATCGGGAGAGGTGTAGTGAGTAGCTTCCACTTTTATCCTGATCACTAATGCAGCGCAAATTATAATGAATAAGCCAAGGAGCAGCTGGCTGCCATATTTCTCAGTCGCAAAAGGCATGGGAAGTGTTTTAACAGTAAACCAGGCTGGGGCTACTGTTGGGTTCGGCACCAAAAGTACTAAGCTTATGCGCTTAAATCAAAAAGCGTATAAAAAAACCATAGCCCGGGAATGGGCTATGGTCAGAGCTATCATGATGGCGAATGCCGCATGATTTATGTAGATCCCTGGAATTCTTTACAGCGACCAGCCTTCGTTTATTTCACTGATGGCGTGGTGGGCGGTCATGTCGAACTGAACGGGCACCAGTGAGGCCCAGTTGTTGGCAATAGCCCACTCATCATTATCTTCTCCCTTATCGTGATTTACAAAGTTTCCGGCCAGCCAGAAATAACGCCTGCCGTTGGGGTCGAAGCGCTCATCGAACTGCTCCTGCCATTTGGCCCGTGCCTGCCGGCAGACCTTTACACCTTTTATTGTTTCGTTTTGTTTGGCAGGGATGTTTACGTTCAGGGCTACTCCTTTGGGTATACCATGTTCCAGCGCCTGCTTTGCCACCTTCAGCACTACCTCGTGGGTGTGGCTGAAATCTGCTTCAGGATCATAATCACAAAGTGAAAAGCCTATGGCAGGCATACCTTCTATGGCTGCCTCTATGGCTGCCGACATGGTACCGCTGTACAATACACTGATGGAGGTGTTGCTGCCATGGTTGATACCGCTCACCACCAGGTCGGGCCATTTATCTTTCAGCACATAATATTTGGCCAGCTTGATGCAATCTGCAGGCGTGCCGGAACATTTGTAAGCCTCTACTCCTTCAAAAACATCGGTTTTGTAAAGGCGCAGGGTATTTCCGATTGTGATGGCATGGCCCATGCCAGATTGTGGGCCATCGGGTGCAACTACAACTACTTCGCCCAGTTCTTTCATGAGCATCACCAGTGTTCTGATTCCTGGTGCTGTAATACCGTCGTCGTTAGATATAAGAATTAAGGGTTTCTTTTTCATGAGGTTTCTTTTGCAAAGGCCCAAATATCGGCCCGGCAAAGGAGCATTACAAGAATAGATGAGCTGGATTCGTGCTTAAGTAAAGAAAAGCTAATGATCAATATAAAACCACTGACCACACAGAAGTGCTACGGCAATTTCAGTTTATTGAATAAAGAGTGTTATAGATATACCTTAATTCTGAATGATACCCTTACTTACTACCTCTACAAGGCAGGGCTTTATTGATGGAGCAACAATCTGCACCTTTATTACTCGGGCTGCAGCGTTTGCTCTTTCGGACTGCTTGCTGCCGGTAATGCGTTGTAATAAGCCGTTATTCGTACCAGGTCGCGCATTTGATCGTAACGCAGATGATGCTGTCTCATATAATTCCGTACATCCCTGTGTTTAGCGCTCATAAAGGAAAGCAAACGGCCTAAGCGTGGTCTGTAGAGGTGAACTATACCATCGTCGTTCAGGAAATAATATTCGTAGTAAGGATCGTTTTTCTTTTTACCGGAATCATCCTCCCTGGTATCCACATTGTTGATGTGTTCCATGTAGGGGCGGCAAAGCAGCGTAAGCTTACCTTCATATAATACTTCAAAAAGGCGAGAGGTAAAGAATGAATTTCTCTGCTCGTAGGGGAGGGCGTAAAAGCGTCTTTTGCTGCGCCGCGGATGCTCCTGGATTTCAAAGGTCAGCACCTTTTTTCCGCTAAAGGTATGTACACGTTCATTTTCCAGCCTTATCTGTACGGCATCATTTTCAATGTCATAGCGAAGATCACCCTCAAGGGTATCGCCGGAGATACTTACCAGATGTCCCGGGTACCAGGTACGGGACCATTGCTGTGCAGATAGGCTGTAGGAGTAAGTAAGAAAAAGTAAAGTTAAAAAAGTACTAGTTTTGAAAAAATTGATCATGGAACGTTATTAGATTATCAGGTTTCTTCTTCCCGCATAATTGTGTGCCCCATTTTATCCCGTTTTGTCCGCAGGTAATGTTCATTATGTTCATTAGGCGCAATCTCAATGGGCACACTGTCTACAATTTCCAGTCCGTAACCTATTAATCCAGCTCGTTTTTTAGGGTTGTTGGAGATCAGTCTTATCTGGCTGATACCAAGTTCACGCAAGATCTGCGCGCCTACTCCATAGTCGCGGTGATCCATTTGAAAACCAAGCTGCAGGTTGGCCTGTACCGTGTCGTAACCATCCTCTTGTAGTTTATACGCTTTTAGTTTGTTGAGTAATCCAATTCCGCGCCCTTCCTGGTTCATGTACAGCACCACACCCTTGCCTGCTTTTTCTACCATTTGCATGGCAGCGTGCAGCTGGGGGCCACAATCGCAACGGCATGATCCGAAGATATCTCCCGTTACGCATGAGCTGTGTACCCGTACCAGTACTGGCTCTCCCACTTTCCATTCTCCCTTTACCAGGGCCAGGTGCATTTCGTTAGTGTTCGTCTGCCGAAAGGCTACCATTTTAAAATCGCCCCAGATGGTGGGCATGTTCACTTCAATTTCACGGCTCACCAGGCTTTCGTTTTTCAGCCTGTAAGCAATAAGGTCCTTGATAGAGACCAGCTTTAAACCAAAATGTTTTGCAACGGCCTTTAAATCCATCAGGCGGGCCATGCTGCCATCTTCGTTCATGATCTCTACCAGCACACCTGCCGGGCTAAAACCTGCCAAACGAGCCAGGTCTATGGCTGCTTCGGTATGACCTGCCCTGCGCAGTACACCCCCCCGTTTTGCTTTTAGCGGGAAGATATGCCCGGGCTTGCCCAGTTCTTCGGGTTTGGTATCCGGATTCACCAGTGCCCGAATGGTTTTTGCCCTGTCGCTGGCCGAAATTCCTGTGCTGGTACCGTGGCCGATCAGGTCTACCGATACTGTAAAGGGTGTTTCGAAGGTGGCCGTATTTTTACCCACCATCAGCTCCAGACCTAATTCTTCGCACCGATCTTCGATAAGTGATGCACAAATCAGGCCCCGGCCATGCTTTGCCATGAAATTAATGATCTCCGGCGTCACACACTCCGCCGCACAGATAAAATCCCCTTCATTTTCACGATCTTCATCGTCTACCACTATAATCACTTCACCTTTGCGAATAGCTTCAATAGCTTCTTCTATAGTGTCTAGCAGTTGTTCCTCGTTCATGGGCTGGTTCTTAGTTGATCAATGGTCAATTAGGCCTGTATGTAAACCAGGCCAAAGGTAGCAGTAAATAGCCAATCTAAGAACAAGAACATAAATAATACTGTTGCCGTTCGCTTCCGCATTATGGAGGTAACTTCAGGAGCCTTTACCTGGAAATGCTCCTTTCGTGGTAGTTAAATCAGAATAACTCAACATCCATTAAACATCCTTAAATAATTTACTACAAAAGGGATGTACAGTTTGGTACGGTATTAATCAGCAGAGGTTGAAGCTTTTAGATATTTTTTTCAACAAACAGTTTTATCCGGCAATAACATTGCCTAAAAGACCTGCTAACTCCATTTCTGCTTTTTTTAATTCCTGATGTACCAGCAGTACCTGGTCTACCTCTTCGGGGCTGATATTGCCGTGCAGTTGTTGCTGATTTTCGCGTATAAGGGTACGTACCAGCCGGAATTTTAAGCGTAGTATGTTTTGCAGGGCTGCCTTCTCCAGGTGGTCTGATTCCTGGGTTGTATAAATGTTATGGCGCTCCTGCCAGGCATTGCTTAATTCGTAGCGGCTAATGCTCAAATCGGCTACTACCTCTTTTACCGCTGCACTGCCATGCTGCAGCAGGAATTGCTCATTGATCACTTTGCCCGACTGCAGCTGCTGGCGGTACAGGTCCAGAATTTCGCGGTACACAGGGGTCTGAAAATCAATCTCGGCCACTTCCTGCAGCAGGTACTGGTGCAGGGGCAGGTTTTCACCCACCTGATGAAAGCCATAGCGAAGCAGCAGGCGCACACTTTCCCGCTCCTGCAGCGAAAGGCTTTCTTCGCTGGTGGTGGCTTTTTGCGGCTCGGCAGGAGCTGCCTGGGGCAGGGGATCTGCTGCCGCTGCCGCATAGTCGTGAGCTTCCTGCCCCTTTTTGCGGCGCAGCAGTTTTTGCAGCTCTGCCATCAGCACCGCTTCATCTACGTTCAGCAGGGTGCTGCACTCCCGCAGGTAAACAGATTGTGCAACCGGATCAGCCAGCAGGGCTATGCTTCCTAAAATATCGCGTGCTACCTCGGTTCGGCGCAGGGGGTCGTTGCCAGCCTCTTTTAAAAGGAGCTTGGTCTTGAATACCACAAAGTCGGTGGCCTCTTCCTTAAGGTAAGCGGCAAATGCTGTTGCGCCTACTTTGCGGCTGTAGCTGTCGGGGTCTTCACCCTCGGGAAACACCACTACCTTGGCCAGCAATCCACCTTCCAGAATCATATCAATACCGCGCAGAGAGGCTTTCATGCCGGCAGGGTCGCCATCATAAAGCACAGTGATGTGTTTGCTATAGCGGCTGATCAGGCGAATTTGCTCTACGGTAAGTGATGTGCCGCTGGAGGCCACTACATTTTCGATGCCGCAAAGGTGCAGCGAAATAACATCGGTATAGCCTTCTACCAGGTAGCAGTTATCGTGCTGGCGTATCAGTTTCTTCGCCAGGTGCATGCCATACAGCACATTGCTTTTGTGGTAAACGGGTGTTTCCGGCGAGTTAATGTATTTTGGCTGCTTCTTATCGGTTTTAAGCTGGCGGGCACCAAAGGCAATGGGTTTACCCGAGGGGTGGTGGATGGGGAAGATCACCCGGCCCCTGAAGCGGTCGTAGGTCTTGTCTTCCTTGCGAATGATCAGACCGGCCTTATCGAGCAGGTCGGCGCTGTAGCCTTTTTCTGTTGCGGCTTTCAACAGGCCATCCCAGGCATCTATGCTGTAGCCCAGCTCAAATTTTTGAATGATTGCATCGGGAAAGCCACGTTCTTTCAGGTAGCTGTAGCCAATGCTTTTACCCTCGGGGTGCTCCTTTAACAGCTGCTGAAAGTAATCGGCAGCAAATTTAAGTACAATGTAGAGACTTTCTTTTTCCTGGTGCTCCTGCAGGTCCTGGGGCTCGGGTTCTTCTTCGGGCAGCTCTATACCATATTTTTGCGCCAGCTGCTTTACGGCGTCTGTAAAGCTTAGGCTGTCTACCTCCATTACAAAATTAATGGCATCGCCGGCTTTGCCGCAGCCAAAGCATTTGTATATACCTTTATCGGGTGCTACGGAAAAAGAGGGAGATTTTTCGTCATGAAAGGGGCAGCAGGCCCACAGATTGCGTCCTTTTCGCTTTAGTGTAACATAATCTCCTACAACTTCCTCAATGTCCAGCCGTTGCTGCAACTCCGCTATAATGTCCTGCCCAATGCGCATATTCAGGTATACAAGGTATTAGCTACAAGGTACAAAGATATTGATATAGTTGTTGTGGCTGCAAGCTAAGAATAGTGGATGTTTTACATCAACATATGTACTGCAGGGCAGGCAAAGCTTTTCTGGTAAAATGTCCTGTAAACTTTAGTAGCAACAGGCCCCGGCAAATGCTACAGCGGGGTGGTTACAGCTGCTGTCAGCCCGGGCAGATCTGGTATTTCAGGCAGCGCAGCGCAATCGATGCCGGATTCAATAAAACCTAGCTTTGGTTGTAAGATTGGTAATGGTTTTAGAAAAAAAATGGTAAATAAAGAGAGATTTGCAGATTTAGTAAATTATTTCTTATAAAATGATGTTGCACAACTTGAAACAGAACTACTTTAAAACTGCAAATTGCCCCTGAGCGTGCAAATCCTGCTGATACTGGAAATATTCCCCATAAATATTGAGAAAATTATTGAATTCAGTAAGGTACCAGTGCAAACGTTTTAATTCGTAAATAAAGCCTGTTTTCGGTATAATAATCTGTTACAACTGATTTGCTCGAAATATTATTTCTTTATTTTTTGAAAATTTGGTTGTAAGTTAATGATTCTATTGCCCCCTGATATTATCTTTAAAGCTCATTTTGGAATAATGATGCAAGAACTGAAAGGACTCTACACACCTGAACTGGAACATGATTCCTGTGGGGTGGGTTGTGTTGTAAATTTAAACAGCGATAAAACCCATGCGGTAGTACGCGATGCACTTACCATGCTTAAAAACATGGAACATCGCGGTGCTACAGGCAGCGACCCCAATACGGGTGATGGTGCCGGCATTTTGGTGCAGGTACCTCACAACTTCTTTGCCGAAGAGCTGAATAAAGTTTCTGTAGCCCTGCCCGAAGCAGGTGGCTATGGCGTTGGTATGGTTTTCTTCCCCAAAAGCGCCGAGCTGCGTGACAGATGCCGACGAATACTGAACATGTGTATTGGCAAGATGGGCTTTGAGCTGCTGGCTTACCGGGTAGTGCCGGTAGATGAAAATGTGCCTGGACACGAAGCAAGGGCTGTAGAACCGCATATTGAGCAGGTTTTTGTAAAACCTATAGATAAAAAGCTGTCAGGAGATGAGCTTGAGCGCAAACTTTATGTTTTGCGTAAACTTGCCACACAGGAGGTTGCCAAATCACTATATGCCGAGGCAGATTCTTACTACGTGGTAAGCTTCTCCAGCAGAACCATTGTTTATAAAGGACAGCTGAAAACCGATCAGCTGGAGGCTTACTATGACGATCTCCGCAACCCGGTATTCACCTCTGCACTGGCCGTGGTGCATTCGCGCTTTTCTACCAACACTTTCCCCAAGTGGCGCCTGGCACAGCCATTCCGTTTTATTGCCCACAATGGTGAGATCAACACCATCAGGGGTAACCTGAACAAAATGAAATCTAAAGAAGCCAGCCTGAAATCGCCGCTCTTCAGCGACGAGGAACTGCAGTGGCTGCTTCCCATAACCCTGCCCGATAACTCTGACTCTGCCAACCTCGATTCTATGGTAGAGCTGCTTACGCTGGCCGGCCGGCCCCTCACGCACGTTATGATGATGATGGTGCCCGAGGCCTGGCAGGATAACCGCCAGATGGACCCGGTTCGTAAGGCATTCTATAAATTTCATGCGGCACTTATGGAGCCCTGGGATGGCCCCGCTGCCCTTTTCTTTACCGATGGAAAGCAGGTAGGGGCTACGCTCGACCGCAATGGCCTGCGTCCGGTGCGTTACTGCATTACCAACCAGGGCCAGCTGATTATGGCTTCTGAAACAGGAGCCCTTACGGTAGACCCGGCTACAGTGGTGAAACGTGGCCGCCTGCAGCCTGGTAAAATGCTGCTTGCCGACCTGACGGAAGGCCGCATTATTGAAGATGAAGAAATCAAGGAGCGGGTATGCAGCGATAAGCCATACTTTGAATGGATCAAGCAGCAGCGCCTTAAGCTGCGCCTGCGCCCTGACCCACAGGTGCCCCTGGAGCCTGTGCAGCCTTCGGAGCTTAGACAGAAGCAGAAAGCTTATGGCTATACCGAAGAAGACCTTAAAATGATTATCAAGCCCATGGCTGTGAGCGGCAAAGAGCCTGTGGGCAGTATGGGTGCCGATGCTCCGCTGGCTGTGCTCTCCAAACAGAGCCAGCATGTATCGAATTACTTTAAACAGTATTTTGCACAGGTAAGTAACCCGCCAATCGACTCCATCCGCGAGCGTTTGGTGATGTCGCTGTTCACCCGCCTGGGAGGATCGCTGAACATCCTGGATGAAACGCCCGAGCATACACGCCAGATCCACCTGTCGCAGCCGGTGCTAAGTCATGAAGACTTTTATAAACTGCTGCACCTGGAGAAAGAAGGTTATCCTCACCATTACCTGGACGCTACCTTTGCTGCCGGCCAGGAAGAGGGGCGTATGCTTAGTGCCATTAACCGAATCTGCAGAGAAGCTGAAGCAGCTGTGCGCAAGGGAGCCAAGATCATGATCATCTCTAACCGTAAGGTTGGCGAAGGCCGTGTGGCTATTCCATCACTGCTCGCCATTGGTGCGGTGCACCATCACCTGATCGAAAAACGCATCAGAACCAAAACAGGTCTGGTGGTAGAAGCAGGCGATGCCTGGGAAACACATCATTTTGCTACCATCATAGGTTATGGCGCCAGTGCGGTATATCCATACCTCGTTTATGATACTATTACATTGCTGCACGAGAAGGGTAAGCTGGGTAGCGAGCTGCCGGTATCCAGGCACATTGTTAAATACATAGAGGCTATTGGCAATGGTTTGCTCAAAATCATGTCAAAAATGGGCATCAGTACCCTGCAGTCTTACCAGAGTGCTCAGATTTTTGAGTGTATAGGCTTTGGTGAGGAGGTGATGGAAAAATGCTTCCGAGGTACCATTAGCCGCCTTGGTGGACTTGGTTTTGAGGAGCTGGAGAAAGAGTGCCTCATCAGGCATGCTGCAGCTTTTAATTCTGAAGACGAGCTGCTGGAAACAGGAGGTTTTTATGCCTGGCGCAGAAACAGCGAAGCGCACCTGCTGCAGCCAGAGGTAATTCACTACCTGCAGAAGTCTACCAAACTGAACGATTACAACGTCTACAGGCAGTACTCTAAAGCAGTGCGATCGCAGCAGATGGATGCAGCGGTTACCCTGCGCAGCCTCCTGGAGTTCCGGGAGCAGCAGGCTATTCCTCTGGAGGAGGTAGAGCCGGTAGAGAGCATCATGAGGCGTTTTGCCACAGGTGCCATGTCATTCGGATCTATTTCGCACGAGGCGCACAGTACCCTGGCCATTGCCATGAACCGCATTGGCGGCAAAAGCAACAGTGGCGAGGGTGGGGAAGATGAGAACCGTTACCTGCCAAGGCCTAACGGCCATTCTGAACGCTCTGCGATCAAGCAGGTTGCCTCCGGCCGCTTTGGTGTTACCAGCCATTACCTGTCCAATGCCGATGAGCTGCAGATTAAAGTAGCACAAGGTGCCAAACCTGGCGAAGGCGGGCAGCTTCCGGGCCACAAAGTAGACGGATGGATTGCACGCGTGCGCCACTCTACGCCTGGTGTAGGCCTTATATCACCGCCGCCACACCACGATATTTACTCGATCGAAGACCTGAAACAGCTGATCTTTGACCTGAAGAATGCTAATCCTGCCGCACGTATCAACGTGAAACTGGTGGCAGAAGCAGGGGTAGGAACCATTGCGGCTGGTGTGGCTAAAGCAAAGGCAGATGCCATCCTGATATCAGGTGCCGATGGTGGTACCGGTGCCAGTCCGCTAAGCTCTATCCGCCATGCAGGTTTGCCCTGGGAGATGGGCCTTGCAGAAGCACACCAGACCCTGCTGAAAAATAAACTTCGCAGCCGCGTGGTGCTGCAGACGGATGGTAAGCTCATGACGGGTTACGACATTGCCGTGGCTACCCTGCTGGGAGCTGAAGAATGGGGTGTTAGTACAGCCGCACTCATTGTAGAAGGCTGTATCATGATGCGTAAATGTCACCTGAATACCTGCCCTGTGGGTATTGCCACCCAAAATCCTGAGCTGCGCAAGCTCTTTACCGGTAACCCCGACCATATTGTGAACTTCTTCACCTTTATGGCAGAGGAGCTGCGTGAAATTATGGCAC
This sequence comes from Flammeovirgaceae bacterium 311, assembly GCA_000597885.1. Classification (NCBI taxonomy): domain Bacteria; kingdom Pseudomonadati; phylum Bacteroidota; class Cytophagia; order Cytophagales; family Flammeovirgaceae; species Flammeovirgaceae bacterium 311. Next base: position 6,115,220 of record CP004371.1, read on the forward strand.
AGCTGGGCTTCCGGTCCATCAATGAAATGGTAGGCCAGTCGCACGTGCTGAAAGCCCGCCAGCTGGACCACTGGAAGCTTACGAAGCTGAACCTGTTCCCGATGCTGTTCCAGGAGCCTGTACGTGATGGCCTGGGTGCTTATCAGCAGGTGGCGCAGGATCACGAGATCGAAGCAGTACTTGACCGTCAGCTGATCCGCGATTTCCAGAAAGGTAAGACCGATATGCTGGAGTATCCGATCATCAACATAGACCGCTCCGTTGGGGCCATGCTTTCTTACGAGGTTTCAAAAGCCTATGGTAAGGAAGGGCTGAAGGAGGAGAGCTTTAATGCTACCTTCAACGGTTCTGCCGGGCAAAGCTTTGGTGCCTTCCTGGCACCGGGTATCAGCTTCCGCCTGGTAGGGGAAACCAATGACTATATGGGTAAAGGCCTTTCCGGAGGCAAGCTTATCCTGCAGCCATTCCGTGAGAGCCGCTATGCTGCTCATGAGCACATTATTTGCGGGAACGTTGCCCTCTATGGCGCCACCTCGGGCAATGTGTACATCAATGGTATGGCCGGTGAGCGTTTCTGCGTACGTAACTCGGGTGCAGAAGCAGTGGTAGAAGGTATTGGCGACCATGGCTGCGAGTACATGACCGGCGGTAAAGTGCTGGTACTGGGCAGTGTGGGCAAAAACTTTGCCGCAGGTATGAGTGGTGGTATGGCTTATGTATACGATCCGGAGAATCGTTTCAACGAGCTGTGCAACCTCGATATGGTAGGCATAGAACAGCCGGAGTGCGATGATCTGGCCTGGATTGAGCAGAAGCTGCAGGAGCACTTTAATTATACAGGCAGTGTTGTAGCAAAAGAACTGCTGCAGGCATGGGCTGAGCATCAGCACCATTTCCGCAAGGTAATGCCACATGACCTGAAGCTGGTGCTTCAAACGAAAGATTCTCAAGCGTTAAAAATTGTTGCCTGATGGGAAAAATAGATGGATTCCTTGTCTATGACCGGGAGCTGCCGCTGGTACGCGACCCAAAGGAAAGAGTAAAAGATTCAAAAGAAATATATCAGGATTTTCCTGAAGATAAAACACAGCAGCAGGCAGCCCGCTGTATGGACTGCGGTGTGCCTTTCTGTCATCAGGGCTGCCCGCTGGGCAACCTGATCCCGGATTTCAATGATGCCGTGTACGAAGGTGAGTGGGAGCGTGCTGCAAAGGTACTTTTCAAAACAAATAACTTCCCGGAATTTACCGGTCGTATTTGCCCTGCACCCTGCGAGTCGAGCTGCGTGTTGTCTATCAACAAACCGGCCGTTACGATCGAGCATATAGAAAAATCAATTGCCGAGAAGGCCTTTGAGCTGGGACTGGTAAAACCGCAGATTCCAAAAAGCAGAACCGGCTATGCAGTAGCAGTAGTGGGTTCAGGCCCTGCAGGCATGGCTGCTGCTGCACAGCTTAACCAGGCCGGCCACAGGGTGGTGGTATTTGAGCGCGACGATAAGGCCGGTGGCCTGTTGCGTTATGGCATTCCTGATTTCAAGCTTGAAAAATATACCATTGACCGCCGCCTGGCCATTATGGAGCAGGAGGGTATAGAGTTTCGCTATGGAATTGAAATTGGCAAAAATATTACCCTGGAGCAGTTAAATGCAGATTACGATGCTGTGTTACTGTGCATCGGTTCTACCAAGCCAAGAGCACTCTCAATTCCGGGCACTGAGTTCAAAGGAGTACATTTTGCCATGGAATACCTTTCGCTGCAAAACCGCAAAGTTGCCGGCGAAACTATTCCCGAAGCAGTAGACATCGACGCACGCGATAAGCATGTGCTGGTGATTGGCGGAGGCGATACGGGTTCAGACTGTGTGGGCACTGCTAACCGGCAGTTTGCCAAATCAATCACACAGCTGCAGTACCGCCCCATGCCATCGATGGAGCGTAGCCCGGACAACCCATGGCCAGAGTGGCCCATGACCTACTCGTCTTCAAGCTCCCACCAGGAAGGCTGCGAGCGTAGCTGGGGCTGGCTTACAAAAGAATTCATTGCCGACGAAAATGGTCAGGTTACCGGTCTGAAGGTGGTGGAGCTGGAGTGGAAGAACCCTAAGGAGTACAGCATTATTCCTGAAAGTGAGAAGATACTCCCCTGTGACCTGGCTTTTATAGCCATTGGTTACGAGCGCCCGGCACATGATGCCTTCACGGTAAACTTCCCCTTTGAGCTGGATAATCGTGGTAACTTTGCCCTTAACGACTGGCAAACCAGTGTAAGAGGCATTTTCTCTGCAGGCGATGCTTACCGGGGCCAGTCACTGGTGGTATGGGCTATTGCCGACGGGCGTAATGCCGCTGCTGCTATAGATCAGTACCTGCTAAGCCAGGAGTAATAGATTTTCATTTCCAACCTAAACCAACCAACCAAAAGGCCTGCAGCTAATAGTTGCGGGTCTTTTTTCTGCTCTCTGACTGATCAGGTTTCCAGGAGTCTTTTGCGGCGGCTGTGTAAGTTGTTGCAGATGTGGTGTGGGTTAATCATTGTCAGCGCCTACCGCACAGCCCGATCACAGGAATAAATAAATGCGAATAGTAGCAGTATATGATCCATTCACGTAAATTGTGGGTTTATGTGAAGGTGTAATACACTATTACTAAAAGGCATGGCCCCGCAGCAGTTGCTTTGCATAAAATAGAATTCAAAACCTTATACATCCAGTCAGGGTTAATTATTGAAGGATCAAACAGTATTTTGTACTACCCATGATTAAATTAGCTTATAGCAGATTAGAGGTTATGCGCCACCTCGAGGGTTTTGTAGAGGAAGGAATTGAGAAGTTTCTGAAAACAGTAGAAAAGAGCTGGCAGCCAGCCGATTTGCTACCCGATGCTACACAGGAAAATTTTTTTGAAAAAGTAAAATACCTGCAGGAAAGCGCCCGGGAGCTGCCCTATGATTTTTGGGCAGTATTAATTGGGGACACCGTTACAGAAGAGGCACTGCCTACCTACGAAGCCTGGCTGATGTCTATTGAGGGAATTCAGCAGGAAAAAGACAGCGCCTGGAAAGAATGGGTGAGGAAATGGTCTGCTGAAGAAAACCGCCATGGCGACCTGCTTAATCGTTATCTCTATTTATCCGGCAGGGTAAACATGAGGGAAGTAGAGGCCTCTACCCAATACCTGATTGCCGATGGGTTTGATTTGCAGACAGCTGGCGATCCTTATCGTAGCTTTATTTATACCAGCTTTCAGGAGCTGGCCACCAATATGTCGCATGGCAGGGTAGCAGCCCTGGCTAAAAATGCCGACAATGCCGATCTGGCCAGAATATGTGCCATTATTGCCGGAGATGAGATGCGCCATGCCCGGGCATACCAGTCTTTTGTACAGAAGATCTTTGAGGTAGATCCTAATGAAATGATGCTGGCTTTTGAAGATATGATGCGGAAAAAGATAGTAATGCCAGCCCACCTGCTGCGGGAAACCGGTGGACAGATAGGCAGTACGTTCGATCACTTCTCCAATGCAGCCCAGCGACTGGGGGTTTACACCACCCACGACTACATCCAGATTCTTCAAAAGCTGATCAAAGGCTGGGATATAGAGCGTATTGGAGACCTGAACGATAAAGGGGAAAAAGCCAGGGACTATCTGATGGCCTTACCCGATCGCCTGAAGCGGATAGCGGACCGAATGAAACTCCCGCAGCTTGATTATGAGTTCAGCTGGATAGGAAAACGTTATTAAGCCTCCGAGACAAACACAATTCATCCTGAATTTTGAAGAGATTAGTTCTACTTAAAAGGCCCCTGAGATTACTTCAGGGGCCTTTTTTAAATTAACTTATGTAAGATTCCGGATGATGCGTATTCAGGCAATTTGTATGAGCAGTTATTAGGCTTAGAAGTTTTGCTTCCCTTGCTGTAGCAGCATATTTTCCCGCCTTAGCTCCTGTATCGTTCTGTTCATTTCTTCCTGCGTAGCCTGCAGTTCTTCCTGGTTTTGCAGAAGCTCTTCTTCAGTGGCACGTTTCTCTTCTGTTATCTGACGGGCTTCTTCCAGCAGATGGATGGTTGTTTCATTTACCTGTACAGTAGATAAGGTTAAGGCGATGTTTTCACAAACCTTCTCCACAAAATCAATCTGGTACTGCTCAAGTGTATGGAAGAAGGCCAGCTCAAGGGCGCCTACTACTTCATCGTTAACTTTAAGCGGCATGATCAGGATAGACCTGGGGTTGGCATCGCCCAGACCGGAGGTGATGTTGATATAATTTGCAGGCACGTCGGTGAGGTATACATAATCTTTTTCCAGCACCGCCTGTCCTATAAGTCCTTCTCCAATCTCAAATCTGGCATCCCTGTAGCGTCTGCGGTTCCAGGCATAGGTAGCCACCAGCTCCAGGTACTTTTCGCTGCCTTCTCCGGAAATAATAAACATACTGCCCTGGTTCGCCTTCAGGTACTTCACCAGCTCAGTCAGAACCGAATTTGCCAGCGTTTCATAATTATCATTGTTGGTTCGGAGTATGTCTCCGAATTTAGCAATCCCTTCTGTAGTCCAGCTCCTTTTTTTATCTTCTTCGGCAACTGCTTTGAGGTTATCGCGCATGGACAGCAGCGCATGCCCCAGCACATCTTTGTCACTTAGTGCCGTAAATTCTGCCTGCAGGTTTCCCTGCCCGATCTGGTTGGCAAATTCAGTTGTTTTTCTAAGCCCAGCCATGAGGGTCTCAAAGGCATGGCTCATCTGGCCAATCTCGTCTTTGCCTGCGTTTACCTTTTCAGCCGTAAGATCGCCTTCTGATACCCTTTGGGTAATTCGCACCATTGTGTCAAGGGGCCTGAGTAGTTTCTGCACCACCGCAAACAGGATTACAAGAGAGGTGATCAGCAGTAAGGCACTGATGTAAATCATTTTCCACATCTGCGAATTAGCTTCTGCCAGGATCAGTTCAGAAGGTATTTGCAGGCTTACCTGCCAGGGGGTGGTGCTGTTACCAATGTATACAGGAGTATTCACTTTCAGATAAGCATCTGTAAAAATACTCTCTTCTTCGCCTTTTGTAAGGGCAGCCAGCTGCCCCTTTTCATCAGGGAAAATTTTCTCCAGCTTTTTTCCAATAAGGGTGTCGCTTTGGGTAGATGCGGCTATTGTGCCATTATGAGAAATAATGGTGATATGCGCTTTGCCATCGTAGAGATTAGAACTTTTCACCATGCTCTGCATCCAGTCGCTGGCAATATCAATACCTGCCAGCCCGTAAAACTTTTTATTATGCAGTACCGGTGCTACAATGGTGATCAGGGAAATTTTGCTGCCATTAACTGTATAGGTTACAGGGTCGATGATTACTTCTGCACCTGTTTTTTTAGGGATCATATAATAAGCATCCTTGTCATATCCCTGGGTGGTTTCTACCAGTATTTGTCCGCCATCTTTAAACCAGTAGGGGATAAACCTGCCGCTGCCATCATGGGCTGCATCGAAGTCTGCGTGTTCTGCATCTTTCCCATCAAAGGCGTTTGGCTCCCAGCTGGTGTTGGCACCATAAAAAGAACTGTTCTGGATCAGTACTTCCCTTAAAATAGCATGTGCGCCATCTCTGGTAAGCGGCAGCGGGTTTTGCTCTGCCTTGATGCTCGCAAAGGTCTGGGCAAGGGTTCTGGCAGAGGTGAGGCCCTTTTCTATTTCTGCTTTTACCTGCCCGGCATAATCGCGGGCAATGGCAGTACCGCTTTCGTGTGCTGCTTTAATGGCCTGGTTGCGGGCCGAGGTGGTGGTGTAGATGATCAGGATACAGGAAGTAATGAAGGTGCAGAGGCCAATAACCAAGCCAAGTTTAGACCTCATGGACGTAAAACCAGTAAAAGTTTTTATCATAGGAGTGAAGCTTTTTAACAGAGGAGCCACTGGCAGAAAGGAATACCAGTACTTTTATTCAATTATTCCTTGTAATATTTCAAAGGTAGAAATTAACGATTAGCATATAAGATAGATGTAAGTTAATATTAGATTTTAAAGCTGTATTCTGCTTGAATATGCAATTGCGAGCCGGGATTTTGATGCTAAAGCAGAAATACGGGCATAATAATCAAGAGATATTGCCTGTATAAATGTGCTGTTTTGGAAAAACAGGTAGAAAAAAATAGGTGCTGATCCTGTTTTTCAGGTAAGGGCCTGGGAGTATTAAGCATAATAAAGGGGGTTAGTAAAGGGTATTCCCTTAGGCTTTTAATTTGCACCTGCTTTGTTCAGAATAGAATTCTTTACTTCCTTCTGAAAGATTCTGCCAATGGGCAGGGCTTTGGGACCAACATAAAGCTTTGTTCCGGAAATGGAGCTTATCTTTTCGCAGGAAACTGTAAAGGAGCGGTGAATGCGTAAAAATTTTTCGGCAGGCAGCTGGCTGGTAAACTGGCTCAGGTTCTGGTGCACGATCAGGTCTTCATAGATGGTTTTTATCCGGATGTAATCCTTGAGGCTCTCGATGTAGAGGATATCAGCATGTTGTACTTTGATATTTTTCTTGTCGGCCCGCACAAAAATATAATCCTCCGGCTCTGGCTGCTGAACTGCTCCGGCCAGTGGTTTATCCAGTTGCTGCAGATGGCTGGTGGCCTTGTCAATGGCTTTCATAAAACGGGGGAAGGCAACCGGTTTTACCAGGTAATCGAGTACATCCAGCTCAAAACTCTCAACCGCATACTCCCTGTAGGCGGTAGTTACAATAACAGCCGGTGGCTGATCCAGGTTTTTGATGAAATCAATACCGCTTAACCCGGGTAGGTTGATATCCAGAAAGAGCAGCTGCACCGGGTTGGTACTAAGATAATTAAAGGCATCTATTGCGCTTTCGAAGGTATAGACTACTTCAAAGGCATTGAAATGGCTCAGGTGGGTTTTAATGACGTTGATGGCCAGGGGCTCATCGTCAATGATCAGGCATTTAAACTTCATCGAGCTTAACTTTTAGTGAAACAGTGAAGGACTCTGCAGATTCCTGGATTTCCAGATCAAAGTTATGATCATAGATCAGCTCCAGCCTGCGCCGCGTATTCTGGATGCCAATACCGGAGCCTTTGTGGAAAATGCCGGCTTTGCCGCCGGCATGAGGTTCGCGGTTGCGCAGGTTCCAGATCGTGAAAAACAGATGTTCATCCTTTACAGCCAGCCTGATGCGCAGTGGAATGCAGCCATTGCGTACCTGAATGCCATGTTTAAAACTGTTTTCGATGAACGGAATCAGAATGAGCGGGGGCACGTATTTATCTTCCAGCACACCCTCTACCTCAAAGGCTACATCCAGTTTGTCACCATAGCGCAGTGTTTCCAGGTCAATATAATTCTGAATGTGCTTTACCTCTACCAGGAGCTCAATGCGAGGCTTATTGCCGTTGTAGATAACATGGCTCATGAGTTCAGAAAGCTTCAGTACGGTATCAGGCGCCCTGTCTGATTTATCGAGCGTAAGCGAATAGAGGTTGTTCAGGGTGTTGAAGAAAAAATGCGGTTGTACCTGGGAGCGCAGAAAGGAGAGTTCTGTTTCGTGGTTGCGCCGCTCCAGCTCCCGGTTCAGCTTCTGGGTCTCCACCCAGTCAAAACCCAGTTTGATAGCCGTGGTAAGCCCCACTACATATATCTCGCCGATAAATACAGCCAGCACATAGTTCAGGTTAAAAAGCGACTCCTGCTTAACGGTAGACTCCCGCCAGATATCGGTTGTTACAAACTCATAGGTAAGTACAATACGCAGCAGGGAAAGGGCCAGCACCGCTGTAAACAGGATGAGGACGTACATAGACAAATTAGTTCTCAGGAAGCGGGGCAGCAGAAAATAGAGGTTAAAGTACACCAGCATTATATGGATGGGGAACTCTACCAGGTTCGATTTGAGGGAGTATACATAATCGTCGAAGTAGCTGCCCCAGCGCATGGTGTTCAGCAAAAAATAGAGCAGCCAGAAGCTAATGTGGTAGAAGAGGGGGGTCTTCAGCAGACTGCCTGAACGCCATTTGCCGGATTCCAGCCTTATGGTTGCTTTGGAGTCAAGAGATATGTCTGCAGGAGTATGCATGAATGCTGTTCATGAATATACTTAAATATAAGCAAGATGTAAGAATATAGTAAATCCTAAAGTTTTAAGACTGATTTCTGGCGTCGCCTGCATGCATGATACTGCTTCTCAGTTATAAAAAACAACGTCTATTTTTAAAATGGGTACCCGGTTTTTGCTTTTTCAACCGTTTGCAAGCGCCCAGAATACCCTTTGGCTGTATCGCATTTCGCCGTTTGGCTACAAAATTATGCTGTTCGGCTAAAAAACAGGATTAAATTTTAAAGATGTAAGAATTTCTTCCAATTTGATCACAGAAATCAATCACCCACCTATGGAAAAGCTTTTACATATCTTCTTTCTGGCCTTGCTGTTTGGGCTGGCAGCCTTGCCGCCCGCCCATGCACAGCTGGCTGTAAGCGGCAGAGTGCTGGAAACAAAGTCTGCACAGCCATTGCCTGGCGTTACTGTTTTGGTAAAGGGAACTTCTACCGGTACTGTTACTGATGTAGATGGCAGGTTTTCGCTTGCTGTGCCAAATGCTGCTACAGTACTGGTTTTTTCTTTTGTAGGATATAATGTGGAGGAGGTGCCTGTTGGGAACAACACCACTTTTACCGTTAGCCTTATTGAAAGTGTAGACCAGCTGGAAGAATTGGTGGTAACTGCCCTGGGTATCGAAAAAGACACCCGGGGCCTGGCCTACACCACCCAGCAGCTTGGCGGAGAAGAACTCACCCGGGCAAAAGATCCCAACCTCATGAATTCACTCGCCGGTAAAGTGGCGGGCGTTACCATTAACAGGAGTGCTGCCGGAGTGGGAGGATCAGTAAAAGTAAACATACGGGGCAACCGTTCGGCCAGTGGAGCCAACCAGCCGCTCTATGTTATAGATGGCATACCCCTGCTTAACAGCAGCCCCTCGCAGCCCCTTAATGCTTTTGGCGGCGACAGAAACACAGCAGGCCGCGATGGCGGCGATGGCATTGCCAACCTCAATCCCGACGATATAGAAAGCATAAATGTGCTGAAAGGTGCTTCTGCCTCGGCCCTGTATGGTAGCCAGGCAGCCAATGGCGTGATTGTGATTACTACGAAGCGTGGAAAAAAAGGAGTGTCAAGGATAGATTTTTCCTCTAACGTTACCATGGAGCAGCCTATTCTGCTGCAGGATTTTCAGCGCCAGTACGGGCAGCCCCTCAACGACGATGGAAGCCGCAACACCACTTCGCCCTACAGCTGGGGGCCGGAGCTAAGTGGAAACGAGCCGGTGGTGGATGTGAAAGACTTTTTCAGAACAGGCACCTCCCTGATAAACTCCCTGGCCTTTACAGGCGGTACCGAGCATGCCCAAACCTATTTTTCCTACGCCAATACTTATTCTGAAGGCATTTTACCTACCAGCGATTTTAAGCGGCACAACTTTACCCTGCGTCAGTCAACCCAGCTGTTCGACAGTAAGCTTAGGATCGATGCAAACATCAACTACCTGACGCAGAAAGCGCATAACCGCCCCACCAGTGGTTTTTATTTCAACCCGCTAACAGGTCTGTACCTGTTTCCGCGTGGTGCAGATTTTAACCAGTACAGTGAAAACTTTGAAGTGGAGAATATAGAGCGGCGGCTGATGGGTCAGAACTGGGCCTTTCAGGAGCCTACCCAGCAAAATCCTTACTGGATCCTGAACAGGAACGCCAGCGACGATAACCGTAACAGAATTATTGGTTCGGCTACACTTAAATACAACATACTGCCCTGGATGAATGTGCAGGGTAGGCTAAGTGTAGACCGGATTTCGGACCTGTTCACCCATAAGATCCATGCTACTTCTGTGATTACCCCTGAAAACGGCCGCTACATCCGGGAAGAGCAGGTACAGCAGCAGTTTTACGGAGACCTGCTACTGAATGTGAATCAGCAGTTCAATAATATTTCCCTCTCGGCCACACTGGGTACCAGCATCAACGATACCCACATACAGGGAGAGACCTTCGACTCCTATAACGAGGGCCTACATTTTGCCAATGTATTTACCGTTGCTAACCTGCGCCCCGGCAGCACCATTACCGAGATCAGCAGCAGAAGGCAGCTGCAGGCCGTTTTTGCATCGGCACAGCTAGGCTATAAAGATGTGGTATACCTGGACCTCACGGGCCGCAACGACTGGGCTTCCACCCTTGCTTTTACACCTAATGGCTCCTACTTCTACCCATCGGTGGGTACTACATTTATCCTGAACGAGATGATCACTATGCCTGCTGCAGTTTCGCTGGCCAAACTACGCGCTTCTTATGCCAGTGTGGGTAATGATGTTCCCCTGTTCGTGACCAATCCCACCCACTACATCAGCCCGGGTGGAAATGCAGATTTTAATACCGAAGCACCTTTTACTGATCTGAAGCCGGAGATTTCTTCCTCCCTGGAGTTTGGGGCAGATATAGGTCTGTTCAATAACAGACTGGCCCTTAACCTTACCTACTACAACACCCACACCGAAAACCAGTTCTTAAGAATCAGGACCAGCTCCGGTACCTTATATTCTTACCGTTACATCAATGCCGGCGACATCCAAAATAAAGGGGTGGAAGCTATGCTGAATTATGCACTGGTGAAAAACGACAGGTTCAGCTGGACTGCCGGCCTTAACTTTTCCAGGAACAAAAACGAGGTGCTGGAGCTAAGCAATGAGCTGGACGATGATATGGTGATCCTGACCGAGCAGGGCAGTACCAGCTACTCCAGTGTGCTCAAAGTGGGCGGTTCCTTTGGCGATATATATGGATTTGTGCTCGACAGGGCCGACAATGGCAGCCTCTATGTAACCGAAGATGGCACACCGGTGAAGAAACGAAACGAAGATGGTGTGCTGGAACTGGAGCGCCTGGGCAATCCCAATCCTACCTGGCAGCTGGGTGTTAACAACAACATTTCCTATCGGGGCATCAATCTTGATTTTCTGATCGATGCAAGGGTAGGGGGCGAGGTGGTTTCGCTTACCCAGGCTGTGATGGACCAGTATGGTGTATCGCAGGCAACGGCAGAGGCCCGCAATGCCGGGGGTATCGATGTGCCGGCCATTGTACAGGAAACCGGCGAACCTTTTGCCGGTAAAATTCCAGCCGATAAGTATTACGGCGGCATTGCCGGCCGCGATGGGGTGAGCTCCGAATATGTATACAGCGCCACCAATGTGCGGCTGCGCGAGCTGGCACTTGGCTACCAGTTTCCCGCCAGCCTGGGCTTTGTGAAAAACCTGCAGCTTTCGTTCGTGGCCCGTAACCTGTTCTTCCTTTACAACGAGGCGCCCTACGATCCGGAAATTTCCATGTCGACCGGCAACAACCTGCAGGGGGTAGATATATTTGGTGTGCCCACTACCAGAAGCTATGGCCTGAACCTGAAAGTTAGTTTCTAACCTCTTTCCAATTATTGATATGAAAAGTTACAAATATATTTCCAGGGGCCTTACCCAGTGCCTCGCCTGTGGTAGCCTGCTGGCTGCTATGGTCCTGAATGCCTGTACCGACAGGTTTGAAGAATTCAATACCGATCCTGTCGGCCTGACGGACGAAGACCTGATGCGTGACTTTCAGAATGTTGGTGGTTTCTTCCCGCAAATGCAGCATTCCATTTACTACAACTTTAACAACACCACCTGGGAATACCAGGTCTACCAGAACCTGAATGCCGATGTATTCTCCGGCTATATGTCGCCACCCACGCCCTTTGCCAACAACACCAACAATACTACCTATGCGCTGGTAGATGGCTGGAATGGCTTTACCTATAACCTGCCATATAATGGTGTACTAGCCCCCTTTATGAATGTGAAGAGAAGGGCTGATGAAGATCCCGGTGCCTCGCACTTTTATGCCGTAGGGGTGATCCATAAAGTAGCCTCCATGCACCGGCTTACCGATACTTTTGGTCCTATTGTGTACACACAGGCAGGCCAGGGTGGTGCAAGCGCACGCTACGATAGCCAGCAGCAGGTGTATGAGGCCATGTTCACGGAGCTGGAAGCAGCAGTGGCAAGCCTTTCAGCCTATGTAGCTGAAAATCCTGAACTTCGGCCTTTTGCCCGCTTCGACCGCATCTACGGAGGTGACTACAGCAGGTGGATCAAATTTGCCAATTCGCTGCGCCTGCGGCTGGCCATGCGCATCTCCAAAGTAGCACCCGATAAGGCGCAAACCGAAGCTGAAGCAGCCGTTAATAATCAATATGGCGTATTTACTGCCAATGATGAAGGCGCCAGGGTATCAGATCCCGGTTTGCAGCACCCCCTCTATACTATCGCCAATGGCTGGGGCGATATCCGCATGAGCGCAGAAATGGAATCAATCCTGAAGGGTTACAACGATCCCCGCCTAAGAATTTACTTTGCGCCAGCTACCAAAAGTGGCATTGATGGGGATTATAAAGGGATCAGAAGCGGTATAGTGATTAACTCCAAAGATGATTATGTGGGCTTCTCGAGCATCAGCGCCGACTATATTGGCCAGAACTCGCCCCTGCAGCTCATGACTACCGCAGAGGTTTATTTTCTGCGGGCAGAAGGGGCCTTGCGTGGCTGGCAAATGGGCGGCAGCGCACAGGAGCTGTATGAGCAGGGCATTAAAGCCTCTTTCGATCAGGTAGGGGCCGGTGGCTACGATGCCTACATTGCAGATGCCACTTCCACAGCAGTACCCTATACAGATCCTGTTAATGCCGCAAACAGCGTTCCGGCAGGTTCCCCCTGGCTATCCGACATTACCATTCAGTGGCAGGAAGGAGCCTCTTTCGAAGAAAAGCTGGAACGCATCATTACCCAAAAATGGATTGCCATGTTTCCCGAAGGACAGGAAGCCTGGTCAGAGTTCCGCAGAACAGGCTACCCCACCCAGTTCCCGGTGGTGGAGAACAGGAGCGGGGGCACCATCAGTACCAATGAATTTATCAAACGACTCGCTTTCCCGGTATCAGAAGCACAAAACAATGCAGCCGCCTACCAGGAGGCCGTGCAGATGCTGGGTGGACCAGATACCGGAGGCACTTCCCTGTGGTGGGATGTTGATTAATCACAACTGACATTCAACCTATGCAAGCTGAATCCTACCACCGGGCAGTGGAGCACTGATGTGGGGGTAATTCAGGGAGCAGCGAGTGCTATGTTTAAAAATTAATACCAATACCATGTCATATACCTTAAGCCTGCCGCATGACCAGACCCATCAGGTTACTGGCGCTTCCGAAGAAACCAGGCATGAGAAGATCCATACCAGCATCTATGAAAAATCCTCTGAAGCTTCGCTGGCAGTGGCCATGGAAATTGCCCGCCTGATCCGGGAGAAGCAAAGCAGGGGCGAAGCTTGTGTACTGGGGCTGGCTACCGGTTCTTCGCCCACTTCAGTATACAACGAGCTGGTACGCATGCACCGGCAGGAAGGCCTTAGTTTCCAGAATGTAATCACTTTCAATCTGGATGAATATTTTCCCATAGAGCCCCATTCGCTGCAAAGCTATGTGCGCTTTATGCATGAGTACCTGTTTGATCATGTGGATATAAAGCAGGAAAATATCCACATACCGGATGGTACGCTGCCTTACGAACTGGTGGATTCTTACTGCCGGGAGTATGATGAGCTGATTGCTTCCTACGGTGGGCTGGACCTGCAAATCCTGGGTATAGGGCGTACGGGCCACATTGGGTTTAATGAACCAGGCTCTCACATCAACTCCAAAACACGCCTGATCACCCTGGATCACCTTACCCGGCTGGATGCTGCCAGCGATTTTTTTGGCGAAGCGCATGTACCCCGCCGTGCCATTACCATGGGGGTGGCTACCATTATGAAAGCCAAACGCATCATTCTTATGGCCTGGGGCGAGGGCAAAGCAAGTATCATTAAGCGTACGGTAGAAGGTGAGGTATCGGAGCAGGTACCGGCAACTTATCTGCAACAGCACTCAAACGCAACGGTGCTGCTGGATAGCGCCGCCGCTGCAGACCTGGTGCGCATCAATACCCCATGGCTGGTGAGAAGCTGCCGCTGGGACTGCAGCCTCACAAAAAAAGCAGTGATCTGGCTAAGCCTGAAGCAGGGAAAACCAATACTGAAACTCACCGGGCGGGACTATAATGATAACGGTATGAGCGACCTGGTAGCAGAGCTCGGGCCGGCTTATACCATTAACATCCATATATTTAACCAGCTGCAGCATACTATTACGGGCTGGCCGGGTGGCAAACCAGGTGCCGACGATACCAGCCGGCCGGAGCGGGCAGCTCCTGCAAAGAAAAGGGTGGTGATCTTCAGCCCTCATCCCGATGATGATGTGATTTCTATGGGCGGCACTTTTATCAGACTGGTAGACCATGGGCATGATGTACACCTGGCTTATCAAACCTCTGGAAACATTGCCGTTTTTGATGAAGATGTTGTGCGCTTTGCCGATTTCTTCCGGGATTTCAGCAGTCTTCATGAATATTTTTCAGCAGAAGGAGAACAGCTCTATGAGCAGGTGGTGAAAAGCATCAGGAAAAAGCAGCCGGGCGAGGTAGATAATCAGCTGGTGCAGTCAATTAAGGGCCTCATCAGGCGTGGCGAGGCCAAGGCGGGCTGTCGGTCTGTAGGCCTCCCTGACAGCAAAACCCATTTTCTAAACATGCCTTTTTACGAGACCGGAATGGTGAAGAAAAAGCCACTGGGGGAGGAAGATATTCATATCATCGTAAATTTACTCGAGGAGATAAAGCCGCACCAGATTTATGCCGCAGGCGATCTGTCAGATCCCCACGGCACCCATCGGGTGTGTCTGCAGGCTATATTCGAGGCGCTGGGGCAACTCAGGGAACAGCCCTGGATGCAGGATTGCCGGGTGTGGCTGTACCGCGGCGCCTGGCAGGAGTGGGATGTAAATGATATTGACATGGCGGTGCCCCTTAGCCCCGAAGAGTTACTGCGAAAACGCAAGGCAATCTTTAAACATCAGTCGCAGAAAGATACTGCTCTGTTCCCAGGGGCCGATCCGCGAGAATTTTGGGTACGGGCCGAAGATCGTAACAAAGCCACTGCAAAGATTTATGATAGGCTGGGGCTGGCAGAATATGAAGCAATTGAAGGATTTAAGCGTTACTATTTTTAAGACAACAGAAATAGCGGGATATGAACTTGAAATGGATAATAATAGCAGCAGGAATATTAGTTTGCCTGAACTTTAGTATGGTGGCGCAGCAAAAGCCTCAGACCCTGCTACTGATGCCCTACCCGGCTAATGTAGTGCAGCAGGAGGGTAGCTTCAGGTTTAGCAAAGCTTTTTCTGTTGCTACAGAGGGGCCTGCAAACAAGCGGTTGTACAGTGGTGCCAGTCGTTTTTTAAGAAGACTCGATGGCCGCACCGGCTTATTTTTTGAACAGGAGCATGTAACCGCTGAATCAAAACCTGCCGCACAGGGGCTGCTCATCAAAACACAGCGTGCCGGGGAGGTTAAACTAGAGGAAGATGAATCCTACCGGCTTAGGGTGGGCAGCAGTGGCATTGTGCTGGAAGCCGTAAATGACATTGGTGCCTTGCGGGGTCTGGAAACCCTGCTGCAACTGGTGCAGGCTGATGAACAGGGATATTTTATTCCTGCGGTCGAAATAGAGGATAGTCCGCGCTTTCCGTGGCGGGGCCTGATGATCGACGTGGCACGCCACTTCCAGCCAATGGAGGTGATCAAGCGGAACCTGGATGGCATGGCAGCCGTGAAAATGAATGTGCTGCACCTGCACCTTACCGATGACCAGGGCTTCAGGGTGGAGAGCAAGGTGTATCCACAGTTTCATGAGAAAGCCTCCGAAGGGGATTATTTTACGCAGGAGCAAATCAGGGAGATTATCCGCTATGCCGATGAAAGAGGCATACGTGTAGTGCCGGAGTTTGATGTGCCCGGCCATGCTACCAGCTGGGTAGTGGCTTTCCCGGAGCTGGCCAGTGCGCCCGGCCCTTATAGCCTGGAGAATAATGCAGGTATTTTTGATCCTACGCTGGACCCTAGCAACGAAAAAACATATGAGGTGCTGCAGGGGCTGTTTGCTGAAATGGCAGAGCTGTTTCCGGACCCCTACTTTCACATAGGAGGTGATGAAAACGAAGGAAAGCAGTGGGATGCCAATCCTGAAATTCAGGCATTCATGAAAAAGCACAAGCTGGCCGACAACCATGCCTTACAAACGTACTTCAACAACAGGATTATCAGTTTCCTGGAACAGAAGGGCAAACGGGTGATTGGCTGGGATGAAATCCTGCAGCCTAATCTCTCCAAAAGTTCAGTGATACACTCCTGGAGGGGACCAAAAGGGCTGCAGGAAGCAGCCCGTCAGGGGTATACCACCATCCTCTCGAATGGATACTACATTGACCTGATGCACCGGGCTTCGGATCATTACCTTAACGACCCGCTACCAAAAGGAAATACCCTCACAGAAGAAGAGCGGAAGCGGGTGCTGGGAGGCGAAGCACCCATCTGGAGTGAGCTGGTAACCCCAGCCACCATTGATTCCAGGATCTGGCCCCGTACGGCCGCCATTGCCGAGCGGCTGTGGTCGCCTCGGGAGGTAAACGATGTGGAAGATATGTACCGGCGGCTGGATTATATTAGCTTCAGACTGGAGGAGCTGGGGCTGCAGCATAAGCGTAATCAGCAGGTACTGCTGCGTAATCTTAGCAATGGAAAGTCCATAGAACCACTCCAAACCCTGGTAGATGTGGCAGAGCCCATGAAAGGTTATACCCGTAATCCTGGCGGTACCACATTCAAGACCTACTCGCCCTATACCCTTTTTGCCGATGCTGCCATGGCAGATGCCCCGGCAGCTAGAAGGTTTAACCGGCTGGTGGAACAATACTTCCAAACAAAAGATGAGGCAACTAAAGCAGAGATAATTCAGTGGCTTGAAAAGTGGAAGGAGAACCATGCCCTGATGCTGCCGTTAATTGCCCAGTCACCTGTGTTAAAATCCATTGAAGAGCTTTCTGCAAACCTTAGTACCATTGCCGCTTTGGGCCTGCAGGTGCTCTCTGCAGATGCAGGGGTGGGATCTGCAAAGAAAAAGGCACAAAGTGCTGTGGATAAAAAGCGTGCTAAAGAACAGCTGCAGAAAGCAAGGGAACAGGGTGGCCGGACAGAACTACAGGTAGTAGATGCCATTGAAAAGCTGGTGCTGAAAGACAGCACCAGCTCGGTAGGGGGGTAGGGCTATATGATACTGGACAGCATAGATTGGATCATCATCAGCTTGTTTTTAATAGGTTCTCTGGTGATCGGGATCGTTGTGGCAAAGAAGGCCAGTGGCAGCGTATCTGAGTTTTTCCTGTCGGGGAGGAACCAACCCTGGTGGCTGCTGGGAGTTTCGATGGTGGCTACTACTTTTTCGGCAGATACACCTAATCTCATCACTGATATTGTGCGGCAAAATGGAGTATCTGGAAACTGGGAGTGGTGGGCCTTTCTGCTTACCGGCATGCTTACTGTTTTTGTATACTCCAAACTGTGGAGACGCTCAGAAGTGCTAACCGATCTGGAGTTCTATGAACTGCGCTACAGTGGTAAAACTGCTGCCTTTTTAAGGGGTTTCAGGGCGGTGTACCTGGGGGTTTTCTTCAACATCATGATCATGGCTACCGTATGCCTGGCAGCCATCAAGATTGGTGCTGTTCTCCTGAACCTAAGCCCGGGGCAGGTGCTCATCATTGCCTCTGTGGTTACTGTGTTGTACAGCTCAATGGGAGGCTTAACCGGGGTGCTGATCACCGATTTTTTTCAGTTTATCATGGCTATGGTGGGGTCGGTATGGGCGGCTTACGTTATTGTGGACCTGCCGGAAGTGGGTGGCCTACAGCAACTGGTAGCACACCCCCAGGTGGTGCCCAGGCTGGATCTGCTGCCTGATTTTTCAAATATGGAAACCCTGGTGCCCCTCTTTATCATACCCCTTGCCGTGCAGTGGTGGAGTGTGTGGTACCCCGGGGCAGAGCCGGGTGGGGGAGGTTACATTGCCCAGCGTATGCTCTCTGCCAGAAACGAAAAAAATGCCGTGGGCGCCACCCTTTTCTTCAACATTGCCCACTATGCACTGCGTCCGTGGCCCTGGATCCTGATTGCCCTGGCTTCTATTGTGGTTTTCCCGGGCATAGAATCTATTCAGCAGGCCTTTCCGCACCTGGATCCTGCTATTGTACGGCACGACATGGCTTATCCTGCCATGCTTACGTACCTGCCACATGGTTTGCTGGGACTGGTGGTAGCTTCCCTGATAGCAGCTTTTATGAGTACCATTTCCACCCACCTCAACTGGGGCTCCTCCTATGTGGTAAACGACTTTTACAGGCGCTTTCTGAACCCCGCTGCCAGTGAAAAGCAGCTGGTACGGGTAGGACAACTCACTACCGTTGGGTTGATGGCTGTATCTGCCTCTATTGCTCTTTACCTGGAAAATGCCATGCAGGCTTTTCGCATCTTACTCACCATTGGGGCCGGCACCGGGCTAATTTTTATCCTGCGCTGGTTCTGGTGGCGCATCAACGCCTATACTGAGCTCTCCGGTATGGCAGCCTCTTTTGTACTGGCGGTTTATTTTGAGCTGATCCACGTACGTTTAGGGTTTGCGGAAATTGCCAGCCCGTACCGCATCTTATTAAGTGTAGGTATCACCACCTTTATCTGGTTGGTGGTTACTTACCTGACCCGCCCTACCGATATGCAGGTGCTGCGCAGCTTCTACAGCAAGGTACGCCCCGGTGGCCCGGGCTGGCAGCATGTGCTTAATAAAGCCACAGCAGAACACCAGCCTATTTACACCCAGGTGCCGCGGAGCAACCTTAGCCTGGAAATCTTAAGCATGTTTATAGGTACCCTTACCGTTTACAGTGTTTTGTTTGCTACCGGCTACTGGATCTACGGAGAACCGGTAATTGCTACCTGTCTGGCAGCAGGGGCACTGGTAGGAACCGTTATTCTCCTAAGCATCTGGAGCGCCCGCATCAGCAAACCCATTACAAAAAAGCAGGCCGCTCCACAGCCTGAAGAAAAGTCGGGGGCAGCAGCGGGGAGTAAAAAGCCTGCTCATGCGATAGAAGAAGATAAATAATAACAACAACTGATTTTTAGTCATCAGAAGCCTGCCATCGTGAGGTGCTGATCTATGTGGTTAAGATGTAATGAGGCGGCAGGTTTTCATGCCATCCCCATCCGGTGGAGAGGGAATAGGAGCCATGGGAGCCAAATCCGGAATCCTTCTTAAGTACTAAAAAAAGCTATGAGGATGTACTCATAGCTTTAATTTCAGGCTATTACAGCAGGAGCCAATTTTGTCAGGGCACTGTGATCAGATACAAAACTAATACATGCCACCTCTGCGGTTGCCAAATAAGCCACCCAGGATAGATCCCAGGCCGCCTCTGCCCATGCTGCTGTAGCCACGCCTGCCATTCAGGCCACCCAGTATGGAGATCATGGAGCCCAGGCCACCCCTTCGGTACATGCCGCCGCCCATCATACCTCCGCCCAGCAGGCTTCCCAGCAGGCCGCCACCTAAGCCCATGCCCATGCCGCCCATCATGCCTCTTCGGCGCCGGCCACCACTTAACATACTGGCAATGGCAATTGGTGCCACTACACCCAGAATACCCTGCACCATCTGTGGCGAAATACCAGCATTTTTAAACATGTCCGTAAATCCGTTTTTGTTCAGGAAAGACTCTGAGGTTGGATCTTCTCCTCTTTGTTGTGCATCATTGGCCTTGTTGACAAACTTATCCAGGATGCTGTACTGGTCCTGGCGGATGTCCAGGTATTTGGCGATATCTTCAATTTTTCTTTGCTCATCGGGGGTGTATTGCCCGTCTGCTTTGGCAAAGCTGATGATGTCGGTAATAAAGGAGAAGCGCAGAGGGCTTCTTTTGATCACATCCAGGCACTTTTGCAGGTTGATCACTGATGGATTTTTAGCGATATGGGCAATCTCCTGATGAATATTTTCGGGCAGTTCTGCTGCTTCGGCCATCAGCTGCAGGAACTGGAGTTCTTCGGCAGAGGCATTTCCGTCGGCGGTGGCCATGGTGGCTAATGCGCCAAAATAGGCTGCTTTTTCGTCGTTGCTATAATCTTTTAATAGGGTGGTTTGTGCTTGTTCCATACGTATAGGCTTTTCTCTTTAATGCTCTTCTCTTAGAGAAGATGTAACCGGAAAGCCAGGGCGTATGTTATGCAACCCTGATGAGAAGAGGCTGCTGATAGTACTGTGCCTGATAAATATTTCTGAAACAGCATTAGAAAATTGAAAGAGTCAGAAAATGATCTCTTCAGAAGATCCGTCATCTTCCATGGTCTGTTCTTCTTCGGTGCTTAGCTCAATATCGTGCAGGATGCGGTCATCATCTTTGTATACATTGTGCCAGGTTACCATATAGGCGAGGCACACTGCCCAGAAAAGCCTTTTGAATAAAATACCAATGCGTTTTAATATCCACATGAGTTTAAGAGCAAAGTGAAATTCTTCAGTCTTCCACAAGAATTTGTCCATTTGCTGGGCTATGCCAAAGCTGCAGCTTTATATACGAATAGACCACGATTGGGAATTCCATCCTGTCGGAATGGCAGGAGGTGCTTGTACAGCAGTGCTGGAAATTAAAAGAAGAGCCAAAAAAAATAGCCCCGGGAAGGGGCTATTTTTGATCTTAGTTTTGAGAGAATATTTTGCTTAGCGGGCAGCTGCAGGGGCTACCTGTTTGGGCTTATAGCCGGCAAAGCCGTAGTAAGCTATATAGAGGTAGCAAACCAGCGGAATCAGGAAAGAGTACTGTAAACTGCCGGTGCTGTCTGCCACGATACCTTGTAGTGGTGGTATCAGCGCGCCTCCTACAATGGCCATTACCAGCAGGGAAGATCCCTGGCTGGTAAATTTACCCAGGCCGGCAATGGCAAGGGTAAAGATGGTGGGGAACATGATGGAGTTAAACAAACCAATAGCAATGATAGACCACATGGCTACTGTACCCTCTGTGAAGATTACCACCAGCAGGAGCGCTATTACGGCGGTAGCAAACAAGCCCAGGGTGCGGCTTGGAATATAGCTGCCCAGCAGCAGCACAACCACGTTCAGTACGATCAGTCCCAGCACAATCAGCGCAATGTCTATGCCGTAAGTGGCATAAACAGCACCAAAAGCAATGGCAGAGATCAGGGCAATGATGGCAAAGCGGTTAGAGGCATTTTTAAACTGTGCCAGGGCTACAGCACCAAAGAAACGGCCTACCATGGCACCACCCCAGTAAAGGGCCAGATAGCCACTGGCTTCTTTTTCTTCCATGCCTGCTATGTGGGGCAGGTTTAAGAAGTTGATAAAGACACTGCCTACCGCTACTTCACCACCTACATAGGCAAAAATACAAACCATACCCAGTACCAGGTGGCTGTATTTCAGGGCACCGCTGCCAGCTACAATCTCATCGCTGTTATGAATTTTTGGTAAGCGGAATAGCTTAAACAGCAGGGCAATAAGCAAAAGCGTGCCTGCCAGTGCCAGATAAGGCATTTTAACAGAATCGGCTTCGGTAGTGGTGGCGGTGTTTACACCTTCAAAGATCAGCCAGCCACCAATAATAGGAGCGATGGTAGTACCCAGCGAGTTAAGAGCCTGCGTCATGTTTAAACGGCTGGAGGCACTCTCAGCAGGTCCTAAAATGGCAACATAAGGGTTTGCTGCAATTTGCAGAATGGTAATGCCGGAGGCCAGGATGAAAAGCGCGCCGAGGAAGAAACCGTAGCTGTGGTAGCTGGCCGCAGGATAGAACAAGGCACAACCAACTGCCGCTACAATCAAACCTACAATGATACCATTTTTGTAGCCGATCTTCATGATAGGGTCTCCCTGGTTTATGGAAACAATAAAGTAAGCGAGCGATACAAAGAAGTAAGCGCCAAAGAAAGCAAACTGCACAAGCATGGCCTGTGCAAAAGTAAGATCAAATATCCCTTTCAGGTAAGGAATCAGAATGTCGTTCATGCAGGTAATAAAACCCCACATGAAGAATAGGATGGTTACTACAATCAACGGACCTGTGTAGTTTTTACCAGCGTGTTGATCAGTACTGGCTGGTGCGGGTTTGGTACTCGTTGTAATGCCTGCCATGGGGAAGGAATTTGTTTTAGGTTGATTGGTTGGTGATAAGTTGAGATAAAATCAGTAGTATATACAGACAGGAAATCTATTCCCAGAATTAGTGTTTAAATGCCCTTTAAGCACTTTTTGTCTCTAAATACTAATCAACAAGGTAATAATAAAATTATTTATTATATGTGATTTCTGTTCCCAAACTTTCACCAATACCTATACATAATTATCCACTATGATCAGCCCTTATGGCAATAGTTATGTTTCCTGATATGCGATCAGGACAATAATAGAGCTATTAGTGCTTCTTTCCTTTCCCGTTTCCCTTGTGTCCATGTCCGGAGCTGTTACCAGCGGGTCCCGTGGCTTTCTTTTTCGTTGATGCACCGCCACCTCCCTGCGGTTTAGACTTGTATTTTACTTTGTGGTCGGCATTATACTTATTTGGATTGTCAGCAGTGTAGTCAAGCTCAATCTGGGTAGCTTTTGCGAGATTTATGGAGCCGAAGAGGCTGGGTAGCGTAAGTGCAGTTAGCCAGTTACCACCGCTAAGATAGATGTATACCCCCCTTTGCACATCAAAATAGAAATTGTGCTGCGGAAAGTAAATATGCCTGGTTTTGGCCCTATAACCATGAGCAGGAGCCCAGGGCGGCGGTCCGTTTTTTCCCTTTCCCTGGGCATAACCATCTGCTGGCAGGGCAAAGCAAAAGAGCAACACAGCAATAATTCCGGGTAAAACAGACTTTAAATTCATGGAAGGCATGGATTATGATTCTGGCTTGTGGCGGTTCTACCGAATGCTGGCATCTTCTGGTGCCACAAACTGATGCATAAAGTTATCCGTGGGTTGCTCCTGTAAAAAGGCAATTTCTGCCGCTACCTTTCTTTTGTAAGGTTAAGGATGGATTGCTGGCGGTGCAGAGCTGCCTGAATAAGCCTTCATTCAAGCATTATAGCTTCCCTAATCTGCTGAACAGCTTCCTGCACCTTTTCTACAGGTTTTTGGCAGGCTCGGTTGTAGCAAACGTAGATCTGTGTTCTGTCTTCTTCTGGCTGTCGGTGTTGCAGCAGGGGCAGCTGGCTTACTCCGGAGGTGGCTGCTACCACTTTATTCGGCAGGTAGTGTTGCGCCAGCGCCAGGGCCTTTTCGCGGTAGTTGGTGCCCACAATGGCTACTTCGGCAGTAGGGTATGCCATTTGCAGGTACAGGCCCAGCCAATGGGTAAGGTACTGCGGTTCCGTGAGCAGCAGGCGCTCCATGCTGGAAACCATGCCTGCTGCTTTTTGTACGTATTCGTCTTTTTCCAGCAGCAGTCCCAGGCGGTACAGGTTATGGGCCATCTGGCTGTTGGAGGAGGGTATTACATTATCGAACAGTTCTTTTTTACGGGCAATCAGCGATTCGCTGCTGCTACCGGTGTAAAAGAACAGCCCTTCTTCCGCATCCCAGTATTCCTGCAGGCAATAGGCAGTTAACTGATCCGCAAGCCGGAGCCAATGCTCTTCAAAGCTTACTTCATAGAGGCGCAGGAACCCTGCTGCTACAAATGCATAATCATCCAGAAAAGCAGGAGAAGGCGCTGAACCTGCTTTGTGGTTACGCCTAAGCTTATTGCCCTGCAGCAGCTGTTTTTCTATGAAGTCAGCATTTTGCTGTGCCAGCTCCAGAAACTGCTGTTCACCAAAGGCAGCGTAGGCATCGCAAAGGCCGGTGAGCATCAGACCATTCCAGGCTGCCAGAATTTTATCGTCCAGTCCCGGCCTGATGCGCCTGCTGCGTGCGTCCAGCAGTTGCTGGCGTGCTTCCTCCAGCAGCTGATTCAGATCTGCTGTGTCCAGCTCATACTTTTTGGCGAAGGCCTCGGGCGATTCCCGCCGGAACAGGATGTTGGCGTTTTCCCAATTGCCTTCTTCAGAGGCATTGTAATAATCGGCTATCAGTTCTGCTTCTTCTTTGCCGAGTACTTCTTCCAGCTCTGCTATGCTCCAGATATAAAATTTTCCTTCCTCGCCCTCGCTATCGGCATCCAGGGCTGAGTAAAAACCACCCTTCGGACTTAGCATTTCCCGCCCGGCCCAGGCTATGGTCTGGTATACCACTTCCCTGAAAAGTGGATCTTTGGTAGCGGTGTAAGCATTGGCATACAGGCTGATGAGTTGTCCGTTGT
Organism: Flammeovirgaceae bacterium 311; assembly: GCA_000597885.1. Taxonomy (NCBI): domain Bacteria; kingdom Pseudomonadati; phylum Bacteroidota; class Cytophagia; order Cytophagales; family Flammeovirgaceae; species Flammeovirgaceae bacterium 311. The sequence continues at coordinate 6,139,584 of CP004371.1, forward strand.
CGTAGAGCATTTTCTCGAAGTGGGGCACAAACCATTCTGCATCTACGGAGTAGCGGGCAAAGCCGCCGCCGATCTGGTCGTAAATGCCACCCCATGCCATTTCTCGAAGGGTAAGGCGGGCCTGTTGCAGGGCATTTTCATCTCCTGCAGCTGCCCAGTAACGCAGCAGGAACTGCCAGTGGCTGGGCATGGGAAACTTTGGTGCCGGGCTAAGACCACCCCGCTCTTGATCAAACTTTTTGGCGAAGCTGCTATAGAGGTGCTCTAGCTTAAGCCTGGTGATGTTCATTTCATGCTGTTCCAGGCCAAAGCGCTCTACATCAGAGTAGGAGAGGGTGTCGGTAAATTTATGGGAAGATTCCTCCAGTGCCTGCCGGTTCTCATTCCAGGCTTTTTCAATATTCCGGAGCAACTGCACCCAGTGCTCCCTGGGAAAATAGGTACCGCCATAGAAAGGCTTCTGATCGGGTGTTAGAAATACATTCAGGGGCCAGCCGCCCTGTATGCCCATGGCCTGTACGGCATCCATATAGATCTGGTCTATGTCAGGGCGCTCCTCCCTGTCAAGCTTAATGCAAACAAAACCGCCATTCATGAGCCCGGCAACAGCGCTGTCCTCAAAGCTTTCGTGCTCCATAACATGGCACCAGTGGCAGGCAGAGTAGCCAATTGATAGTATAATAGGCTTTTGCTCCTGCTTTGCCTTTTCCAGGGCTTCTGCTCCCCATGGATACCAGTCTACCGGGTTGTGCTGATGTTGCAGCAGGTAGGGGCTGCTGCTCTGGCTTAAGCGATTGGTGGGTTTTGGGTTCATGGCTGGAGTTGCTCCCGGAGCTTTTTGATTTCATCACCTACATCTACCCGGCCGGATAGTGCCTGCAGCTTTTGCAGTGTTTTTTGTAAGAACTGCTGGTGGGCCAAAGATGTTGGGTTGAATGGCCGGTGAGCGAGCGACTGCTTCAGTGGTTCCCATTCTTTCAGGAAAGCCAGGGCCTCCTCGTCGAGCAGGGTGGCTGCAAATTTTTCCCACACGTACTGTTCGGCAGCGGGGGTAGGGTGCAGCAGGTCGGGGTTATAGAAGCGGTAATCCCGCAGGTCGTCCATCAGCAATTCGTAGCTGGGGAAATAGTATACCTCCTGAGGATACTTTTCTTTAAGCTGGTGGCACAGCACCCGCAGCATAGCCTTGCTCACAGCATTTAACTCAAGCGAATCTTTCAGGTGTCGAACAGGGCTTAGTGTCAGCACCAGCTTTAATTCAGGATTGAGTTGCCTGAGTTGTTGCCAGAGATTTTCAAGTGCCTGCAGGTTTTCCTCTATGGGCACCAGCCGTTTATTAAAGAGCTTCTGGGGCTGTTTATGGCAGTTAGCAACGCTTAGCTGAGCTGCTGGCAGCTCATAAATAAAAGAAGTGCCCAGGGTAAGCACCAGTGCCTGCCCCTGCTGCAAATACTGCTTCACCTGCAGAAGGCTCTGGTGCAGCCGCTCCTGCAGTGCTTCCTTGCTGGGGGCGTTAAAGGACGAGTGCAGCAGGTAATTGAGCCAGTGTTCCTGGTACTGCAGATAACTGTTATCGGATGGTTGCCGCCCTTCTATGGCCATCTGCAGCAGCTGCACCAGTGAGAGCGGATGGAAAAGAGTGCCAAATGGATTTACCAGCACCTTAAATTTAGATTCCTGCAAACGCTCCCCCATTACTGCAGCAAAGCAGGAACCTATGCAGAGCAGGGGCTTTTGGAGCCGGAGCCTGAATGGAGGAGTGCCGGGTTGAAGTTCTGTACGGAAGTGCATGCTTCTAAATACGAATTTATACTGTCATTTAGAAATCTGTTGTATAAACCACTTAATTACAGGACCAGGGAATTGGGTATACAGACTTGTAAAATGATCTGGGGCTGGTTGATATTATTAGACAGGGGGAGATTGATTAGCCGATGGGAAGCGGGCGGGGGAGGGCATAAAAAAAGGCGCTCCATTGGGGCGCCTTTTATATTATAGCAACATCTAACTTATTCAGCAACAACTGAAAAGTTTATTGTTTTCTTCACTTCTTTGTGCAGGTCGATTTCTGCAGTGTAATCTCCAAGGCTTTTTACATCGCCATTGATAGAGATTTGCTTGCGGTCAACATCGTGTCCTTTTGCTTTCAGGGCTTCGGCAATCTGGTTTGTGGTTACAGCACCAAAGATTTTGCCGCTTTCGCCAGCTTTAGCAGGGATGGTGAGCTTGGTTTCGCCAATAGCGTTTGCCAGGTTCTCAGCATCGGTTTTAACTTTTTCAGCTTTGTGAGCTACCTGCTTCAGGGTTTCGTCACGCTGCTTTACTGCCCCGCTGGTAGCCATAATGGCGTAACCTTCAGGAATCAGGTAATTGCGCGCATAGCCAGGCTTAACATTCACAAGATCGTTGCGATAGCCCAGGCCTTTGATATCTTTTTTCAGAATGATTTCCATTGCTTTACTGATTGTTGGTTTTTGGCATTAGCCACAAACAACTTTTTTATTTAAGCGAATCTGTTACGTAAGGCATCAGCGCCAGGTGACGGGCACGCTTAACAGCTGTAGCAACTTTTTTCTGGAACTTCTCGCTGGTACCAGTGATACGGCTTGGCAGCAGTTTGCCCTGCTCGTTCACAAATTTGGTCAGGAAGTTTGCATCTTTATAGTCAATGTATTTGATGCCATGGCGCTTAAAACGGCAATATTTTTTGCGGTTTTCGTTGCGTTGTATGGGTTCGTTCTGTAGTGTCATTACGCTTGTGCCTCCTTAGGTTCTTTTTTGTTGAAATCGCCTTTTCTTCTTCTTTCGTTGAACTCAACGCCGTGCTTGTCGAGGGCTACAGTTAGGAAACGCAGGATTGCCTCATCACGGCGATACTCTGTTTCCAGGCTGCTTACTACGCTTGTAGGAGCATTGAATTGGAAAAGAACATAAAAACCAGTGTTTTTGTGCTGTATTGGATACGCAAGCTTGCGTAGTCCCCAAAGCTCTTCGGTCACAATTTCGGCACCATTATCAGTTAGTACCTTTCCGAACTTTTCGACAGCATCCTTTACCTGAGTTTCAGATAAAACGGGATTTAAGATGAATACCGTCTCGTACTGTTTGTACATGATAGTTGAAAATTTAATGAGGTGCAAAATTAAAGAATTTTTTGCATACTTCAAGGGATGTGCAATAAAAAAGCTCCGCAAAGTGCGGAGCTTTAGATAATTTTATTAAGCGGGCTTGCTTATTTTACCCTGAATTTTTCCTGTCCGATCAGGAAACCATCTGCATAAAGCTCTACATTATACACGCCATCTTCAAAATCGCTGCCTTTGTCGTACATATAGGTCAGCTGCTGGCGGGTGTTGTCGAACAGTATGTTTTGCTGTGCTGTGTAAAACTCTTCACGTCCGTCAATCATCATAGTGCCTGACCCTGTGGCTACGTCAAATAATACGTTTCCGTTTGGATCGATCACCCTCAGCAGAATGTCTTTGCTCTCGATAGGCGCAACAGGGTTGTCGGCCAGATTAAAGGTTACTTTCAGCTTATCGATCTGGCCATCGCGGAACTCACCTTCGCGTTCTTTGCCACGCTTGTTTACAGCAGCTACTTTAATGTTCTCTGCCTTTAGGCGAGAGGCAATGGCTACTTTTTTGCTAAGCTCCTGGCGGTTCTGATTAATGGTTCTTACAGAATCAGAAAGCCTGTTCTGTGTGGTTTTCAGCGTTGTGTTCTCGGCGTACAGCGAATCGCTTAGGGTTTTGAGGCGGGTAATTTCCACGTCTTTTTCACGCAGCAGCGTTTCGTATCCCTTTACTTTTGCATTTACCTCGTTCAGGCGGCGGCGTGCAATCTCGCCAGAGCGCTGCAGCTGTTGCTTTTCAGCTTCCAGTTCTGCCTTTGCTTTTTCCAGCTCTTCAACATTACCGCCAAGTCTTTCGATTTCAGCGATGCGCGTATCAAGCTCGGCAGTCATGTCATTGAGCCTTCTGTAAGTGTCAGCCAGTTCAGTGTCTTTGTTTGCTATTTCAGCCCGCATTTCCTCCTTTTCGCGGTAGTCCATGTAATAAACTACTCCATTAATGATCAGGAGAAGGGCTATAATGGCAATAATAAGCGTTTTGGTATTTTTACCTGAGCTTTTACCTGTGTTCTCGGCCATACGTATTTAGGAATTAATTTGCTTAAGAATGAGAAATAGAAAGATTTATTGTTTTGTTGCCCACTAAATATTTCTAATCACAAATATCAAAAAAAAATTCGCTTCCATGTCAGATTTTAACGAAAAATACTGGACTGACCGTTACCTCCGGGGACAAACGCAGTGGGATGCCGGTAATATCACTACTCCACTCAAAGAATATTTTGATAAACTGCACGATCAGGATATGAAAATACTCATTCCGGGAGGTGGAAACGGCTACGAAGCAGCCTACCTCCATGAGCTGGGTTTCCGCCAGGTGTACCTGCTAGATCTTTCGCCCCTACCTTTAGATTCATTCAGGAGCCGGAATCCTGATTTCCCGGAGGATCATTTACTGCTGCAGGATTATTTTAAACTGGTAGATACCTTTGACCTGATTGTGGAGCAGACTTTCTTCTGTGCCCTGCATCCGTCGCAAAGAGGGGCTTACGCCCAAAAGGCAAATGAGCTTTTGAAAGAAGGAGGCCATCTGGTAGGGGTGTTGTTTGATGCGCCATTGAATAAAGATTTCCCTCCTTTTGGAGGCACCTCAGAAGAATATCAAAAATATTTTGAGCCCCTTTTCACCATCCATAAGCTGGAGCCCTGCTACAACTCTATTAAACCCAGGGCCGGCCGGGAAGTATGGATCGATGTGGAGAAAAGGGCTTAATACTCCAGTACATAATGCTGCTTTTGCATGCCAGGGCGGAAAAAGAGCATGCCGGCTTCGTAGAGATCCAGGCTTAGGCTAACAGCCTGGTGCTGACAAAGCACTGACCAGGCCTGCTGCATAGGTTCAGACCAATGGATATCATCCACCACCACTACCGAATTTCTATGGAGGCAGGGGAGTATCCACTCAAAATAGCGAATGGTAGCTTCGTAGGTGTGGTTGGCATCCAGGTAGGCAAGGTCTATGCGGCTTAATTCTTTGTTGAGCAGCTTAGGCAGGGTGCTATCAATGTTCCCTACATGAAGGGCTATGTTGCTAAGGTTTTGCTCCTGAAAGTTTTGGACTGCGAGGGCTGCAGTACGGGGACAGCCTTCCAGGGTGTGAACCATACCATCGGGGGCCGCTGTGGCCAGGTACAGGGTGTTGATGCCCAGGGAGGTACCCAGCTCCAATATTGTTTTAGCTTCCTGATGCTGTACCAGGTGGTAGAGAAGGCTGCTGAACCGGACAGGGGTGAGGCTGTGACGGGCTATGCCGGATACGGGGCGAATATTGCTGCTGCTGATGCTGGAGCCGGCGCCGAGTTCATGCATTTCCAGGCGATCGGTGGAATTGAGCAGGCGTTGCCGGAGGGCTTCTATCCGGGCATTTTTTTTTACAGGTGGTTTTATTACCTGCTGATACAACCCGTATACAAAAGGGGCATGCAGCGAGTGTTCATTAACAGCCCGGAGCCAGTAGTGCAGCCATGCACGTGCCTGAAACCACTTTTTCCGCCACTGTGCCTGAAGCATTAATTAAGTTTGAAGGGTGCCACCATGGTGAATTCAGGAATCTTGACCCTGAATTTTTTTCCATCTATGATACGCTCCATCAGGTAGGTGCCATACATTTTGCCCATACCCGATTTTAGGTTGCAGCCCGATACGTACTGGTGGCTCTGGCCTGCTTCCAGCACTGGTTGCTGACCTACTACACCTTCGCCCTCTACCTCGCGTACAATATTGTTGGCATCGTGTATGTACCAATGCCTGCGAAGCAGCTGAACGGTATGCTGGCTATTATTTTCAATAACAATACGGTAGGTAAAAACATAGTGCATTTGCCCGGGGCTTGAATATTCAGGCTGATAGGCGGTTTCTACACATACCTTAACTCCTTGGGTAACTTCCGAAACCATTCTTGCGCTTTTTGCTTAATCTGATTAAATATACGAAGAAATTAACTATATAGACGAGCTTAACGCCAAATAGACAAGCTTCAATCTAAAATACAATTAACTGCTGCATGGATGTTAAAATTGCCCCTTCCTGGAAAGAAAAATTATATAGTGAGTTTGAGGAGCCTTATTTTCAAACCCTTACCGAATTTGTAAAGCAGGAATACCGGGAGCATAAGGTCTACCCGCCACCGGGGCTGATCTTCAATGCTTTTGCCCACTGCTCCTTCGAAGAGGTAAAGGTGGTGATCCTGGGCCAGGACCCTTATCACAATCCCGGGCAGGCAAACGGACTGGCTTTTTCGGTAGCCGATGGCGTTACCCCACCGCCTTCGCTGCAAAATATTTATAAGGAGATAAGCAATGAATTAGGCACGCCCATTCCCGATAATGGGAATCTGGAACGTTGGGCCGATCAGGGAGTACTCCTGCTCAATGCCACTCTCACGGTAAGGGCTCATAAACCCGGCAGCCATCAGAAAAAGGGCTGGGAGGAATTCACAGATGCCGTGATTAAATTGTTATCAGAAGAAAAACAAGCACTGGTTTTTATGCTCTGGGGAGCGTATGCCCAGAAAAAAGGATCTATTATTAACGAAACCAGGCACCTGGTGCTAAAATCTGCCCATCCATCGCCTTTTGCAGCCAACAGAGGTTTTTTTGGTAATAACCACTTTAAAAAAGCAAATGAGTACCTGCAGCAGCACGGGAAAGAACCCATTGACTGGTAGCATGGAGCGGGAATTAATTCCCGCTCCATGCTAATCAACTCCTTTTAAAATTCTTTCCCAGCGTATTTTGCTGAACATGCTTTCGTTCGGGTCTATCGACATCCAGGTGAAAAGGGCTTTGCCCACAATGTGATCGTGGGGTACAAAGCCCCAGAAACGGGAGTCGAGGGAGTTGTGGCGGTTATCGCCCATCATAAAGTAGTAGTCCTGCTGAAAGGTGTAACTATCAATGACCTGTCCCTTCAGGTTTATTTTTCCATCGGCCATTACTACATCCTCCGGTGCGTGCCCTTCGTAATATCTAATGGTATTAAAATATTTGGCTATGTTTTCTTCTGTAAGGGCAATGGTCATGCCTTCTGCAGGCACCACCAGGGGCCCAAAATTATCGATGTTCCAGGGGAGCTGATCATAGCCAACCGGCATTACCTCCTGGCCTTTTTCACCTTCGGGAAATACTACTTTTTCTACTGATTCCACGAAAGGCAGGCCCTCTATTTCCCGGGCTGTATAATCGGGCAGACTCACCATGAGTGCATTACCATACATCTGGGCATCGTAGAGCTTGTACTGGCGGATAAAACGCTCACTTGGCTGTCCATTCATATTAATAGTATACAGAAACTGCATCTGTTCAGGATTTTCCATAGCCTGTCCATTCACTATTACCTGTTGGTTTACAATACGCAGGGTGTCGCCTGCTACTGCAACGCATCGTTTTACATAATTGCTGCGCATATCGACGGGATGCTCCAGCTCACCGGGAAAGTTAAAAACCACCACATCGCCCTGTTCCACATCACTAATGGCAGGCAGCCTGAACTGGGGCAGCTGAATAAGCGTGGAATAAGCAGGTATGCTCGTTCCCCAGATGGTTTGGTGTGACAGGGGAATTTGTAAGGGTGTGATTGGCGTAGCAGCGCCATAGTGAGATTTGCTGACAAAAAGAAAATCACCGATCAGCAGGCTTCGCTCCATAGAGCCTGTTGGGATGGTAAACGGGGTGAAAACAAGCCAGCGGATAATGGTGGCAGCTACCACAGCGAAAACAATGGCATCCAGCCATTCCCGGGAAGCAGATTTTGCTTTTTTAGGAGCAGCCTTCTGGCTTTTATTTTTATCTTCTTTCGTCTTTGTGATCATAGCATTTTCAAGCTAAACCATATTGGTGCATTTACAAAGATAACAACCGCTTGTTCAACCGCCTTACCATTTAAAAAAATATGGAGGGGATATAAACAAGATCTAAACCATAAGTGGAGAAAAGGGTGCCGGGAGTGGGGCATTTTCATACATTGTAAACTCTGGCAGCAGCCATATTATTGTAGCCACACCTGGCAGGTCTCTGCAGTGCATAAAAAAAGAGCAGCTGTCTATCAGGTCAGCTGCTCTTCTACTTTTATAAATACTGTTGCTTAGTTAATGCCTCTGAACAGGCGTTCCCAGCGGATCTTGCTTAAGAAGCTCTCATTGGCATCCAGCGACATCCAGATAAAGAGTGCTTTGCCTACCACATGATCCTGTGGCACAAAGCCCCAGTAGCGTGAGTCTAGGGAGTCGTGGCGGTTATCGCCCATCATAAAGTAGTAGTCCTGCTGAAAGGTATAGCTGTCAACTGGCTGTCCTTTTATGGTTACCCTGCCCTCTGTTAATTGCACATCCTCGTCGTTGTGGCCTTCGTAGTACTTAATCGTGTTGTAGTACTTGGCTATGTTTTCTTCTGTAAGGGCAATGGTCATGCCCTCTGCAGGAACCACCAGGGGTCCAAGGTTATCGATGTTCCAGGGGAGCTGATCATAGCCAACCGGCATTACCTCTGGTCCTTTTTCTCCCCCCGGGAAACGCACCGGCTCAACGCTTTTTACAAAAGGCAGCTGGCTTATTTCTTTTGCCATGTCCCCGTTCAGGCTTACCAGCAGTCCGTTGCCGTAGTACTGCATGTCGTATAGCTTGTATTTTCTGATGAAGCGTTCGTTTGGCTGGCCTTCCAGCTGCAGAATAAATTTATGCTGCATTTGTGCCGGGTTTTCAACAGGCGTGCTGTTTACTATTACCTGCTGATCCTGAATGCGCAGGGTATCACCATGTACGGCCACGCAGCGTTTAATATAGTTGCTGCGCAGGTCGAGGGGGTGCTGCAGCTCACCGGGGAAATTGAATACCACCACATCGCCACGCTCCACATCGCTGAAGCCGGGCAGGCGGAACTGGGGCAGCTGAATCCAGTCAACATAAGAGTCCATATCGGTGCCCCAGATCTTCTGGTGGGTGAGGGGGACCTGCAGTGGTGTTTTAGGCGTGCGGGCCCCGTAGTGCATTTTACTTACAAACAGGAAATCTCCTACCAGCAAACTACGCTCCATAGAGCCCGTGGGAATGGTATAGGCCTCCAGAAATAACCAGCGGATAAGGGTGGCGGCAATTACGGCAAAGGCGATGGCATCCAGCCATTCCCTGGATTTGGATTTAGGCTTTTGGGGAGCCTTTTTTGTCGGAGCTTCTTTAAGTTTCGTTGTCATGTCAGGCTTAGTGCACCAGCGCAGGGCCGGTTACAGAGATAGAAAATCATCCATGCCAAATACGCCTTTACGGCCGGGCAGCCACTCAGCTACCTGCAGTGCACCTGAGGCAAAGCCCTGGCGGCTGTATGCAATATGGTTTAGTTCGAGTAAATCGTTGCCCGACTGCCAGCGTATGGTGTGGGTGCCAGGCACTTCATCTTCACGAATGGATATGATCGGTAACGCTTCAGGATCATGCTTTAATTCATTCTCCCAGCGCTTTTTTCGCTTTAGCTCCTTTATGATACCTTCTGCCAGGGTAATGGCAGTGCCACTGGGGGCATCTTTTTTGTGCACATGATGTACTTCCTCCATTTGCACATCGTACTGGGGTGCTGCATCCATTAGCTTGGCCAGGTAGTTACTGGCCTTCAGGAACAGGTTTACCCCTATGCTAAAGTTTGAGGCCCAGAAAAAGGCGCCTCCCAGCTGGTTGCAATAGTTTTCTGCTCTAAATTTCTGGCTCGTCCAGCCGGTGGTGCCGCAAACAACAGGAACGCCTGCCCGCAGGCAGTGCATGATGTTGGTATAGGCTGCATCTGGATGCGTAAACTCAATGGCAACATCGGCTGTGGCAGGTGTTACAGTTTCCAGCTCGTGGGGGTTGGCATCACTGATGCGGTGGCTGATGGTGTGGCCACGGTCCAGTGCCAGTGCCTCAATGGCCTGACCCATTTTGCCGTAACCGATTAGGGCTATTCTCATGGGAATGTATAGGTTATTCTAATACCGGGCGCCAGTATGCCGGTGGGATCGGGAACCAGGGTTGGGCGCACCTTCATACTTAATTCTTCGTCCAGGCTAAAAGTTTGTAGCTGGGCATCTACATAGGCTTCTACGATTTGCAGGCCATAGTAGGCGCCACCCAGAATGATCAGGTAATCGCGCTGGCGCCTGTAAAAGTCTACTCTTCTTTCATATGCTTCAGCAGAGGGGGTTCCGGGTGGCGCGGAGCCCGGCTCAAATATAAGCTGTCTGAGGTTTTTGCGGTCTTCGCTGTAGCGCTGGTTGTAAAAGTTTACGCCGTAAACAAATCCTGCTGCACCTGCATACACCAGGGGCACTTTCCAGAGGGAGCCATTATAGGTTTGGCCCAGGCCTGGCAGTATGGCCGATAGAAAAGCAGATTTTCTGGGGTCGGGCAGGGTGGCAGCCTCTGCAGCGGTAATATCGATCTGTTCAAATTGCTGTTCTTCAATCTGAACAGGGGGAGGTACTGGCCTTAATGTATCTGCAGGGGTTTGCTGGGCAAACGCCATGGGCACACCTCCAAGGAAGAGTGCTACAACAAATGTTGCTATGGCGATAAACCTTGCCTGCATCAGAGGTTTAAGATTTCCAGGATGCGATTCAGGTCTTCGAGCGATACAAACGGAATTTTGATCTCTCCTTTATCTCCTGTATCAGTACGTACATTAACCCTGGTGCCAAAGTGTGTTGACAATTTAGTCTGCAGCTGGCGGTACTCCCGCTCTTTTTCAGGGCTGGCAGCTGCTTTTTTATCTTCTTTCTCGGGAGCGGTGCCGGTAAGCTCGCGCACCATTTTCTCTACCTGCCTAACAGACAGACCTTCTTTTACCGTACGGTTGTAGATCCAGAGCTGCTTGGCGGGATCTTCTACATTTACAATGGCACGTGCATGCCCCATGCTGATGAGGTTGTCCCGCAGGCCAGCCTGGATATCTGGTGGCAGGCGCAGCAGGCGCAGGTAGTTGTTAACGGTGGTGCGTTTTTTTCCTACGCGGTCGCCCAGCTCTTCCTGCTTCAGGCTGCACTCGCTGATGAGGCGCTGGTAGCTTAGGGCAATCTCAAGGGCATTCAGATTTTCGCGCTGAATATTTTCGATCAGGGCCATTTCCAGCATTTGCTGGTCGTTGGCGGTGCGAATGTAAGCAGGTACGCGGTCAAGGCCTGCAAGTTTGGAGGCCTGGAAGCGCCGCTCACCAGAGATAAGCTGGTACTGGTTTTCGCTTAACTTGCGAACGGTAATAGGCTGAATAATGCCCTGCACCCGTATGCTTTCCGCCAGCTCCTCCAGTGCCTCCTGGTCGAACCTGGTTCTGGGCTGGTAGGGGTTGGTCTCAATCTGGCTAAGCGGTATGTCGTTAATGTTGCCGGTATTGGTGGTGCCACCGGTAGCCCGGCGCAGTGCATTTTCTGCAGAGCGCGGCGAGTCTGCCAGTAAAGCGCCAAGCCCACGGCCCAATGCCTTTTTTTGCGGGAGTTTACCCCCTTTTTTATCTTCTTCCTGATTCATTCTAATTTCCTTCGGCAGCTACCGGGTTAGGGGTAAGCAATCCGTTGTTTTCCAATATTTCACGGGCCAGGCTCAGGTAGCTAACAGCTCCCTTGCTGTCGGCATCGTGGATCAGGACCGGCACGCCAAAGCTTGGTGCTTCGCTTAGTTTAATATTACGGGGTATCAGGGTTTTAAACACCATTTTCTGGAAGTGCTGCTGCACATCTTCCACCACCATATTACTTAACCGCAGGCGCACATCGTACATGGTAAGCAAAATGCCCTCAATTTCCAGTTCGGGGTTAAGCCGCTCCTGAATAATTTTAATTGTATTGAGCAGTTTTCCCAGACCTTCGAGGGCAAAATATTCGCACTGCACCGGAATAATCACAGAGTTTGCCGCTGTAAGGGCATTTACCGTAATGAGTCCTAAGGAAGGCGAGCAGTCAATAATGATAAAATCATATACCGGAGAGAGCTGCTGCAGCACTTTGCGCATTTTTTCCTCCCGGTTCTCGAGGTTCACCATTTCAACCTCGGCCCCAACCAGGTCAATGTGTGAGGGGATCAGGTGCAGGTATTGGATATCAGTTTCCAGGATTACTTCCTGATAATTAATGTCCTCTACCATGCATTCGTATATGCTGTTTTCTACTTCCTTGGGATCTATACCCAGGCCTGAAGTAGAGTTTGCCTGGGGATCTGCATCCACCACCAGCGTTTTAAATTCCAGGGCAGCCAGCGAGGCGGCCAGGTTGATGGCTGTGGTGGTCTTTCCAACGCCGCCTTTTTGGTTGGCTATGGCAATTATTTTGCTCATGCTAATGGGATAGGATCAAATGGTTATGGTTTCGCCAATTTGGAACAATTTTAACTCTTTTCCGGCCTTGGCTGCAACCTCATGTACGTCGTTCTGCTCAATCTTAATGTAAGGAAAGGTATCGTAATGCATGCCGAAGATTTTTTTGGTGCCCACAAAGTCGGCTGCCTTCAGCGCATCTCCAATTCCCATGGTAAAGTTATCGCCAATAGGCATAAAGGCAAAGTCTATTTTAAATTCCTCAGCAATCAGTTTCATATCCAGTGTCAGGGCGGTATCTCCGGCATAATAAAAAGTTTTACCTTCTGATTTTACAACGAAGCCTGCCGGGTTGCCCGCATAACTGCCGTCGGGAAAACTGCTGCTGTGAATGGCATTAACCATTTTAACGCTTCCCCAGCTCCACTCCATACTTCCGCCCAGGTTCATGGGGTGATAGTTCTGTACGCCCTTTCCGGCAAACCAGGTGCAGACCTCAAAATTGGACACAAGGAAGGCTTTGCTGTTTTCATAAATCCGTTCAACATCCGCCACATGATCCTGGTGTCCGTGGCTCAGAAGAATGAAATCGGGTTTTAATGTATCAACATCGACATTTTTGGCTAATTCATTTGGTGTAATAAAGGGGTCGAAAAGTATCTTTTTGCCCCCTGTTTCGATTAAAAAGCACGAGTGACCGTAGTAAGTTATTTGCATTTTTTAGGCTTGTTTAGGTTTAAAAATTGGCCAAACTTTACCGCCAGATTAATTACAAAGATAGAAGTTTCCACTAATATATCCTTAACCCCTATGCTAAGACAATTTGGTACATTTTTGTTGGCTGCAGCTGTGCTGTTGGGAGGTTGTACAGCGGCAGATACATCGCTGGAGCAAGAGAACATGAAGGTGTTCCGCTACAACCAAGCCGAAGGCCTCAGCTCGCTTGATCCTGCATTTGCACGCAACCAGGCAAACGTGTGGGCAGCCACAAACCTGTACAACGGCCTTTTCAGGCTGAACGAAGACATGTATCCCGAAAAAGACCTGGCCGAAGCCTGGGAAGTATCGGAAGATGGTACCGTATATACATTTACGATTCGCAGGGGTGTTTATTTTCATGACAGCGAAGTATTTGAGGGAGGAAAAGGCCGCGAGGTAAAAGCGCAGGACTTTGTTTATTCTTTTAAACGTGTATTGGACCCCTCCACTGCCAGCACCGGTGCCTGGATTTTCTCTGACAAGGTAAAGCGCAATGCCAATGGCGGCTACGATCCTAACTGGGTAGAAGCGGTAGAAGATTACAAACTGGTGCTGCGCCTGGACAAACCCTTTGCGCCACTTATGGAAATCTTTTCCATGCCTTATACTTATGTAGTACCCAAAGAAGCGGTAGACAAATGGGGCAAAGACTTCAGAAAACACGCGGTGGGTACAGGCCCTTTCAAACTTAAGACCTGGGATGAGGGCAATAGCCTGGTGATGTTAAAAAACCCCAGTTACTTTAAGAAAGACGATATGGGCAAGCAATTGCCTTACCTGGATGCTGTGCTGGTTTCTTTTATACAGGACCGTAACCAGGAGCTGTTAAGCTTTCAGCAGGGTAAACTCGATTTTATGTCAGGCATACAGGCCAACAGCGTAGACCTGGTGCTGGATAAGAACGGGGAAGTGCGCAATGAGCTGAAAGGCCGCTTTGTGGTGCAGAAAGTACCTTACCTGAATACTGAATATATTGGTTTTCAGCTGGATAGAGCTACTTATAAGGAAGCTAACCACCCGGTGCTCGATAAGCGCTTCCGCCAGGCCATGAGCTATGCCATTAACCGCGAGGAGCTGATCAAGTATGTATACAACAACCTGGGTACTCCGGGCACTGCAGGTATGATTCCGCCAGCCATCAAATACTTTAAGGAAAACAGCACCAAAGGTTACGACTACCAGCCAGCAAAAGCAGAGAAGCTGTTAAAAGAAGCTGGTTACCCCGGCGGAAAAGGCCTGCCTGCTATCAAACTATACACAACGGTTCAGTCTAAGCCAATGGTAGAGTACCTGCAAAAGCAGTGGGCAGCAGTTGGTATTCCTGTTGAAATTGAAATCAACATGACTCCTACCCACCAGGAGCTGATCGATAACTCAAAAGTGAATTTCTTCCGTGGTTCCTGGCTGGCCGATTACCCGGATGCTGAAAATTACCTGGCCCTGTTCCACAGCCATCACTTCTCACCAGCCGGTCCTAACAAGACTCACTTTGTAAACAGGGAATACGACAGCCTCTATATAAAGTCTCGTTTTGAGTCAGAAGGCTTTATGCGCCTGGACCTGTACCACAAAATGGATCAGATCATTATGCAGGAAGCGCCTGTAATTGTGCTGTTCTACGATGAGGTACTTCGCCTGACACAGAACAATGTAACCGGTCTTGAGCCAAACGCAATGAACATTCTGGACCTGGAAACAGCAGATTTCATGCAGGGTGGTGTACTTGCCAATTAATTTCAATCTTCATCATAAATGCGAAAAGCTGATCCGTTTAGGGTCAGCTTTTTTTTTGCTCCAGGGGGTACGGCAAGGAGCTGAAATAGCAGCAGGAGATGGCCTAAAAATATATTTTCTTAATACTCTACTAAATATATAGACTTTATATAATTTTGAAAAAAATACACTATGCGGCATTTGCTGGAGCTTGTTATAACTTTTTTTATTACTTCGGTTGCTTTTGGGCAGCAGCGATCTGTGGCAACACAACAGATCCTCTGGCTGGGGTATTACCAGAAAGCACAGCTTAGCGAACGCTGGGCGCTGCATACCGAGTTGGAGGGGCGCTGGTTTACTAGTAACGGGCGTCAGCACCAGTGGGTAGCACCCAGGGTACATCTGCATTATCTTACACTAGGAGGCGCAGATTTATCAGCCGGAGGCGCAGATTTATCAGCCGGAGGCGCTTATTTTTTACAGGCCCTGCCGCAAAACGATGAGCCATTGCAGCTGGTAAGGCCGGAGATCAGGCCACATCAGGAGCTTACCCTCAGGCAATCCTTGGGAAAGTTCAGGCTGGAACACCGGTATAGGGTAGAGGAGCGCTTTCTTAGAAGAATAATGGATGGAGCGCTGGCCGATGGCTGGGATTTTAACTGGCGCTTTCGGTACCGTGCACAGCTGCTTGTGCCACTGGCGTCCGGGCTCAGGCTAAATCCTACTTTGAAATTGTATAATGAAATTTTATTGAATGCCGGCAAAGCCGTACAGCAAAACTTGTTTGATCAGAACCGTATCGGGGCCACACTCTCCCTGAAAATATCTAAGCACATTTTCACAGAGCTGGGCTATCTGCACTGGTACCAGCAGCGCCCGGCGGGCAATGCTTTTTACAACCGCCACATTTTTCGTTTTAGCCTCATCCACAACCTTTCTCTCCGTAAATAATTATGAATCCAGAGGCTTACATTACCCTGGGTGTTACCCTGGTAGCCGTTGTACTGTTTGCTACAGAAAAGCTCTCCATAGACCTGGTAGCGCTGCTCATTATTGTTGCCCTGGTATTCAGCGGGGTAATCAGTCCGGAAGAAGGAGTGGCGGGTTTCAGCAACCCAGCCACCATTACCGTTGCTTTTATGTTTGTGCTTAGCGCAGCCCTGATGAAAACAGGCGCACTACAGGTGCTGGCTTACCATCTGTCGGCTTCTTTTAAAAGGAACTACATGCTGGGCATTTCGCTGATGATGCTGATGGTAGCCGTGATTTCGGCCTTTATCAACAATACGCCGGTGGTGGCTGTGTTTATTCCGGTGGTGATCCAGATAGCGCATGCCTCCGGCATCAGCCCCTCTAAATTACTGATCCCGGTTTCATTTGCTTCTATCTTTGGCGGCACCTGTACGCTTATTGGCACCTCTACCAACATTGTGGTGAGTGGTGTGGCCGAAAAGGCAGGCATCCCCGGCTTTACCATGTTTATGCTGGCCCCTGCAGGCCTTGTGTTTCTGGCGGTGGGCATTCTGTACATGGTGTTCATCGGCATTAAACTGCTGCCCAACCGCAGCGATGAGGCTGACCTGAATGCAAAGTTCGAAATGCGCGATTACCTCACCGAAATAGAACTGCTGCCGGGCGGAGCATCGGTGGGAAGGCAGATCATGCATTCCGACCTGGTACAGGAGCTGGAAATGGATATTATAGAGGTGCGCCGAAACAGCCACCGCTTTACCTTACCTCCCGGGGATTTTGAGCTGCAGGCTGCCGACACTCTGAAAGTGCGCTGCAATGTAGAAAAAATCAAGAGCCTGAAAGACCGGGTGAATATTATGGTAGCCTCGCCACTGAAGATTGGCGATGACGACTTGCGTGGAAAGCAATCGAGTCTGGTGGAGCTGGTAATAGCGGTGAATTCGGAGTTCGAAGGAAAAACCCTGCGGCAGCTTGATTTCAGGCGCAGGTTCCGGGCAGTGCCCCTGGCCATCAGGCACCGGGAGGAGGTGGTGCATGAGCACCTGTACCATGCGCCCTTACGGGCAGGCGATGTAATCCTGGCAGAGGTAAAAAACCACTATGTAAAAGAACTTAAGCGCCTGGAGAAAGGGCAGGACAGTCCGTTTATTCTCCTTAGTGAAGATGCAGTGGTGGATTTTAACATGAAGACGTTTGTTACTGTACTGGCCGTGATACTGGGTATTGTGGTGCTGGCCACTGCAGGGCTGGTGCCTATCATGATGGGGGCTATTGCAGGCACAGCTTTACTGGTACTGCTGCGCTGCCTGAATATGAAAGAACTTTACGATGCCATAAACTGGAACGTAGTCTTTCTGCTGGCTGGTGCCCTAAGCCTGGGTACTGCCATGAAAAATAGCGGGCTTGATCATATGATTGCCGGTGGACTTATCGATATCCTGGGAGGCTGGGGACCTATTGCTATCATTTCCGGCCTCTATCTGTTTACCTCTATATTAACAGAAATTATGTCGAATAATGCCACAGCGGCCTTGCTGGCACCTATTGCCATTGCCACGGCAGCCAGGCTGGGGGTTGACCCGCTGCCTTTCCTGATGGCCATTACCTTTGCCGCCTCGGCCTCCTTCATGACCCCCATCGGCTACCAGACCAACACCATGGTATACAGTGCAGGCCAGTACCGATTTAAGGATTTTCTGAAGGTAGGGTTTCCGCTCAATGTCCTGTTCTGGCTGATTGCTTCCGTTATCATTCCTCTTTTTTATAAGTTGTAAAAATTCTGGAGGAATTTATTTTATATCTTAGGCTGGTGTTGTACTGATACTACAGTAGGAAGGGGCTCATACAATTACACTTTTAACATTATCATTATGAAATCCAGCTTTCAGCATAAATCAAGCACCACAGAAATAAGGGAGCGCTTTGATGCAGATGTGGAACGCTTCTCTAACCTGGAAACAGGTCAGCAGTCTACCGTAGATGCCCCCTTAAGCCTGGAGCTGATCACTGCTGCAGCAGCTGCAGTAACACCTGCAGCCACCCGTTTGCTGGATATTGGCTGCGGTGCCGGTAACTACAGCATGATGATGCTTGGTAAGATTCCCGGTCTTTCGTGCACGCTGGTAGATTTGAGCATGCCTATGCTGCAGAAGGCAAAGGAGCGTGTAACGGCTGCTACCAGCGGAGAAGTGGAAATACTACAGGTTGATATCCGGGAGCTGGAACTTACTGAAAATAAGTTCGATATTATTCTGGCAGGCGCCGTGTTGCATCATTTACGTGAGGATGAGGAGTGGGAGAGAGTATTCAAGAAGCTGTACAGGAGTTTACGCCGCGGGGGAAGCCTCTGGATTTCTGATTTGATTGAACATGGTGCAGGCCCGGTTAGCCTGCTGTTCTGGCAAAAGTATGGCGAATACCTGGAGCAGTTTGGCGGAGGGGAATACCGTGATAAAGTGCTTGCCTATATTGAGAAAGAAGATAGCCCCAGACCCCTTATGTATCAGCTGGAGCTTATGAAAAATGCAGGCTTTAGTCAGATAGAAGTGCTGCACAAACACCTCTGCTTTGCAGCATTCGGAGGTATAAAATAGTGTTGTTAACAGACAAAAAGTGAGTGTGAAGCCCTGCTGAAGAGCAACAATATCAGATTTTTAACAGAGCTCCAGGATGCGGAATTTTTTATTGTTGAAAACGGCAGCATCGCCTGAATGCAGTCCCATTAAACTACCGGCCAATGGCGTAACCGGAGAGATAGCCATATATTCCTGACCCTCCAGGGTGAGTTTCCCCAGGCTGACAGCAATGTAGAAATTACCCATATCGGTTCGAAGCAGGCTCCCGGCCTGCACCTGATCATGCTGGCGAGTAACGTCCAGGTTGTCCAGGGCTTGTTTCAGCTTAAGGGCTTCAGCAAGCAGGCGGGCATGCTGATCGCGCTCCAGTTGCATCATGGCACGGCCGGTTTCGTATTTATCGCCAGCACTGCTTTTTCCTTCGGCATTTGCGGCAGCCTGGGCTGCATCCATTGCTTCTTTAGCGGTTGTAATGCGTTGATTTATTTGCTGCAGGCACAGTTCGTGTAAGTCTTTTTTGAGAGAGGGCCCCATGGAGAATCAGAATTTACTAAAACAAGTGTTTATTTATACACTTGTTCCATAAACATAAAAAAAAGAGCCGGCATTTGACTGCCGGCTCTTCTTGTATTTTATCTGTCAGCTTAAAGCTAATATACAGATCTAGTAGTTGTTGGTAGTACCGGTTGTGGTTGTACCAGTGTTGGTAGTACCGGCCATTTCCTGGATAGCCTCACTCGACTCATCGAAAAACTTTTTAACTTCGTCTTTCTGCTCCAGGGTCTGGGTGTTCACATCAATAGATTCTGCAGCGTTTCTTACATCTTCCACTTCGTCTTGTGCATCAGGGAAGCTTCTCTGCTGAATTGATGCCATCAGAGTACTAGCTTTTGTAAAAGCATCTTTGATCTGATTAGCATGCTGAAGGGAGGTTGGGTCCTGCTGAATCTGGTTAGCAGCCTGCTCCATATCTCTTTTTTGCTGATCGATATTGGCATCGCCGGCACCATGCTGATCTGCAAGTGCAACCAGCGCAGCCTTAAGCTTTTGGATACCTTCACTGGTATACTCATGATCAAGACCCATATCAGGACTACGCTCATCATTGTCTACGTAAGCAACAAACTCGTTCACTGGTGCATCCATCTGGTTGTTGGTTACACGCTCTTCCTGAATCATAGTTCTGTCTTCAACAGGCTGTTCTACTGCTGCCACTTCTCTGCGTGGCTCATCATTGTCAAATAGTTCTGCTACTGCCCATATAAGACCTATCAATAGCAACGCGCCTAAGATCCAGGGCCAAATTGGCTTATTTTTCTTTTCTTCTACTCTAATCTCTGCCATGGTTAAAAAAATTTTGGTTTTAAATTCTAGTTTGTACACTATCTAAAACGGAAGTATAGCACTTATGTTTAGCTATCAAACAACATGGACGCAAAATATAATTTAATTGAGAAGAGGAAAATAGCGTAAATCAGGAGTAGGTGCCTGCAAAACACTTTCCCAATAAGCAGCAGTGTCTGATTGAAAAGAAAATGATAATTGCAATTCTTTTCTGCAGGTGTCTGCAATTTTAGATTCATGCTGGTAATTATATTTTTTAAATATTCATTACGGCAGCCATGTCCCTTGTTTAGATTAAATTTTGCCTGATTCAATAAGGCGCTAAACCTCCTGACACTGCCTGAAGCCAGTATTGCTGCTTGGATTACAAACAACCAGCGTGTATGTTGTAGACACACTGTCTTCTTGAACCTGGCAGAGTTTATCTTTCCCTGCCAAGCCTGACTGTTGCTGATTGAATAACATCAATATGACCAGGTACATATCCATTTTAAGAGGGATAAATGTTGGTGGAAAAAGAAAGATTCTGATGGTAGATTTAAAGCGGCTGTATGAGGAATCAGGATTTAAGAACATTACAAATTACAATCAGATTGGTAATCTTGTATTTGATTCGCCCGCTAACAAAGATACTGCAGAACTTGCAACGCAGATTGAGAAGTCTGTTGCCGGCATTTATGGCTTTGATGTTCTGCTGATTGTGCGAACTGTAAGTGAACTCGAGGTAGCAGTATCAACAAATAGAATGGATTATTGCACAGAAGGATTTATGAAATCAGACATTAATAAAATATTGAAAAGTGTGTTCAACTGCTATAAAGCAGGCCAGCTTCTTCTGGTGCTGCTGCAAACAATTTTATTTTTTTCCTGCCAGCCTCAGCCCGGAGAAACACAGGTGGCAGAAACAGAAAGTTTCAGACTCCTGGAGCTGGACATAAACCAGATTCAGCAGGGATACCAGGATGGTACTCTTACGGCAAAGGAGGTAGTACAGGCTTACCTGGATAGAATTGAGGCGATAGATAGCAAGGGTCCAACACTAAATTCCATTATCCAGGTGAACCCCGACGCCCTCCAAATAGCAGAGGAGCTTGACAGGGAAAGAAGGGAAGGGAACATAAGAGGCCCCCTGCATGGCATACCCGTTGTGTTAAAAGACAATATCGATACCCATGATAAAATGGCTACTACGGCAGGTTCCAGGGCTTTGCTGAATTCCCATCCTTTACAGGACAGCTATGTTGCCAAAAAGCTGAAGGAGGCCGGAGCCATCATTATAGGAAAAGCCAACTTAAGCGAGTGGGCAAATTTCAGGGGTGAACTGTCCAGTAGTGGCTGGAGTGGCGTGGGTGGTCAGACCAAGAATCCTTATGTGTTAAGCCGTAACCCCTGCGGTTCCAGCTCCGGTTCTGCCGTAGCGGTATCGGCAAACCTCACGGTGCTGGCCATCGGTACGGAAACCAATGGGTCCATAGTTTGTCCATCGCACGCCAATGGCATTGTGGGCATCAAACCTACCGTGGGACTGGTAAGCCGGTCAGGGGTTATTCCCATCTCCTCTACACAGGATACACCCGGCCCTATGGCCCGCACCCTTAGAGATGCAGCCATTTGTCTGGGTGCCCTGGTAGGTGTAGATGCCGCCGATGACAAGACTGCTGCCAGCGAAGGTAAATCCCATACCGACTATACCCAGTTTCTGAAAGAAGATGGGCTTAAAGGCAAACGGATTGGTTTTTACAAAGGCCCGCTGGAGGTTAACTACAAAGTTGATTCGCTGATGTACCAAGCAGTAGCCTTATTAAAGAGCAGAGGCGCAGAAATCATAGAGATTGATGAAATAGCGGCAGGTGATGTGGGAAATGCTTCTTTTGAAATCATGCTTTTTGAATACAAAGAAGGCCTGAACAAATACTTTCAGTCCCTGGGACCGGATGCACCCATCAAAAGCCTGGAAGAGCTGATTGCATTTAATAAGGCTGACTCGCTGGAATTACGTTATTACAACCAACGCTACCTGGAGATGGCCCAGGAAAAAGGAGGGCTGAATTCTAAAGAATATAGAGATGCACTGGCGAAACTGATGAAAGGCAGCAGGGAAGAAGGTCTGGACAAGGTCATGAACGAGTACCGCCTGGATGCTATCGTTGCCCCCACAGGTAGCCCTGCCTGGCATACCGACCAGGTAAATGGCGATAGTTTTCAGCTGGGCAGCTCATCTCCGGCAGCGCAGGCGGGCTATCCTAATATTACGGTGCCCATGGGCTATGTAGATGCCCTGCCTGTTGGCATATCTTTCTTTGGCAGGGCCTGGAGTGAGCCGGTGCTGCTGGAAATTGCCTATGCCTATGAACAGGCTACCAAGCACCGAAAAGCGCCTAAATTTATCCCATCCTTCTAAGTTGATGCACTGGTTAAGAGAAAAACCTGAACAGCCCGGAATATATATTTCGGGCTGTTTGTTTAAAGATAACGCTGATACTAGTCCCATAAAAGGCACAGTGCAAAAGCCTGCAGTAGCAGCAATTTCTCCTTATTCTAAATAAAAACAGTTTTTCATAAAGCCAATGCTGTCCGGAGGTGTTATAGTGGCAGAGAGGGATCAGTTTATGAAAATACTGTTAACAGGTGCGACCGGCTATATTGGTAAAAGACTGCTGCCGGTGCTGATTGGAGAGTGGCACTATGTGATTTGCTGTGTTAGAGACAAAGAGCGGTTTCTGGCAGATGGGATCTACAGGCATCCAAATATCTCTTTGCTGGAAGTTGATTTTTTGGAAGACATCCCTGTTTCGGATACAATAAAAGACATAGATGCTGCTTACTACCTCATCCACTCCATGAGCAGCAACATAGAGGATTTCGAATCGCTGGAGTCTGTCTCTGCCGGAAATTTTGTGAGGCTGGTGGAGCAGACAGCAGTGAAGCAGATCATTTACCTAAGTGGCATCACCAACGAAGAAAAGCTATCCAGACACCTTGCCTCCAGGCAAAAAGTAGAAACTATCCTGGGCAGAAGCGGGATTCCTTTAACCTGTATCAAAGCTGGTATCATTGTGGGTTCCGGCAGTGCCTCATTTGAAATTATTCGTGACCTGGTGGAAAAGCTCCCGCTCATGATCACCCCAAAGTGGCTCAATACCAGGAGCCAACCCATTGCCATCAGAAATGTGCTGGAGTACCTAACTGGTGTTTTGCTAAGGGAAGAAACTTACAACAACGCTTATGACGTTGACGGGCCCGATGTTTTATCCTATAAAGAAATGCTGCTGCAATTTGCAGCCGTGCGGGGACTTAAGCGGTACATCATTACGGTGCCGGTCATGACGCCCCGGCTGTCGTCGTACTGGCTCTATTTTGTTACTGCGACCTCCTATAAGCTGGCCGTAAACCTGGTAAACAGCATGAAGGTAGAGGTGGTGGCCAAAGATAACAGGCTTCAGCAGATGCTTGGTGTTCACCCAATTCCTTACAATGAAGCCGTCCAGCTGGCTTTTCAAAAGATAGAACAAAACAATGTGGTATCGAGCTGGAAAGATTCCCTGGTCTCCAGCGCTTTCGACAATGATTTGCTGGAGCATATCAGCGTTCCCTGCGATGGCTGTTTTACCGACAGGAGACTAAAGCCCCTCAACAGGGGGGTAGAGGAGGTGCTGGCGAACATCTGGTCGATTGGGGGTAAGCGCGGGTGGTATTACGGTGACTGGCTCTGGAAAATACGGGGTTTTCTGGACAAGATGGTGGGCGGTGTTGGCCTGCGTCGTGGCAGAACTAATGAGCATACCATCAGTACGGGAGATACCCTTGATTTCTGGCGGGTGCTGGCTGCCGATAAGCAAAACAGGCGCCTGCTGCTATATGCCGAAATGAAGCTACCCGGAGAGGCCTGGCTTGAGTTTAAGGTAGTAGAGGAAGGGGAGGAACAATACCTGCAGCAAACAGCAACCTTTCGCCCCCGGGGGCTGATGGGGCGCCTGTACTGGTATGCTGTGCTGCCCTTTCATTTTTTTGTATTTGAAGGAATGGCAGAAAACATCATCAGATACAGGGAAAGATACAACCAGCAGCTCCCGCTTCAGGGCTGACTGCTGGTTAACCTTAGCTGTTTTCTGCTTTAGGAGCCAGATAGCCACCAATTTCAATTGTGGTATCAACAAATTCTCCCTCATCCAGGCAGCTTCCTCCTGTCAGCTCACATGCGCAATGTTGAGCGATAACAGCATCTTGTTGCTCTATACTTTGCATCGATGTTTCTGCCAGTGGGGTACATCAGCTGGCAGGCCGGGTGATGGCGCATCCTGTATTGCTGCAGCATAGGATTTGCTGGTATCCCGCTGATGCCAGTTGTCTGCAGGTTGTAGCGTAGAAAAGGAGATGGCACCGGCAATAAACAGGCCCAGGAGCAGTAGCAGCTTCTCGGTAGGTAGCAGCACAGTATTGCTGTCGAAAAGAATTCTCTTTACACGGTTCATAAGCGCTGGCTTACTACCGGCAAAAGCGGGTGTTATTTTCTCAAAATGGAGGTTGTACTCCTGAAAGCTGATCAGGGCATTTACAAACTTGTTCTTGTTCTTTAAAACAGCAATGGCCATATCGTCGCAGCAGTTTTCACGCTCCTGCCTGATAAGACTGGAAACCCACAGTATGGCAGGGTTGAAGAAAAAGATTGTTTCTGCAAAGCTCTGAAAGAGGTTTAGCAGGTAATCTCTTCTGCGAATGTGCGCAAGCTCATGCAGCAGAATAGCCTCTATCTGATCGGCGGGAATTAGAGCAAGCATACCGGTCGGCACCAGGATAACAGGCTTAAGGTAGCCAATTACTACCGGCACTTTAACAAGCGCAGATTCAAGCAGTGCTACAGGATAGTAAACCTTCAGCTTCCGGGCCAGATCAGCCACCTGCATTGGCCAGTAAGCTGACTCCGGCGCTGTGGCATTGTTGCGCAGGCGGGAGATGTAGTAAATGCCGCCACAGATCCGGATGGTTTTGTAAGCAAATACCACAAACCAGATCAGCACAATGTAGTGGGCGTAGGCGTTACACACTGCAATCAGCTTGGTTAGCAGGGCATCTACTCCATCACCGGCAGTTGCAGAAGCAGGGGCTTGTACCGTTGCCGCGGCAATATTGGAAAAGCTTAGTACAGCAGTTCCAGCTAGTGTTTTATCTGTTGCCAGCTGTTGGATGAAGGTATAAGCAGCCGCTCCCAAAAACAGCATAAATAAAAAAGTCAGGAGCGAATACCGCAGGCCCGGCGAAGATTTGCGGGTAAGCTGTATGACCAGCCCGGCGAGCACTGCCAGAATCAGTCCCTGCCAGAGGGAGTGTATGAGCATCCAGCTAAGGGCTTGAATTCCTTTTTCAGGCGTAAAAAAATATGATAATGATGCCATAACCTATTGCTAGTTTATTTTTCCTGCTCCATTTTTCTGATCATTTCCTTGATGGCTTTCAGTTCTGCTTCTGAAGTTTTTTTATTGCCCAGCAGCTGCATCATCAGCTTACCGGCCGATCCCTGGTACATGGTGTCAATAAATTTATCGAGCAGCGCATCTTTGGTTTTTGCTTCTGCTTCGGCTACCCTGTAAACATGCTTCATGCTGCTTTCGTCGCGCTGCAGTAAACCCTTGTCTACCATAATCTGCATCAGCTTTAGGGTAGAGGTGTAATTTACCGCACGCTGCTTGTTTAGCTCGTCATTAACATAGCGCACGGTAGATGGGCCATGCTGCCAAAGTACCTGCAGGATTTCCAGCTCAGCCCGGGTGGGCTCAGGCAATGGGGCGGAGGTTTTGTGGGATATGCTCATGATTCAAAGGTAGGAAAACTTTCGTACGAAGATTCTTACAGGCTTAAGACTTTGATGAATGGCCGAAATCAATATGTAAACAGCCTCTAAATTTTATATGAATGGCCGTTAACTTTCTTTGGGAAGAGCGTGAAAGGAATGGTGCAGCTGTTCCGTTTGCTTTTTTAGCTGTACTGCAAGCCTACCGTTAGCTGCCGTTGAAATTTTTTTACCTGCAAACAGTAGGTCTATTTACAGGAAGCGCAGGTGTATAAACCGGAATATTTAGCTTATTTTTGAAGATAGAGGAATCGAATGAGCGCATTGATGGGGTGTTAACGGGCGTTAAAAAAATAAGCTACGATTTCCCGGGATTTAAACATGATCACTAAAGAAGGTTTAGCAGCTTTAACTGTGGCAGTACCGGTATTTCAGGCATACAGGCTGAAAGAGGGCTTAACGCATGCTGTACCGGTCAATGTTATAGGGGTACTTACCTTACTTTTGTCGGTGTTCCTGACCTTACCGGGGGTGGCACAAACCGCTGCGGCTCTGCCTACAGATCAGTACCGGTACTACGATATCAATAAAATTCACTCCAATGAGGTGATCAAAGGCATCACCAAGGATGATAAAGGCTTTGTATGGCTGGCCACAGACCAGGGAGTGCTGCGCTTCGATGGTAACGAAACAGTGCTGTTCTTTAAAGAGCTTCCCAGCCCCTACACCAAAAAATTCCTGAAAAGAAAAAACGGGCAGTTGCTGGTGCTTACCGATTACGGCGTTAAGGAAATTATTCATAACCCGGATACCACCTATTTCAGGCCCATGGAGGTAGGAGGGAAGCCACTGGACGAACCTCTTAATTACCCCAAGTCTGTTTTTGAAGATAAAGAAGGCAACGTCTGGATCGGCGAAGCTAATGCAGTAGTAAAACTTTCTGAGGCCGGGTTCAAACGGTATTTTCTGGGAGCCAGATACCAGTCTATTAACTACCACCGCTCTTTTTCCTTTGCCGACGATGCCTTTGGCCATATCTGGATAGCACCTTACCAGGGCAGGCTGCTGACCTACAACAAAGCCCAGGACAGGCTGGAGGAAGTTGGCATCAGCAATTATCCCCTTACAGAGGCAACCGCCATCATTAGTCTTCGCGGCGATCATTTGCTGATCTTTGGAAAGGAGGGGATTCTTCAGCTTAAGATTGACAGCGGGAAAAACATCCTGGAAAACACCTGGATAGGAGGCCCCGGCTATATATCCACGGCCATTCTTATCGATAATGTTCTCTATGTGGGCACCTGGGGCAACGGACTTTACTTTGCCAACACAGGAGAGACACCATACCGCTTTCAGAAATTAAGCGCTCTTTCTTTCCGGGATGTGCTGGATTTTCATTACGATCAGCAACTTGATGAAATATGGATTACAGGCAGTGAAAATATAGGCTTGTTGAAGCCCTCGGTGGTAAAGCCCATGCAGGCCCTGGGCGATTCGCGCATAGAATCTTTTGACTTCGACAGCACGGGCACCCTCTACTATTCTACAGGGGAGCAGCTCCTGAAACTGGCACCTGCAGAAGGGGAGGAGGTAAGTAGCTTACAGGCGGCCACCTCTGCCTATTTCGATCGCATTGTGGCCGATGATGATAAGTTGTGGATAGGCGATGCCCTTGGCAGAATCTCCTACTATAGTCTTTCTACAAATGATATGCAGCAGGTTCGGGATAGTATTTCAGGACCAACGGTAACCTATATCCTAAAAGACAGGGAAGGGAATAAATGGTTTGCAGGTTTGAATGAACTGGTGAAGGTAGATAACAACGGAGAAGTAGGGGTCTATGAAGAGGTGAGTAATTCTGTGGTCCTGGGGCAGTCTGCCAGCGGAGAGCTGCTTTGCGGTGGGCAGGGACGCAGCAACTTATTGTACCGGTTCCAGGAGGAAACAAATCAGTTTAAGCCGCTGAAGGTAGATTTTACATTTGCGGCTACAGAGGCAATAATAGTAAACGATATAGCCTTTGACAGCCTGGGAAATGCCTGGCTGGCTACCAGCGAAGGGCTGGTGCGCACAACAGCAAAAGGCGAGGGCTATACAGCTGAAAGGGTTACCCTTAAGGGGATTGATATTAACGAACCGCTTACGTCAATTCTCATTCTGGGAGAGCAGGTCTGGCTGGGATACCCAAATGCCCTGGCCTTTTACAAGCAGGGGCAGGTAGTGCTCTATACCCGCGAAAATGGCCTGCCTTCCAGGGTACTGAAGGAAAGGTGTTTCCGGCTGCACGACAATAAGCTTTATGTGGCCACCGCCAAAGGACTTGCCCAGATAGATATTACACGGCCGTTTTACCAGTTAACGCCCCAGCCCCAGCTCAAAGGGGTACTGATCAACGGCGAGAAGTTTCCTATATCGGGTAGCGAGAATCTCAGGTTTCCGCATGGAGCAAGAATGCAGTTCGATTTTGCAAGCCTTACCTATCCGGGCAATAATGTATTGTACCAGACTCGCCTGAGTGGTGCAGAAAAGAACTGGTCGGAGCCCAGCCCCAACAATTCTATCTCCATATTCGGTTTTTCTGAAGGTACATATACGCTGCAGGTTAGGGCCCGTGATACAGGATATCTATGGAGCGAGCCCATGGAGTTTACATTTGTGGTGGCAGCACCCTGGTACAAATCCTGGTGGGCTTTACTGCTTTTCCTGCTGGCGGGCGTGTTACTGATTATCACCTCTGTTAAGGTTTACCACTACCACCTGATTAACCAGAAGAAAAGGCTGCAACGGATCATAGAGGAGCGCACCCGGGAAATTAGCCTGCAGAAGAATGAGATCATTGAGCAAAAGAACAAGCTGATCCAGCAGAAGGAAGAGCTTATTGAAAAAAATAACGCTGTGTATAAATCACAAAAAGCCTTAACCGAGGCAGATCTGAAATTTATGCATTTAAAGGAAAAGCAGCTGCAGGATCAGATAGAATACCGCAACAAGCAGATCACGACGCATACGCTCAACATCATCCAGAAAAATGAGATGATGCAGGAATTACGTGATCAGCTGGAGAAGAGCATCAAAGCCTCAAATGGTAGTGCGCCCCAAACGGAGCTCAAGAAAATGCTGAAGATGATAGATGAAAGCTATCGCCTGGACAAGGACTGGGAAGACTTTAAGCTTTACTTCGAGCAGATCCATACCGGCTTTTATGCCAAGCTTAAAGTGAATTACCCCGACCTTACCAACCAGGAGCTGCGGCACTGCGCCCTCATCAGGCTTAACCTAAGCAATGCCGAATGTGCCTCCCTGCTGGGAATTTCTCCAGGCAGTATCAAAGTTACCCGCACCCGTCTGCGTAAAAAATTAAATTTGGAAAACCACCAGAGCCTTACCGATCTGTTAATGGGTATTTAAGGCTGTTCTCAACAAAGCATAACTGATTTTATCAGGGGTAAACAATCAGTTAACCAACTTTTATAAAGGTAAAATACCAAAAAGAATCCGGTAGGATTATTCTCCTTTTTATACCCCTCTATTTTTTTCTTTGTTAACCGTTTGTTAACCTTTCAGAAGTTGCTAATTCACGTTGAATAGCTGTTTAGGCCCTTTTTTGCACTTCCTGTTAACCTCTGTACCTTCCATTTTTTCACCCACTCTGTTTACTTCTTGTACCCCTCTTTTTCTTGGAGGGCACTTGTGCGTTTTCTACATTTCACTCGATTGCATAAGCAATTCATACGATTGCATCCATATGTTTTTTATACGAAGGATAAACGCAAAACCAATCATGAATCATTAGCTCATACCATTCCTGCAATTCAGGAAAAGGCACAAAAATTTACTTACACTAACCAATTCATCACATGAACAAAATTTTTACGAGACATGCCCTGCTCTTATGGCTGTTCGTTATGTTTGGCGCCCTCTCCGCATGGGCGCAGGGCCGCAGCGTATCGGGTACCGTTACTTCTTCTACCGGTGATGAACCCCTTCCCGGAGTTGCCATTCGGGTGCAAGGCACTACCACCGGTACTGTAACAGATCTGGATGGCCGTTATCAAATACAGGTTCCTTCTGATGCAGCTGTGCTGGTGTTTTCTTATGTGGGTTTCAATACCCAGGAAATAACCGTTGGCAACCGTACTACCATTAATATAAAACTGGCAGAAGATGTCGAAACATTGGGCGAAGTAGTGGTAGTAGGCTATGGTGTGCAGGAAAAAAGAGAGGTTACAGGCTCTATTGCCAGAGTTGATGGTGACAGAATCGCTGAAATGCCTACTCCCAGCTTTGAAGCAGCCCTGCAGGGAAGGGCCGCCGGTGTGCAGGTGATCCAGGGCAGTGGACTGGCAGGCAGTGGTTCTGTTATTAAAATACGTGGTACCAGCGCCATCAGCGCCAGCGGCGATCCGCTCTATGTGGTAGATGGTGTACCTATTACACAGGATAACTTTTTAGGCGGTAACAGGGGTGCCATGAACCAGAACCCCCTGGCTACGATTAACCCCGAAGATATTGAATCGGTTGAAATCCTGAAAGATGCTGGCGCCGCTGCTATTTATGGCTCAAGAGGAGCCAATGGCGTAATCCTGGTGACCACCAAAAGAGGTAAATCCAAAAAAGGCACGCTTAACTTCAGTACCGATCATGGCTTTTCAGGTCCGGCAGTAAAACAGGAGTTCCTAAATACTGCAGAGCTGATACAGCTACGCCAGGAGGCATGGGAAAACGACGGCAACACCGGCCCGGTCTGGCTGCCTGGTTTTACCACCGCCGAATCCAGCAGTGAGGCCAGGGCGCAGGCCATACAGCAGGCCTTGCAGACTAATACCGACTGGTGGGATGAAACAACCAGAACTGGCTACCTGCAGGAATATAACCTTTCCTATTCCAAGGCTAATGAGCGTTTAAGCACGTTTATATCCGGCTCCTACAGCGATAACGAGAGCTTTCTGAAAGGCAACAGCTATGAGCGCCTTAGCGGCCGCGTGAATCTGGATGCAAATCTTGCCAAAAATTTCAAGGTTACACTTTCATCTTCTGTCAGCAGGGGCATTAACAACCGGGTAGATGCTGCCTGGAGTGGTGGTTTGGGACAGGCCATGTCAACAGCGCTTCCATACTATCCTATTTATAACCAGGATGGCACCTTTTTCAACGATGGTTCTAATCCTGTGAGAACCAGAGAGCTGCTGGACTGGCGAGTAAGGGACTTGCGAACCATCAGCAACCTGACACTGACCTACACACCCATCAAGAACCTGAATATTAGGGCAGTGGGTGGTTACGATTACCTGGACAGCAATGATGATACCTTCAGCCCTGCTGAACTAAACGGTTCTGCAAACAACAACGCCAACAGGTATAAAGTCTGGACAGAAAACTATACCCTTTCGCTGCAGGCTGATTACCAGTTGCAGCTGGAAAATAGCAAACTAACTTTGTTAGGCGGTACAGAGTATCAGGATAAGACCAACAATTTCAGGGATTTTTCCGTAGTAGGCATAGAAAACCCCATTTATGATTATGAAGATGCGGAAGATGCCGGCCTGAATCAGAACAGACAGGATATAGATATCATCAGGTTCTTCAGCTACTTTGGCCGTGCTACCTATTCGATCAAAGACCGCTACATATTACAGGGTATTGCCCGCGTAGATGCTTCTTCCACCTTTGGTCCTGATAACCAGACTGGTTTCTTCCCATCGGTGTCGGCTGCCTGGATTGTTTCTGAAGAAGGTTTCATGCAAAACATCTCCCAGGTCAGCATGCTGAAATTAAGAGGTAGCTATGGTTTGATTGGTACACCCCCAGGTGCTACTAACCTGTACAGAGGTACTTATATCGTAGAAGGTAACAATCCTTACGCTGGTAGTGATGTAATCTATCCGGAAAGACTGCCAAACCCTGGCTTAAAATGGCAAACCACCTACAACACCGACCTGGGGCTTGAGTTTGGTTTATTTGGTAACCGCATTACAGGCGAGCTGGCCTATTACAATCGCTTAACACAGGATGTATTGGTAAACCGTGCCAATCCGCCTTCAACCGGTTTTGGCACTTACTGGGATAACGTAGGCGAAATTCGCAATACAGGTGTTGAGTTTGAGTTCTCCTCTA
Source organism: Flammeovirgaceae bacterium 311 (assembly GCA_000597885.1). Classification (NCBI taxonomy): domain Bacteria; kingdom Pseudomonadati; phylum Bacteroidota; class Cytophagia; order Cytophagales; family Flammeovirgaceae; species Flammeovirgaceae bacterium 311. The sequence goes on from CP004371.1 coordinate 6,171,249, forward strand.
AAAACCTGGTAGGTAACTTTAGCTGGACTACCAATTTTAACATAGCCCATAACAATAATGAAGTACTAAGCCTGGGCGACCTTACACCGGATGCAGCAGGTGGTGGAACCAACGACACCCGTGTGGTGGTGGGCTATCCGGTAGGTGCTAACTACCTGGTTCGCTTTTCAGGCGTTGATCCTGCCGATGGCTTGCCCATCTGGCTGGATGCTGAGGGATATCAGACCAAAGAATTCTCACTGGATCACAGGGTAATTGTTGGTGATGTACTGCCAGACTTTACAGGCGGTATCTCCAACACCTTTGGCTATGGCGGGTTTGACCTGAGCTTCCTGTTTACCTTTACCAAAGGAGGTAATATTTATGATGGCTCTGCAAAACGCCAGCTTGGTAAAGTAACAGACTGGAACATGCGGAGCGAGATTGCAGACCGCTGGACTGGTCCAGGCGATACGGATGCTAAGTTCCCACGTCTGACGCTGCAAAACTATCCCGGCCTACCCGATGAGTGGCAGTATAACTCAACCCTGTTCCTGCACGATGCCTCCTTCCTGCGTTTGCGCAACCTTAGCATAGGGTATAATCTGCCTGCTTCTGCTGCCGCTAAAATACGCGCTTCTACAGCCCGGGTATCCCTTAGTGCCATGAACCTGCTCACCTTCACCAAATATCCTGGAGATCCCGAAATTGCCCGTGATTTTGAAAACCTGCAGGACAGGAACATGAGCCCTAACGTTACTTACCTGACAACCCCGCAGCAGCGTTCCATTACCCTGGGTGTTAATCTATCTTTTTAAATCAGCATATCCATGAACAATAAAATATATAAACTATTGCTGGGAATGGCGCTGCTGGCGGGCACTACAGCATGTGAGCCAGATCTTACCGTTCCCCTGAGAGGTGAAATTACTGATGAGCAGGCTCTCTCTGACCCGGCTGCCCTGCGTAAAACGCTGAATGGTATTTACCAGCTGCTGGGCAACGACAGAACCTATGGTGGCAGGTTTCAGATTGCCAACGACCTTTTAGGGGATGATATCAATGGTTCTTCCCTAACGGGTGATTATGGCTCTGTTTATACCAGAACCACTACCATTTTTGGAGATGTAAAAAATCAGCTCTACAGCGAGCCTTATATTGCCATTTACAGGGCCAATGTGGTGCTGGAAAATCTCCAGGTAGTGACCAACCAACAGGAGCGGGCAATTCTGGAAGGCGAAGCCAAGTTCTTACGTGCCATATCGCACTTTGCTGTGGCCAGGCTTTTTGCTCAGCCTTATGTATCCGGACAGGCAAATACGCAGCCTGGAATTCCAATCCGTACCTCCACAGAATCTTCTGCAGCGGTTCGTGCAAGTGTTGGGGAGGTATATGAGCAGATTATAAGCGACCTGCAGGATGCAGCAGATCTGTTGCCGGCACAAAATGCGCCTTTTGCTACAGAATGGGCTGCCAAGGGTGTTCTGGCGAGGGTTTATTTCCAGATGAACGACTTCCAGAATGCCTATACCTACGCCAATGATGTGATTGAGAACAGCCAGTTCGAATTTAACCCCAGCAGTGAAGAGTTTCTGCTGCGGTTTTCTCAGGAGGAATCTTCTGAAAGCATCCTGTCTATTGTCAACGATGAACGCAATACCAACATTGGTGCCGAATTCAGAAATCAGTACAGGTCTGATGTTGCCATTCCTAACCTGAGAGTTGCTCCCGCTTTGTTCAATCTTGCTTCTGCTAATTCCGCAGACGCAAGAAATGCCTGGTACGACAATGAAACCTATCCAGGCAACATTGTACTCACCAAGTTTAACAGAGACTTCTTTAGCGTACCCCTGGTGCACATCACAGAGCTGAAGCTAATCCGTGCAGAATCTGCAGCCGAGCTCAATCAAAATCTGGAGGTGGCTATTGCTGATATCAACGACATTATCAGAAGAGCCTACGGAGAGAACAGCACACGCCTGTTGCCCGACAATGCAGCTGCGGCTGTAATCAAACAACGTGTACGGGAGGAAAGAAGGCTGGAATTGGTAGGCGAAGGCGACAGAGGCCAGGAACTGAAAAGAAGAGGTGCACTGGGCGAGAACATTGTTGTACGTGGTGCTCCTTATGATTGTCCCGGCGCTGTGCTTCAGTTTCCACAAGGCGAGATTGCCAATAGCCCGGGTTTTGTAAAAAATATTGAAAGTGGCTGTAATTAATGCTAATACTATGAAATCAACTATAAAAATACTCTATGGCATGGGGCTGATGCTCTTAGCCTTTGCCTGTTCACCAGACGAGCCAGGACCTATTGGCGAGCCTGCAAATAAAGTTAATCAGATCAGGGGTACCTGGGAAATCAGCAGGGTGGTGCAGGTAGATCTTGCCGCCGAGCAAAAAGGGTTCCCCACCATTGCAAGAACCAAAGATATCACCAATGCTTTGCCAGGCATGTCTTATGCAGGCGCAACGTTCAGGTTCGATGCTACTGCGAATGGTCCCGGCTCCTTCGATATCGATAAGGGAAATTCTCCCCTTATGCTGCCGGCAACTGGTACCTGGGCTTTCAATGACCCGCAGTATCCATCGGCAGTGGTGCTCACTGCCAACGGCAGCAACCACGAGCTTGAGATTGCTTCTTTTGCACAGGCCGAAGCAGGCGTTATCGTATTCAAAGTGGTGCGATCTGCCCCGGAGCGTGGGCCTTATGTACGCTATGAGTACTACCTAAACAAAGTATCGGAGTAAACCACAGCCATCATGAGAAAAATATTATATACCATTATTCCGCTACTCTTTTTTGGAATAGTAGCGCATAGCCAGACAGTTACCATCTCTCCCAGGAATTTCACTGCAGTGGATGAAATTACCATTACGGTTGATGTAACGGGCAACACTGCACTGGAGAACCTTACGACCGATGCCTATCTGTGGCTCTGGGTGCCGGGTGGGCCGGGTGCTCCCTCTAATGTTAGTCCTGCTGCCAGTAACGCTAATGCTACTGCACAGGCTAAGTTCACAAAGGTAGAAGGAGAAGAAAATCTGTACACCATAACCCTGGTGCCGGCAACCTTTATTGGTGCTTCGCCGGCAGAAATTACTCAGCTTGGGGTAATTCTGAAGGGAAATGACTGGAGCAACGGACAAACCGCAGATGCGCTTTTTGATGTAGATCCGCTGGAATTTGTGGACCGTGTAAATCGCACCTTCCCCGATGATTTTGTACCGGAAGATGTGGTGACTATTTTCTTCAACCAGGCGCTGGCCGATGCTGGTCCTATCCAGGATATCGAGCAAATCTACGCGACCATTACGGCTACAGGCGTTGACGAAAGTGGTACTGAAGTAGCTGATATCCCTCTGAAAAACCAGTATGCGGAAGCGCTGCAGATGAAGCACGAAGTAGCACAGATCTATTCGACCTCTATTTTGCCCGCTGTTTATTTTGAAGTACCGGCAGGGGTAAGACTTACGGCCATCAGCTACAGTTTCCACAACCAGGACGGCAGCATCACCACCCCAACCTTTACAGATGAATTTCTAACCCAGGAGTAACACATGAAAGTAATAAATTTACCTAAAATACTGGCTTTGTTCTTTGCTGTTACGGCTTTTGTTGCCTGCGAAGACGACGCCTACGAATTTGAGCCCAGGGGTGAAGCCGTAACTGCAAGCGGCTTAGTTTCTCCCATCAACAGGTCTGCAATTGTGCTGAATTCCGGTACGCCCGATGAAACGGTTACCATCCGCTGGAATGCCGCCAAAACAGGTCTGGGTACTGCACCTGCCTATACTTTTATTGCTGCCGACAGGAACAGTGGTTCTCTGGAGAATCCGGAAATCGAGATTCCGGCAGATAATGAGGGCAAAGCCACTACACTAACTGTAACTCAGGGCCAGCTGGATGCCGCTCTGGCCAATGCAGGTTATGGTGCCGGCGAAATGGCAGAGTTACTCTGGAGCGTACGGACCACTGTTCCCACAAATACCGCAGTTGCAGATCCGTTCGAAATCGATATTAAGCGCTTTGGTGTTGGTATTAGCAGCATTAACCTGCTTGCTCCCCAAAGCTGGGCAGAGCTGATGCTTACGGCTGGACAGGCAGATGAGGCAATTACCATTCAGTGGGAAGCAGCTGATGTAGTGAATGCTGACGCGGTTACTTATGAATGGCAGGCGGTACGCCGGGGAGAAAGCTTCGATGAGCCTCTGATAGCGCTGCCCTCTGACGAAAACGGAACTGCTAACCAGCTTACCCTTACTCAGCAGCAGCTTGACGATCTGCTGGCAGAACTTGGCTATTCTGAAAGTGAGCAGGCAGACCTGGAGTGGCGTGTAAAAGCTACGGCCGATGATTTTGTGAGCTATTCTGCAAAAACATTCAAGCTTTCTGTTACCAGAATGGGAGGGGTGCTGTACCGGATTTACCTTGCGCAGCCGGTGCCTGCCGGATACAATGTATTCATTGCTGGCGAAATGGGCTATTTTACCGGTGGAGACTGGCAGGAACCTGGCTCGAACCCTGCCCTGATGCTGGAGATGGAAAGTGAACTGGTATACGCCATCACGCTTCCTTTCCCTGCAGCAGACAGGAACATTGCGCATAAATTCTTCATTGTTCCGGAAGGTGGCACCAGCTGGAGTCATGGCGAACAGGTAGTAGATCCGGCATCGGGCAACTGCAACAATGGAGATAACAGGTCTTTACAATATTCCGGGGGTATCGAACAAGCCTCTGCCTTAGTTGCTAAGTGGGAGAATATTGAGGCTTCGGCCTGTCCTGAGCATATTACCTTTACCGTTACTGTTCCTCAGAACACCCCTGTAGGCCAGGATGTATATCTGGCAGGCAGCTTCGATCAGGTAAGACCTGAGCTGGGTGCGTGGAACCAGCCAGGTACTAACCCTGCGCTTAAAATGAGGAAAACAGGAGACTTTACCTATTCACTGACCATACCTGCTGCAGCTGCTACCGGTAATTCTTTTGAATATAAGTACTTCCTGGCTACTGCCACCGCTCCAAACTGGGGTTATGGTGAGCAGCGGGTTAATGCCACCAACAATGGATGTGAAGGCAGGGATAACAGATCAGCAACCTTTAACCAGAGCAAAGTGGTAGAAGACGAAGTTCTGGTTTGGGAAGGTTATTGCCCTTACTAATCTATTGCTAAAGGCATTTACAGGCAACAGTATTTCATAAGCTGAAACAGCTACAGGAGGAGCTTTCACGCAGGCTCCTCCTGTAAATACTGACTTGTAAAACACCATCATAACTAACCAGCACTGTGTTGTCTGACACACCTCATCACTAACACCTTCAGAGAGCAACAAATACCTAAAACAAGAAGAAGCTTATCAGATCATCATCCTAAAATGACAAGATTTTATAAATTATATAGCGTGTTATTGCTTTGCAGCTGCTTTACACTATCAGTATGGGCGCAGCAGGAGGGGCCTGTAAAAAATGGGGGCAACGTAAATGCTGTACAGGCAGAGGGGCAGCGTATTTCTTTTACTACAGACGGAGGTATTTTTATTGAATTATCTGTATACAGCCCTTCCATCATCAGGGTAAGAATGGATCGGCAGGCACTAAACGAGGATTTCTCCTATGCAGTAGTTGCTGAACCACAACAAACAAGGGTAAACGTAAGCCAGAATGATCAGCAGCTAACAATCCGGACTGATTCCCTGCAGGTAAGGGTACAGAAAAACCCTTTTTCTATTGGCTTCTTTACCCCCGATGGCCGGGTGATCAACGAAGATGAGCAGGGGCTCGCTACCTCATGGATTGGTGAGGAAGTAAACACCTATAAAAAAATGCAGGAGGGTGAGCGCTTTATTGGCCTGGGCGAAAAAACAGGTGGCCTTAACAGAAGAGGCAGCGCCTACACCAACTGGAATACCGATGCCTTCGGGTACGGTACCGGCCAGGATCCGATCTATTCAACCATTCCCTTCTACATAGGCATACATGGCGGACTGAACTATGGGATTTTCCTTGATAATACCTACCGGACCAATTTTAACTTTGGCGCCAGCAACGACCGCTTTTCTTCCTTTGGGGCTGAGGGCGGCGAAATGGACTACTACTTTATTTACCATACCCGCCTGGCCGATATCATTACCTCATACACAGCCCTGACCGGTCGTATGCCGATGCCTCCGCTCTGGAGCCTGGGTTACCAGCAAAACCGTTACTCTTACTATCCCGAAACTGAGGTGATGCGTATTGCGCAAACCCTGCGGGAGAAAAAAATACCAGCCGATGGTATTACCCTCGATATCCACTACATGGATGCCTATAAACTTTTTACCTGGGACGACAACCGTTTTCCCGACCCGGTAAAAATGAATAACAGGCTGGAGGAAATGGGTTTTAAGACTACTGTTATCGTAGATCCGGGCATCAAGATAGAGGAAGGTTATGCCGCCTACGAAAGCGGTAAGAAAGCCGGAATTTTCCTGAAGTACCCCGATGGTCAGCTGTACGCCGGCCAGGTCTGGCCAGGCTGGACTCATTTTCCCGATTTTACCAGTGAGGCAGGCCGTGCCTGGTGGCGGGAACAGGTAAAGCAGTTTGCCGATCAGGGCATTGATGGGCTCTGGAACGACATGAACGAAATTGCCACCTGGGGCCAGGCAATGCCCAGCAATGTACTGTTTGATTACGACGGGCACCTGACCACCCACAAGGAAGGCCGGAATGTGTATGGACTGCAAATGACCCGCGCCAGCTACAATGGTGCCCGCGAGGCCATGAACAAACGTCCTTTCCTGCTCACCCGCGCCGGTTTTGCAGGTATGCAGCGCTATACCGCCAAATGGACCGGCGATAACCGCTCCGAAGACAGCCATATGCTGCTGGGCATACGCCTGCTGAATAGCCTGGGCGTTAGTGGCGTTTCTTTTACAGGGATGGATATTGGAGGCTTTACCGGTAATCCATCTGTGGGCCTCTATGCCCGCTGGATTCAACTGGGAGCTTTTACGCCCTATTTCAGAAATCATACTGCTGTAAATACCAAATCATCTGAGCCATGGGCTTATGGCGAAGAAGTAACAGAAATAGCCCGCAATTTTATCAACCTGCGTTATAGGCTGCTGCCTTATCTGTATTCCGGTTTTCATGAGTCTGCCCAAACAGGTATGCCCGTAATGCGTACACTGGCCATCGATTATACACACGAGCCACAGGTATACAGCAGCGAATTTGAGAATCAGTATTTCTTTGGCGAAGCCTTTATGGTAGCACCCTTCGAGAGCACCACTAAATTTGGCAAGATCTACTTTCCAAAGGGCAAATGGTACGACCTCTACACCGGCACCGTAGAGCAGGGCGGACAGGAAAAAATTCATCAGCTGGCCTACAACAAGCTGCCGGTTTATGTAAAGGAGAGCAGCATCATCCCTATGCAATCGCTGATTCAGTCAACTTCAGAAACACCTACAGATACCCTTACGATCCATGTTTACGAGGGGAGCATAGCAAACCAGTTTGTGTATTATGAGGACGATGGCGAATCTTTTGATTATGAAAACGGGGGCTTTTACCGGAGGCTGATCAGCTACGATCCCCGCAAAAAGTCAATCAGTTTTGGAGAAGCAGAGGGCTCCTACAAATCTAAATTTAACCACATAAAAGTGGTGATGCATGGATTTGGAGAAGGCGGCCGATGGAGGCTGAATGGTAAAGCAGCAAGGCTTATGAGTAGTTTTGTTTCCTTCATAGATCCGATATCACGCTTTGATCCGCAAGGGGTCTCAAATCCGGTAGAAGGATATAATGTGAAAAGTATTGTGATCAGGAATGAGAACGGCAGGTTCTCTTTAACCTATTAAATGTTGAGTTGGTGAGGTTTAGAGCATCCGGTGGTTTGTGGTTGGTTTCCAAAATCCGGATGCTCTTCCTTTTCTCTTTTATCAGGGGATGATGTGATTTGTTCATAGTGATCATCTCCACAGCCGATTGATGATAATAAAACAATAGTCTTCTTCTGATAGGGACTGCTATTGGAAATCAGGCTTCAGCAGGTTTTCAGTAGCAGGCCATTAGATTTCAGGATCGAAATATAAATGAGTATGAGATACAGCATATTACTGCTTTTTTTGTTGTGGGCAGGGCAGCTCAGTGCCCAGTTGCCACCACTGGAACGGGTGGAGCCCCATTTTTGGTGGGTGGGCATGACTAATCCAAACCTGCAGCTCATTGTGCATGGCGATAAAATAGCCTCCAGGGAGGTAAGCCTTGATTACCCCGGAGTTACCCTGGTTAAAGTGCATAAGGTAGAAAACCCAAACTATCTGTTCCTGGATCTGCAAATTGCACCTGATGCCAACCCCGGCAATTTCCCCATCTCCTTTACCCAAAAAGGCAAAAAGAAGCTTAGCTACAGTTACGAGCTGAAGCCCCGGGAGAATGCACCAGAGCGAATTACCGGCGTTACCGACCAGGATTTTGTTTACCTGATCATGCCCGACCGTTTTGCCAATGGCGATAAAACCAATGATGTGGTAAAAGGGATGCAGGAAACCACCCTGAACCGCGACTCTATGTATTATCGCCATGGTGGTGACATTCAGGGGATCATTAACCACCTGGATTACCTGGAGGAGCTGGGCATAACTGCCCTGTGGCTCAACCCGGTGCTGGAGAACGATCAGCCCAGAACCTCTTACCATGGCTATGCCAATACCGAAAACTATAAGATAGACCCCCGCTTTGGTAGCAATGAGCTCTACCGCCAGTTGGGTGATGAGCTTCAGAAGCGGAACATGAAGCTCATCAAGGACCTGGTGCACAACCATGTGGGCAGCCAGCACTGGACGGTAAGGGATATGCCTACCAAAGACTGGGTGCACCAGTGGCCGGAATATACCAAGACCAGCTACAAAGATCAGGTCTTATTCGATCCCTATGCCTCTGAGGCAGACAAAAAACAAATGACCGATGGCTGGTTCGACAGCCATATGCCTGATATGAACCAGGACAACCCCTTTGTGCGGAACTACATTACCCAAAGCCACATCTGGTGGATAGAATATGCCGGTTTGGATGGGTTCAGGCTTGATACCTATGCCTACAACAACCTGGATTATATGGCAGCGTGGGGCAGAGCCATCAAGGAGGAGTACCCGCAGTTTACCTTCTTTGGCGAAACCTGGGTTCATGGCGTACCCAACCAGGTTTATTTTACCCAGGGCAAAACTGTTAACCAGCCGCTGGATACCGAACTTCAGGGCGTAACGGATTTTCAGGCACTCTGGGGCATCAACGAAGCCCTGAATGGAGAATGGGGCTGGACCGATGGCGTGAACAAACTCTACAATACCCTGGCCGGTGATTATCAGTACCAGGATGCCACCCGCAATGTGGTATTCCTGGATAACCACGACATAAGCCGTTTTTACTCGGTGGTGGGAGAAGATTTCACTAAGTTCAAATCAGGCATTGCCTGGCTGCTAACCACCCGGGGCATTCCGCAGCTCTATTACGGCACCGAAATCCTGATGAAGAACTTTGCTGATCCGGATGGTAAAGTACGTGAAGATTTTAGTGGCGGGTGGGAAGCAGACAAGGAGAATAAGTTTAGGGCTGCAGGGCGTAATGAGCAGGAAAATGAAGCTTTCAACTATGTAAAAAAACTTGCCAATTACAGAAAGCAAAACCCGGTACTGCAGACAGGTAAAATGATGCAGTATGTGCCCGAAGAGGCCGTATATGTGTACTTCCGTTACAATGATGATCAAACCGTAATGGTGGTCATGAACACAGCATCAGAAGAAAGAAAGCTCGATACCAGCCGGTTTAGTGAAAGAACAGCCGGCTTTGGCAAAGCACAGAACATCCTAACCGGCGAAGTGCTGAACACATCAGACACCATAAACATTCCGGCAAAAACCACCCTGGTGCTGGAACTGAATGACCAGGCGGATTAGGCGCCTCCATAGCGAGGGAATTAATTCCTCGCTATGGAGGCGGGCAACACCACACTTAAATTAAAAAGCATGATAAAATCTATACGATATCTGATTACCCTTCTCATCCTGCTGTTTACGCTTATTCCGGGCTTTGGGCAAATGGTGCGGATAGAACCTGCAGACGCAGAAGCTGACGATGAAATCAAGATCATCTTCAACGCAAAGGCAGGAAGAGGAGAGCTGGCCGGGGCATCGAAGGTATATATGCACTCAGGGGTTGTCACTAATAATCCGCAGGGTACCGAATGGAGCATTGTAAAAGGCAATTGGGGTGCAGATGATGGGGTAGGTGCCATGACGAAGGTGGAGGGGCAGGAGGATCTGTGGGAAATTACCCTTTCGCCCTCTGCCAGGAGCTACTATGGTGTGGCCGCAGGCACCAACATATACCGGCTGGCCATGGTGTTCCGCAATGCTGCCGGAGATCAGAAGGCCACCATAGCAGCTGGCACCTATGACTGGGGGTTTGTCGCTGGCAATGGCGACATCTTTGTCGATATCACAACAGGGCCCTACGTACTCATTTCTCAGCCCCAGCAGGATGAGATTTACATCAGGCAGGGTGAAAACTTTACCATACAGGCAGAGGCTTCTGCTGCCGTTTCTGCCATAACGCTGTACATCAGGGAAGGAGGGGCTTTTGTGCAAAAACAGCAGCTAAGCAGCGGCAATACCCTTACTTATGCCTATAAACCAACCCAGTCTGGCGAAGTAGCCATTAAAGTAGTGGCGGTGATAGAGGGTGTTGAAGTAGAGAACACCAGGATAGTTCAGGTACACCTGCATACAGCACCCCTTGTTCAGTCCCTGCCTGCAGGTATCCGGAAGGGCATCAATTATCACGAGGAGGATCCCTCAAAAGTAAGCCTGGTGCTGGAGGCACCGGGTAAAGATTTTGTATATGTGGTAGGCGATTTCACCAACTGGGAGGTCAGGGCAGATTACCAGATGAAACAGACGCCCGATGGTGAACTGTTCTGGCTGGAGGTAATAGGCCTTACCCCCGGGCAGGAATATATTTTTCAATACTGGGTGGAAGGCATTACTAAAATAGGTGATCCCTATGCCGATAAGGTAGCCGATCCCTGGAACGATCAGTACATTACTGCCTCTACTTATCCCAATCTCCCCCAGTACGATAAAACAGAGTATGGCATTGCCTCTGTGCTGCAAACGGACCAGGATGAGTATAACTGGGCGGACACTGAAAACAGCTGGACCAAACCTGCCAAAGAAGAGCTGGTCATTTACGAGGTACTGCTGCGTGATTTCCTGGAAACACACAACTACAGGGACCTCACCGACACCCTTTCGTACCTAAAACGCCTGGGCGTGAATGCTATTGAACTGATGCCCATAATGGAGTTTGAAGGTAACATCAGCTGGGGTTATAACCCCATGTACCACTTTGCACCCGATAAATATTATGGTAGCAAAAATGAGCTGAAGCAATTCTTAGAAGCAGCCCACCAGCAGGGCATGGCTGTTATTCTGGATATGGTGCTGAACCATGCCTTCGGCTTAAGCCCCCTGGTGAAAATGTACTGGGACCCTGTCAACAGCACGGTATCAGCAGAATCGCCCTGGTTTAACCCACAGGCAACGCATCCCTTTAATGTAGGCTTCGATTTTAACCACGAGAGCCCCTATACCCAAAGCTTTGTAGACAGTGTGAACCTCTACTGGCTGGAGGAGTACCATTTCGACGGCTTCCGTTTTGACCTATCCAAAGGCTTTACCCAAACCAATAATCCTAACAATGTTGGGGCATGGTCGGCCTACGATGCCTCCAGGGTGGCAATCCTGAAGCGGATGGCTGACCGGATATGGGCGCATACAGAAGATGCCTATATTATCCTGGAACACTTTGCCGATAACCAGGAAGAAAAAGAACTGGCTGAATACCGGGCTGCGGAGGACAAAGGCATGCTGCTCTGGGGAAACCTGAACCATGCATACAGCCAGAATACCATGGGCTTTGCACAGGACTCTGATATTAAATGGGTGTACCATGGCACCCGGAACTGGTCTGTACCCCATGTGGTAGGCTACATGGAAAGCCATGATGAAGAGCGCCTTATGTACAGAAACCTGCAGTATGGAAATGCAGCAGGCACCTACAACGTAAAAGTGGAGGAAACGGCCCTGAACAGGATAAAGGCAGCAGGCCTGATGTTCTATACCATTCCCGGCCCTAAAATGATCTGGCAGTTTGGCGAGCTGGGCTATCCGGTTAGCATCAATGCATGCGAGGATGGGACCATTAGCGATAACTGCAGGCTTTCTCCCAAACCTACCTATTGGGAGCAGCTGGATGATCCAGATAATAAAAGCCTGTTTGATCACACTGCCGATCTGCTGCGTTTAAGAAACGAATACAACGTTTTTACGAGCGGAACGGCCACTATTGCAGAAGATGGGCTGGTAAGGCAGCTTAGCCTGAAAAATAGGGCAAATACCACCTCCCCGGCCAGTACCGATGAAATGAATGTGCACATCGTTACCAACTTCAACGTAAGTGCCCGAAATGCAACTGTTGTGTTTCCGCATGCAGGCACCTGGTACGACTACTACGACGGTGGCAAAGCCGTTGAGGTAGCTTCAGGATCCCTTTCGCTGCAGTTAAGGCCTGGCATGTACAAAATGTACACCGATTACCCCCTGGATCCGGATGTGGTCACCGGCCTTCCGGCTGCTGCAAAAGCCATTGGGCTGGTATTGTATCCCAATCCTGCGTATAACCTCCTAACGATTGTAACAGAAAGGGAGCAGGTACAGCACCTAAGCATCAGTACCCTGCAGGGAAACAGCCTAAGCCCCCGCAGAGTATCCGCCACCCAATGGGACATCAGCAGCCTGCCTGCCGGCTTCTATGTAGCCAGGGTAATGGTTTCCGGCAAAAGTTATCACCTTAAGTTTATGAAGAGGTAAATTAAAAAGGCAACCCGCCCGGGTTGCCTTTTTAATTTAATTATGCCACCTCATGGCCCATGGCAGCTTCCAGGATCTGGAACCACTGCTCACGACTTAACTCAACAGACAGGGCATCAACAGATCTTTTTAGATGCTCTATGTTGCCGGTTCCAACTATTGGAATAGGCCTGCTGGGGTGCTTCAGGATCCAGGCAATGGCCAGCTTATCTATGCCATCAACGCCGGTTTCCCTGGCAATTGCTTCCAGCTTAAGTTTCAGGCGTACCCCACGCTCATCCTGGGGCTGCAGCAGGTTGCCCCCCGCCAGCGGCGACCAGGCCATAGGTCTGATGCGCTCTTTCAGGAAAAAATCCATGTTGCCGTTTTCAAAATGCTCCAGCCGGTAAGGCGATAGTTCAACCTGGTTGGTGATGAGCCTGCCCCCCATGTAGGCATCAAGCATCTGGTATTGCATGGGTGTAAAATTAGATACTCCAAAGTGCCGCACCTTGCCCGCCTGCTTCAGTTCGTCAAAGGCACGGGCTGTTTCGGCAGGGTCCATAAGCGGATCGGGACGGTGAATCAGCAGCAGGTCTACATAATCGGTGTGCAGGTTTTGCAGCGATTGCTCCACACTCTGCATGATGTGTGCATAGCTGGTATCGTAGTGTTTTACCTTGCGATCGGGAAATTTCTGTGAGCGCAACATAATACCGCATTTGGTTACCAGCTGCATTTGATCCCGCAGGTGTGGCTGATTTTTCAGCACCTTTCCAAATTCGGCTTCACAGCCATAGTCACCATAGATGTCGGCATGGTCGAAGGTCGTAATGCCCATAGAAAGGGCTTCTTCAACATAGGCTTGCACTTCACTGGCGGGTATAGACCAGTCGATGAGCCGCCAGAGGCCCAGTACAAGGGGAGACATCTGCAGGTTTTCTGTTAGCTTGGTTGGTTGCATGGTTTTGCAATAAAGAACTTTAAAAATAACGTTTGTCTGCCCCCATTCTGTTTCAGCGATAGATTTAATTTACAGCAGGCAAGGCTTAGAAGTTGACAAATTGGGCCATAGCAGCGAATTTTCCAAAAAGAAAAGCAGCCCTGTATTAAATCCGCAGCACCAGGTTCAGGGCATCGTCCAATACATTCAGTTTTGCAGAATTACCTGTTGCCAGTTGTCCGATTTTATTTTCCAGCCCCAGCAGCCTGGCAGGTATCTCTGTAGCCCCTCTGATGGCCTCCGGCAGCGATATTCCCACTGATGTTACACAATGCCGCAGGGCATCGTGCAGGGCAATGGAGGAGCCGGCCAGGTTGCCTTCGGCGGTATAAAACTGCCCGTTCTTTTTATAGATCGTAGTCTCTTCAAAAGTAATCACATCCTGCTCCAGGCCAATGAAGGAAGCATCGGAAATTAAAAACAGCTTTTCCTTCTTTAGCCTATAGGCCATTTTTACTGCGCTGAAGTGGGTGTGAACGCCATCTGCGATGATACTGGCATATACAGGGGCGCTAAGGGTAGCGCCCACCAGGCCCGGTTCCCGGTGCTGAAAAGAAGACATGGCATTGTAAAGATGTGTAACACACTTGATTCCCAGCCTAAAAAAAGACTGTGCCTGCTCATAGGTAGCGGTGCTGTGGCCTGCAGAAACTACAAAATCCTGCTGCAGTAACTTTTGCAGCTGCCGGGGGCTGAACATTTCCGGTGCAATGGTCATAATCTTCAGTACACCCACTCCTTTGCTGATGATCTGGTCCAGTTCCTGGTCTGTCGGTTTGCGTAAGTTGGCCGGGTTATGTCCGCCGTGCTTGTCCGGATTCAGGAACGGCCCCTCCAGGTGTAGCCCCAATATGCCCGGGAATTGCTGCATGGCCTCTGCTACTACCTCCAGTGCCCGGATGATATTACTCCCTTTGCTGCTGATCAGGGTGGGCAGGAGGTAGCGGGTGCCCCGCTCTTCATGGGCCTGCAGGATTTGTTCAAGTGCTTCCACACTGATGTCGTTGTTAAAAAATACCTGCCGGCCACCATTCACCTGCAGGTCTACAAAACCAGGGGTTACAAGCTGGTTATTCAGGTTCAGTACTTTGGCTTTTTCGCTTGCCGTAACCCTTTTTCCAATAGCAAGGATAGCATTTTCATCAATTAGTATCTCCTGATCCTCCAGCAGTATATCATTTTGATAGAATTTACAGTTCTTAAGGAGGGTGGTACGCATTGGCTAAAGGTAAAAAGATAACCTATAATCCTCTTAGAACACATTGTTTGCTATCTGGTTTAATATAGTGATACCTCTTTACGCCGTTTATTTAATTATATGAGAAATTTACTGCTATACCTCTTACTCCTCCTTAGTCTGCCCCTTTTAGCACAGCAGCAGGATGTCATTCCGGCAAAAAAATCAGCCATTACGGTAACGCCAGTAGTTCACGGCAGCCTGGTGCTGCAGTGGAATGGTAGAACCATTTATGTAGATCCCTACGACGGTGCCGATAAGTTTGCCAATTTCCCGGCACCTGACCTGGTGTTGATTACTGATATTCATGGCGACCACCTGCATCAGGAAACCCTTAAGGGACTGGATTTATCCAAAGCGGATCTTATTGCCCCACAGGCAGTTATGGAGCAGCTGGAAAGTGGCATTAACTTTAAAAAGAAAACCATGCTGGCCAATGGCGAGGAAACAAAGTGGCGCTCCATCAGGATCAAGGCTATGCCGATGTATAACCTGCCGGAATCTGAAGATGCAAAGCATGTAAAGGGCAGGGGCAATGGTTACATTCTTAACATGGGCAATCAGCGGTTTTATTTGGCTGGCGATACTGAAGCAACACCTGAAATGCGGCAGCTGGAGAACATAGACGTGGCCTTTATACCTATGAACCTGCCCTATACCATGGATGTACAGCAGGCAGCCGAAGGCGTACTTGACTTTAAGCCACGCATAGTATACCCATACCACTTTCGTGGGGCCGAGGGCAAGCTAAGTGATGTGGAGCAGTACAAGGCTATTGTCAACATGAAAGATCCGTCCATCGATGTACGACTCCGGGAGTGGTATCCCGAAAAACAGTAAAGTCTGCCTGGCGCATTGCATCATTGCGTTTTATTCATGAAGTTTAGGTTTCAGCAGATGTGTTTCCTTATGTATAATATGTTTTTGAAAAGCTGCATACTCTTCTGGCTATGCCTTCTAAGCCTCACTGTTGGTGCCCAGGATTGGAATAAAAAGAAGTGCGCAGTGGTGCTTACCTATGATGATGCCCTGAATGTGCACCTTGACCAGGTAGTACCTGCACTGGATTCCCTGGAGCTAAAAGGAACGTTCTATTTAACTGCCGCTGCGGCACCATTTACCCAAAGGCTGGAGGAATGGAAACAGGTGGCAGCCAATAAGCACGAGCTGGCCAATCATACCCTTTTCCACCCCTGCAACGGAAGCAGGCCCGGCAGAAGTTTTGTAACCCCCGATTACGATCTGGCTACTTATTCTGTTCGTCGTATAACCGACGAGATTCGCATGACCAATGCCACCCTGGAAGCCATAGATGGTAAGAAAGAAAGAACTTTTGCATATCCCTGCGGAGACACCAGTGCCGGTGATTCCTCCTTTGTAGATGCCATCAGGGGAGATTTTATTGCTGCCCGTGGGGTGCAGAGCGTACTAGTGCAAAAAGACAATGTTGATCTCTTCAATGTTGGCAGCTTTATGATCAATGGCCAGACAGGCGACGAGCTGATTGAGCTGGTGAAGAATGCTATGCAAACCAAAAGCATGGTGGTGTTCCTGTTTCATGGTGTGGGCGGGGAGCATGGTCTGAACGTATCCCTCGAGGCACACAGCAAGCTGCTACATTTTCTAAAAGAGCACGAAAAGGAAATCTGGACCACCACTTTTCTGGAAGCGGCCAAACATATAAAAGCAGCTGGCCCTGCTAAAAAGTCAAATCAATAATATATTGGCAGCGTCAATCCTCTGAGAGTCTAAAGCCATCGGAAGGTCTCGCATTAAATTCC
This sequence comes from Flammeovirgaceae bacterium 311, assembly GCA_000597885.1. Classification (NCBI taxonomy): domain Bacteria; kingdom Pseudomonadati; phylum Bacteroidota; class Cytophagia; order Cytophagales; family Flammeovirgaceae; species Flammeovirgaceae bacterium 311. Next base: position 6,188,140 of record CP004371.1, read on the forward strand.
TGCATTCTCGCCATACCTGCGCAAAAGATGGCTGCTACTACTGCCCCTGTAGCGTCGATGCATGCATCGATGTGGTTGGTTGTTCGGGAAAGAGACCCCAGACTCCTCATCTGAAATGAATTAAGGGTAATGCTGCTGATTTCCATTACAGCGTATAAACTCATTCTGTTGATCTGCTACCACGTCGATGCGTGCATCGACACTACTGGGCCGGCAAAAGATTCAATCATGGCTTGAATGAAGCAAATGAAGGATGTGGCTGAAGTAGATTCAAATTATTTACCCCCAATTACAACAGTCCAGGGGCGTACAGACCACTCAATGATCAGTCCATTCTTTACATAAGGATCGTTGAGGGCAAATTTTTCTGCAGCAGCTGGTCCATCACCTTTAAATACAAGCACTGCGCCATCGGCAGGTTCTGCCAGTGCACCGGCCATGACCAGATCACCGTTTTCATATGCTTCTTTAGCAAGTGCTAAATGTTCATTACGATAGGGTGCACGCATTTCAACATAATTCTTAACAGTTTTATAGAAAAGGATGTAGTACATATTATTCGATCTTCAATCCTGGAAATAAGATAGATGAATAGAAACTGGAAAGCAATATGATCTGATAGTCTTTGTTTTCCGGATTGAAGAATGTACTGATGATGATACCCTTTCGTTTACAAACGCTTTACCAGGGCAACCGACAGATCTACTCCTGTGGCATTCAGCCGGTTCATATAGGGCAGTGTTGGCCAGGCAGAATTAGCTGATTGCTCGTTCTCAAAGCGAATGTTCCTGTAGCGGAGGCCCGGATCCAGGCTAAAAGATTCGGTGAACTTAAGTTTGAACTTTGCCTCAACCTGATAACCTAATGCATTGCCATAGGCCCATTCCCCCATGCTTTGATTGTTTTCGGTGAGCTTTAGTTTGCCCGGTAGATTATAGTTGAGCCCTGCACCAAGTATGATGCCATTAAAAACACCATCTGAAGTTTTAAATAACTTGTTAAAACCTGCTGTAAAATAGCCACGGCCAAAGGAGGCTGAGGTTTTGTTCGATACTCCATTCATGCTTTCGTACTGCAGGGCCAGGTTCTTTTGGAAACCAAGTGTTGCATAGGCATCCAGGTTCTTCAGAAGTTCATATCCTAAGCCGGCTTCAAGCCCCATGCCGCCCCCGGGGCTATAGGCAACCTGATTGCCGTTGTAATCAAGCCAGTCGTACTGGGCGCCAATGCCCAGGTTAAGCCGACTAATAAATTTAAGGTTTTGCGCTGTTGCCTGGCCTGCAAAAGCAATTAGCAGACAAAGGGATAGGAGGTATTTCATTGGTGAGGGTTGTTCAAAGCTATGCGCTATGACTGACTAGACTAACGAAAGAAAATTGTTATGAGGCAAAACTAATACTGCTGTACAATATATTTTTATGTAATCAGATTAATATTTTGGTATGTAATTTATGATACAAAAGACATAAAAAAGCCACTACTAAAAGAGCAGTGGCTTCTGTTATTTTAGCATTAAGCATTTGCTTATTTGCTGTTCATACGGTCCAGTACGTCCATTACTTCGCGAACGTGTTTGTTGCTGGTTTGCATCAGCTCCATTTCCTGGTCGTTCAGCTTTAATTCAAGTACTTTTTCCACACCATTTTTGCCAAGTACTACTGGTACACCCAGGTAGGTGCCGTCGATACCGTATTCACCCTCCAGCTTGATACATACAGGGTAGATGTGGCGCTGATCGCGTACAATAGACTCGACCATTTGGGCAGCTGCAGCACCTGGGGCATACCAGGCAGAAGTTCCCATCAGTTTCACCAGCTCGCCGCCACCAAATTTGGTGCGCTCGATAATGGCTTCCAAATGGTCCTGTGCAATAAGCTCGGTTACAGGAATTCCAGATACAGTAGTGTAGCGGGGCAGTGGCACCATGGTATCGCCGTGGCCACCCAGCAGCATGGCCTGAATATCTTTAGGAGAAACATTGAGCTCCTCGGCCAGGAATGCACGGTAGCGGGCGGTATCCAGAATACCGGCCATACCCATTACTTTGGTTCGTGGAAGTTTAGAGGTGATGTGGGCCTGGTAAGTCATTACATCCAGTGGGTTGGATACCACTATGATAATGGCTTCAGGAGAGTGCTGCACCACATTTTCGGTAACCGAACGTACAATACCTGCATTGGTTTCGATAAGGTCATCACGCGTCATGCCGGGTTTACGCGGCAGGCCTGAAGTTATTACCACTACATCGGAACCAGCCGTTTTGCTGTAGTCGTTAGAGGAGCCGGTAGTACGGGTGTCGTACAGGTTGATGGGAGCTTTCTGCCAGATATCGAGTGCTTTACCTTCACTCAATCCTTCCTTGATGTCAATAAGTACAACTTCATTGACAATTTCACGATAGGCCAGTACATCGGCGCAGGTTGCACCCACGTTACCGGCACCTACTACGGTTACTTTCATAATACTAAAAAGTTTTCGTCTAAACTCGGATTAAAAGATCTTTCGCCCCGAAGATACAGCAAAAATCGGCGCCAGCCAATTTTGAGGGAATGAGTTAGCGATTTAGTGAGGGGGTGATTTAGTAAGTTATTCAAGCCTGACCACAGTTGCAATTAGTAAGTAAACTACTTGTTAGATTAATAAGCTAATCTTCAAAATCACAGTTGAATTTCCTGACTGATCATAGTACATGATACACGCTTACATGAAAATTGTAAGAGACATATTCAAACCGAAACTTAAATTCATTTAACTGTTTTTTAATCTTTCTAGGTTTAGATGATACACTTCTTGAATATGACCGGCATATCTCATTGTATTCTTCAAAAAGTGAACGAATATCTTCGACCGCTTGGTGTAGCTTAGAATTAGGCTTTATGCTGAAAAGAACGGAATAGTACATCTCGTAGAATTGATCATAACTTTCCTTATCATATATGGGGAGGTTCGTTGGATGATTAATCAGCCCAGACATGTATTCTGTAACACTTATTTTGTAGTTTGAGATGGTGTTAAAAAATGTATTGAATTTTTGATGATTGACTATGGTTTCACCTTCCTTATTTCTCTCTATTTCGGAAGTTGGTTCTTTTAGCACCTTTGAAAAGTCTTTTACTATATCATATAAATTTTTCGCTGCTTCAATGTTTTCAGGAGTGAAAATATTAATTAAATCTTCTGCCATGATGTATATATAGCAAATCTATTTACTACGCACAATATAGGGAAAAATCTGTATATGTATTGTTAATAATATATAATTTTTCTAATTTGATAATTCTTTGATATGTGCTAAGCTCATGCATGATCTAAACAATAATTTCATGCTGGACCCGTAAAAATCTAGCTAGTAACTCACACCCTCACAAATCACTCCCTCAAAACTCCTCACTTCTCCGGATGTAGATACGCCTGGCCCAGGTCGAAGAAGCCAAAGCTGGAGCGGTAGGCATTGAAGAGGTTAACGGTATAGCCGTTGTAGAGCTCTGCCAGTGAGTTGAGCATTTCTGCTTTGATGTTGGGATGGTTCTCGAAGATGTCCATGATGTTCACCTGCGGAATTACGAAGATCTCGGCTCTTTCGCTGATCACAATGGAGCTGTAAATGCGGCGTGTGTTCTCCAGCAGGGAGTTATCGCCAAAGGCATGCCCTTTTTCCAACACCGAAAGTACTTCAAGTTTCTCGCCCAGGTCGATATTAAGCGATACGCTGCCACTACGTACAATATACAGTGCCTGGCTGGGATCATTACGGAAAAATACCACCTCATCCTGGTTATAGCTGCGCAGGAACATATAGGGGGTAAAAAGTGCCAGCTCATCATAGGTTAGCCGCTCAAACAGCTTTACCTGTGCGAGAAAAGTGAACAGCACATTTTCCTGATCTGTGTAAGTCTTTTTAAAGGGATTGATCATGGCTTAACCAGCCTTATTTCGAAAATTTCCTCAGTTTGTGGCGTAATCTTAAAGCGCTCATCCTGACGGTAACCAATCACCCAGGCAATAGCATCACCGGAAACAGCCAGAAGCACTTCTTCCTTCAAGTTTACTGGAATTTTACGGTCGATCATAAAATCGCTTAGCTTTTTTTTGCCCCTCATGCCCAGCGGCCTGAACCAGTCTCCAGGCTGAGGCGGCCTTAGCTGAAGCGGAAACTGGAGCTTACCAAAATCTAGTGCTGCCACAGCCGGATCAGGATCTATCTGATAGTCCTTTGCCGCAACCCTTCTGATCTCCAGCAGCTTGCTACCGGCAGTTACCTGCCTGTCGGCAGGCAGCAGGCTAAGCGCCTGGAGGTTCTTTTCCTGTATTGGACTGATGATCAGCTGCTCCCTGTCAATGGCCAGTTTGTGGGTAGGGGTGGAAAACCACTTGCCTGAGGTGGTACTCTGGGGCTTTTGCCAGGTTTGCAGGATCAATCCGGCCTCCTGCCAGCTGCCCTCAAAAGGAGCCAGCAGCTCTCCCAGCAGGTATTGGGGCTCCACCTCCTGCAACAGCCGGGGCAGGTCCAGGTAAAAATGTCCGTTGCGTTCCTCCAGCAGCAGGGGTCGCAGCTGGTTTACTATTTGTTTGAGCAGGTTTTCTGCAGCACGCAGCCGGTGGCTTGTTTCCTGCATGGCCCATTCTACACGCGGGTTTAGCTCTTTGAGCACCGGCATTACCTGCTGCCTGATTTTATTGCGCCTGTATTTTAGCGAGCTGTTGCTGCTGTCTTCCCGCCAGGAGAGCTGGTGTTGCAGGGCATAGGTCTCTAACTCACGCCGGGTGGCAAATAGCAGGGGGCGTACCAGTTTACCACGTTTGGGGCTGATGCCATGCAAACCCGCTATGCCGGTACCACGACTTAAGTTCAGCAGCAGTGTTTCGGCCTGATCGCTCATGTGGTGGGCGGTTGCTATGCAGTCAAAATGCTGCTCCTGGCAAAGCTCCTCAAACCATACGTAGCGTAAGTCGCGGGCAGCCATCTGGATGGAAACTCCTTCTTCCTGTGCAGCTGCTGCTGCCGCCAGTCTTCTGGTGTAAAAAGAAACACCCACTTGCTGGGCCAGCTTTTCAACAAATCTTGCATCTTCTTCGGATTCCTGACCTCTTAAGCCAAAATTAGCATGTACGATGGCAAAAGTGTAGGGCGAATGGCTGAACAAATGGGTGAGCACAACAGAGTCCAGACCGCCGCTTACCGCCAGCAGTACTTTATGGTTAAGCGAGAGGAGCGCTTTCTCTTTTATGTAAGCCAAAAAAAAATTCTGCATAAGGAGAAGCCCCCTTTTTACGTTACCTTTGTAACAAAGGTAGAAACCGCCATTTACAATAATTACCTAAAGTAGGTAAAATTATGCTGGTGGGGCTGGCTGCGTTATTAAATTAATGTTTCTAGAGAAAAGAATGCAAACCAAGAGGCACGTTCCAGTGCCAAAAAACATTTGCCTGATCCTGCTACCCCTGATGCTACTGCTGGGGCTTTCAGATGCCTTCGGACAACAGCGCCTGCGCTTTACCTCCGATAAAATTAACGGACGCCGCGTAGGAGGGGAGCGTGTAAACTATCTTATTGGTAATGTAGTGATACGCCAGGCAGAAACAATCATCTATGCCGATTCAGCAGCAGTTTTAAGGTCTGAAAATAAAGCGGAAGCCTATGGGCGTATCAGGGTTATTGAAGGAGACTCTGTTAACATTACCTCCCGGCAGCTGGTGTACGATGGCAACACCGGTACAGCGCACCTCACCAAGGATGTAGTGTACCGCGACGGGAAAACTATCCTGTATACCGACAACCTGGAATTCAACAAGTTTACCGGCATCTCTTCCTACTATGGAGGCGGGCGCATGGTCGATAACCAGAATACTCTTACCAGCCGCCAGGGTTCTTTTGATAAGCCTAACCAGCAAGCCAGCTTTTTTGGCAATGTGGTGTTAAAATCGCCTGATGCGACTGTTACTTCTGATACCCTTTATTATAACACAGCAACCGGCCAGGCCCGGTTTGTGGGCTTTACCAGGGTGGTGAGGAACGATGGTACTGTTACAGAAGGCAAGGAAGGGCTGTCTTACAACACCCAGTCTGAAAATGCTGCTGTGATGCAGGGCTTTATCGAGAATCAGGATTATATCATTACAGGTAACCGCCTGCGCTATAATCGCCAGACAGAGCTTTTTACGGCCAAGGGCAAGGTAAAGATGACTGCCAAAGACAAGCAGATTATCATCACCGGCGACGAGGCTTTTTATGACAAAACCACCGGCCTTACCAGGATATGGGGGAATCCGGTTATGAAACGACCTGTGCAAAATGATACCCTCTACCTTTCTGCCGATACTATGATGTCTGTTGAAAGCCAGATAGCGGCAGAAAAGCGCCTGCTGGCCTGGGGCGATATTAAAATATTTAAAGAAGACCTGCAGGGGCTGGCCGATTCGCTCGCCTATCGCCTGGCCGATTCTGTTCTGTTTTTTTACCGTGACCCGGTGCTGTGGAATGTGCAGAACCAGATGACGGGCGATACCATCACCATGCAGATCCGTAACAATCAGATTGACCGTATGCGTCTTCTGCAAAATGGCTTTGTAATTTCCAAAGATACCCTCATCAACCACTATAACCAGGTTAAAGGCAGGCTTATTACCGCCTTTTTCGGAACAGAAGAGCTGGAGCAGGTAGCTGTAAACGGGAATGCCGAAAGTATTTATTTTGTGCTGGATGAAAAAGCAGCCAATGTGATGATGGGCATGAACCGCCTCACCAGCAGCAGCATGCTCATTACTTTTGGCAAGGGAACAGTGCAGCAAATTCGCTTTTACCAGCAGCCTGAGGCAGTATTTGTGCCTCCGCATGAGTTACAGGAACCCCAGACCAGGTTACAGGGTTTTATATGGAGAGAAGAGCAAAGGCCAAGCAAGGATGATGTGCTCTTCCGGAAAAAAACAGCTACGGAACCGGCAGCAGCCCCGGAAACCACTAGCGGAACGGCCGCAGGAAACCCGGCTGCTACTCCAGCCGGCAGCAGACCTACTCAACCTGCCGCACAGCCCGCAGCACCGGCAACAGAACGTGGGGCAAAAGCTGCCACACCTTTAAAAAAAGAAGATCAATAGTCTATGCATTGTCATTGTTATGGAATCCACTATATTTGCAGGCTTATGCGTCTAAGTAAAATCAACCTTTCCATATTTGGGTTTTTGCTGATCCTGGTTTTGGGATCCTGCAACCGTGGCTTCAACAGACTACAGAGGAGCGAAGACCCTATGGTAAAATATGAGGCAGCACTTAAATACTACGAAGAAGAAAAGTATGCCCGTACTGCTATTTTACTGGAAGACATCCGCCCCATCCTTACCGGTAGGCCCGAAGGTGAAAAAGCACAGTTTATTTATGCTTACTCACACTTTCACCAGAAGCTTTACATAGAGAGCGCCTACTACTTTAACGAGTTCTACAACATTTACGGACGTAGCCCGCTGGCAGAAGAAGCTCTTTTTATGCATGGCTACTCCCTGTACCTGCAGTCGCCTAGGTATAACCTGGACCAGACCAGCACACTGGAGGCGGTTACTGCCCTGCAGAATTTCATAAACCAGCACCCCAACAGCGAGTATAAAGACAGGGCCACCAAGATTCTGGATGAGCTTCAGTTTAAACTTGCCAATAAGGCATTCGATAACGCCAAACTTTTCTACGAAGTAGGCCGTTACAAGTCTGCTTTGGTGGTGTTGGATACCTTTGCCGATGACTTCCCGGATTCGGAGCACAACGAAGAAGCGGCTTATTTAAGAATCCAGGCTGCCTATGAGCTGGCACGCAACAGCCTGCCCTCTAAGCAGGCCGAGCGATACAGGGATGTAGTAAATGTTTACCTGGGCTTTATAGACCGTTACCCCGAAAGTAAATTCTTATCTAACGCAGAAAGGCTTTATATCACCAGCCAGGCAGAGTTAGAAAAAATCAGTTCTACAAGTACAGCAAATAATAACCTTTAATAATATGACGACTAAAGCATCTCTGGTAACACGCGACATCGACAAATTAGCAGCACCAACTGGTAATGTTTACGCTTCAGTAGCGGTTATATCCAAGCGTGCCCGTCAGCTCTCTACCCAGATGAAAGAGGAGCTTAGCTCTAAACTGGCAGAGTTTGCCTCTACTGTTGATAACCTTGAAGAAGTGTTTGAGAACCGTGAGCAAATTGAAATCTCCAAATACTACGAGCGCATGCCTAAGCCAAGCATTGTAGCGACAGAAGAATTCATGAACGACGAATTGGTTTTCCGTAAAATAGAAGATCAGGAAAATCAGATCGACAAACTATAAAATACACTGCATGCTACACGGCAAAAAGATTTTGCTGGGGGTGTGTGGAAGTATAGCAGCATATAAAGCAGCCCACCTAACACGGCTGCTGGTAAAAGCAGGAGCAGAGGTGCAGGTTATCATGACGCCCTCTGCTTTGCCTTTTATAGGCCCCTTAACCCTGGCAACTCTCTCCAAACGGCCTGTGCTGCATCAATACGCCAATCCTGATACGGGTGAGTGGCACAACCATGTGGCCCTGGGGCTATGGGCCGATGCTATGCTGGTAGCACCTGCCAGTGCCAATACCCTGGCAAAATTTGCCGGTGGCCTGTGCGATAACCTGCTAACGGCCATTTATCTTTCGGCACGTTGTCCGGTATTTGTGGCCCCGGCCATGGACCTGGATATGTACCAACACCCCTCCACCAAAGCCAACCTGCAGCGCCTGCAAAGCTGGGGCAATCACCTGATAGAACCTGAAAGTGGCGAACTGGCCAGCGGCCTGCACGGGCAGGGACGCCTGGCCGAGCCAGATCACATCGTTGCTTTTCTGGAACAGAAATTAAGCGAGCAAACATCGCTGCAGGGGCAGCCATCCGGCCGCTTGCAGGGAAAAAAAGTGCTTATAACTGCCGGCCCAACTTATGAGAGCATTGATCCGGTACGTTTTATTGGCAACCACAGTACCGGCCGCATGGGCTTTGCCCTTGCCGAAGCCGCCGCCGCCGAAGGCGCTGGGGTAGTGCTGGTGAGTGGTCCTTCTCAAATGCTGGTACAGCACCCTTCCATTCAGCGCATTAATGTGCAGTCGGCCCAGCAAATGTATGAGGCCTGTTATGCACACTATAGCAGCCAGGATGTCGTTATCTTTGCGGCAGCCGTAGCCGATTACAGACCTGTGGTGCAGGAAGCACAGAAAATCAAAAAGAAGGGCGAAACCCTTTTGCTGGAGCTTCAAAAAACCATCGATATTGCTGCTACCCTGGGAAAGAAAAAAAAAGGGCAGTTATTGGTAGGGTTTGCGCTGGAGACCGAGCATGAGCAGGAACATGCCAGGCAAAAGCTGGCAAGTAAAAACCTGGACCTGATTGTGTTAAACAGCCTCCGGGAAGATGGTGCCGGCTTTGGTCATGCTACCAATAAAATTACTATTTTTAGCAGAGAGGGCAGCCATACCGCTTATCCCTTAAAACCTAAAGAGGCTGTGGCTGCAGATATACTGGAGGAGATAATTACTAAACTAGATGTTGCTTAAACCAATTTATAGCACAGCAAAGTACTTGTTACACCCTGTTATACCGGGTGCTGGCAGTAAGTTTTCTTTTAGATCAGGGCTGCTGGCAAAAACAGTGCTTGCTTTAAGCACTGTACTGATGGCTTTGGCTGTATTTGCACAGGTACAGGCACAGGAGCTGAACTGTACCGTGCAGGTGAATGATGCACAGATTGATGTAGCCGACAAACGGGTGTTCCGTGAAATGGAAAGAAGTTTTACAGCCTTCCTGAACAACAACAAATGGAGCGACCAGACCTATGATTTTAATGAGAAGGTAGACTGCAATATGCAGATCACCATCAACGCCATGCCCAGTGTTGGTACTTATACAGGTACACTGGTGATTAGGGCGGTAAGGCCGGTGTACAATTCCAGCTATACCAGCTCTACCTTTACCTTTGTTGATCGCGATTTTAATTTTAACTATGTTGAATCGCAGCCGCTGGATTTTAACATAAACGCCTTTAATAACAATATTACATCCATGCTTGCCTTTTATGCCTATATGGTGCTTGGCATGGATGATGATACTTTTTCCCCTATGGGAGGCACTTTTGCTTTTCAGCAGGCACGCTCCATTGCTCAGATTGCCCAGCAGCAGGGCGGCATACCAGGCTGGGACCCAACGGCAGGTGGTAATGCCAGTCGTAACAGAGGGGCACTTGTAGAAGGGATTTTTAATACCCGTCTGCAAACAATAAGAGAGATCATGTACAATTACCACCGGCTGGGCCTCGATACCTTTACTGCCGATGCCGAAGCCAGCAGAAAACTGATCCTGGAGAACATTGGTACCCTGAAACAGGTACGCGATTATAATCCCTCCTCCATTGCGCTGATCACCTTCTTCGACTCCAAGGCTACGGAATTAGCCAATATGTTTCAGCAGGGCTCTCCGCAGGTAAAGCAGCAGGCCTATACACTGCTTAGTACCCTCGATCCCTCCAATACCGAAAAGTACAGGGCCATTCTTCAGTAGTTCGCTAAATTTTTTAGCAAAAAGTAGTGATTGGAAAGCGATGATCTGCTACTGTCTTAGCTAAATAATTAGTATTTTTAGCAGCTTTTTGGCTGGAGTACTATCAGGCCTTAAGCGTTGATCTGACATCGGTATGGCTAAAAGACAGCTTCGCATTAAAAATAATACACTGGAAAGCACTGCGAATCAGTGGCTTGGTAAAACCTTTTCGGTAGTATTGCAGCAGGGGTCTGTTTTTGAAGTGCATGCAAGTGCTCTCACTAAAGGCGTGCTGAAGTGCAGGGATGCAGCAGGCCTAGAACACAATTTCCCTATTTCCGATATAAAAGAAATAATCCTGAATTTTCCGGTAGCTGAGCATGCTCAAACATCTGCTGATTAAAAACTACGCCCTCATCCGTGAGCTGGAGATGCACCCTTCTGCTCACCTCAACATCATTACCGGCGAAACCGGTGCTGGTAAATCTATTATGCTGGGTGCCGTAGGCATGCTGCTGGGAAACCGGGCAGATACCCGCGTGCTCTATGACGAAGAAAGTAAATGCATTGTAGAAGGCACCTTTAATATCAGCGAGTACAGCAGCTTAAAGTCACTTTTTGCTGATGAGGAGCTGGAGTACGACAAAGAAACTGTTATTCGGCGGGAGATAAGCCCAAGCGGCAAAAGCCGGGCTTTTATAAATGATACACCTGTTACCCTGGAGGTAGTACGCCGCATTGGCGAATACCTGATGGACGTACACTCCCAGCATGATACCCTGCAGCTGGGCACAAATACCTATCAGTTAAGTATCATAGATGCCTACGCACAAACTGCTGCCGAGCTGGAACACTATCAGCGGGAGTACCGGCGTATGCGCAAGCTGCAGCAGGCCCTGGACCAGCTTAAAGAAGAAGCCGCGAACATGCGCAAGGAAGCAGACTACAACAGCTATCTGCTGAATGAATTGCTGGAAGCCCGGCTCGATGGCCTGAACCAGCAGGAGCTGGAAGAAGAGCTGGAAAAGCTGGAGCATGCCGAGGAGATCAAGATAAAGCTTGCAGGCGTACTGCAGGCCCTGGAATATAACGATGAACTGGCCCTGAATCCGCAGCTGCACAGTGTGCTGGCGGAGCTAAGGGCTGTTGGCAAATATGCCGAAAGCTACCGGCAGCTGACCCAGCGGCTGGAAAGCGTGGTAATAGAGCTGAAAGATATAACCCGTGAAGTAGAAGCGGAAGAAGGTGCTGTAGAGCTGGACCAGGAGCGTATTGTGGAGCTGCAGGACCGCCTTAGCAACCTCTATAAGCTGCAGCAGAAGCATGGCGTGCAAACAGCAGAAGAGCTGGTGCAGCTGCGCGATGAGCTGGCCGGCAAGGTAAACCGTGCCGAAGGCCTCGACGAAGAAATTGCCGCTACTCAAAAGGAACTGCAGGAAGCCCGCAGCAAGGTAGAGGGGGCTGGCAAAACGTTGGGTGACAAACGTAAAGGGGTACTAAAGAAAATGGTGGGCCAGATTGAAGAACTGCTGGGCGGCCTGGGCATGCCCGAAGCCCGCCTGCAGATAGAGCACAAGCCTATAGCACCCACCCCCGGTGGTATGGATGAGGTAAATCTCCTCTTTACTGCAAACAAAGGCATGAAACCCCAGCCACTCAAAACGGTAGCTTCCGGGGGTGAATTCAGTCGCCTGATGTTCTGTGTTAAATATGTACTGGCTGATAAAACCGCCCTGCCTACCATAGTTTTTGATGAGATCGATACCGGTATCAGTGGTGAAATAGCCCTGAAAATGGTGCGTATGATGCAGCAAATGGCCCGGGGCCACCAGGTGATTTCCATTAGTCACCTGCCGCAAATCGCTGCCAAAGGCGATGCTCATTACTTTGTGTACAAAGATAACAGCACCTCAAAAACCTTCAGCCGCATTAAAAAGCTAAGCGAAGAGGAGCGTGTTCAGGAAATTGCAAAAATGATTGGCGGCGCCACCCCTTCGCCTATAGCCTATGAAAGTGCCCGTGAGCTGATGATGAGCTAGATTATCGATAAAGTTAAAATTATGATGAAAGCAGCTGCCAACACATTTAAACGAAATATTCTGATAGGAGCTGCTGTTGCTGTGGCTTTTGCTTTTACCTACAAACTTAGCACTGGTACAGGCTTTGAAGAACAGCCGGTAGGGACTGCTTATGATAAAAGTGCATGGGAGCGCGATGGGTTTAAGGTTGCCTGGACACAGGCACTGGAGAAAAATTCGGCCGTAGATGATCAGCAGAGATATGAGGGAAGCAAATCACTGAAAGTTACTTATCCAAAAGGTACCTTCGGACCTGCTGAAAATGGCGGTCAGGCCAAGCTGATGCTGCCGCCACGCCAGGAATACTACGCTTCCTACAGGCTTCGCTTCAGCGAAAATTTCAGCTGGGGAGGAGAACATGAAGGAGGTAAACTGCCAGGACTGGCAGGTGGCGATAACTGCAGCGGCGGGCAAAGCTGCGATGGCACCAATGGTTTTTCTGCCCGCTTTATGTGGAGGAAGGGCGGTAAAGCTGTGCTATACCTCTACCACATGGACAAGCCGCATCAATGGGGCGAAGATATTGATCTGCGGCAGGCAGGCGGTCAGGAGGTTGTATTCCCCAGGGGCGAGTGGGTGCAGCTCGCAGAACGCGTAAAGCTGAATACCATCAGCAACGGTAAAGCAAATGCCGATGGCGAGGTGCAGGTCTGGTACAATGGAGAATTGGTGCTGAATAAAAAGGGGCTGCGCTTTGTGAGCAATCAGAATGGGGTCGATAATTTCTATTTCTCCACCTTTCATGGCGGCAATACCATTGAATGGGCACCACAGGAGACCTGCTGGATCTGGTATGATGACATAAAGGTTTCTGATAACCAGGCTGATGTAATGTGAAATAAAATGTAGCATTCCCCTATGTATTTGCAGCTTTCATGTAGCTGCCAAATTGCCTCATCATCCCTGTAGAGGCAAAACTTGCAAAGAAATTGAGTAGCAAGGATTCAGGTACCAGGCAAGGTACTGATTCGCGGCCCCTATGTAGACTACGCGTCCCGGCGTCGATGCTTGCATCGACGTGGCGGCGGATGGCAGAGATAATCAATTAATACATAAACAGGTACAAGAGGCTACCGAAAAGTAGCCCGGAGGCCCTAAAGAAAGCTGTCACCCGGCTGCGCCCTCCCGCAAAGACGCAAGCTGCGGAACACCTTTCCCATTAGCCACTGCCAACTAACTTACCTCCACTTTTCTCTACAAAATTAATGTGAGGGGGACTGTTATCCGGGCAATATTAAATACATCACTATAAACTTTGATTTTTAGATACCGATCGGTATCTTTGCATATGCGTAATCCGGAGGTAACTAAAGATATTATTTTGCAGGAGGCTGGTGCTTTGTTTAATACCCATGGGTATAAAGCTACCTCTATCAGCAATATCACCGATGCCACCGGCTTTACCAAAGGCGCTATATACAGGCATTTCAGGAGTAAGGATGAGCTCGAACGGGAAACCCTTCACTATCTTTCTACCGTGATGTTTCAGAAGGTGGGCGATGTGATCAGGTTACAGCCAACAGCCGGAACGAAGCTTAGGGCCATGATTGGGTTTTTTGAATCTTACCTGAATAACCCGCCGCTAAGGGGTGGCTGTCCCCTTTTGAATGTAGCCATAGAGGCAGATGATGCCCATCCGCCCCTGAGAGAAGAAGCAAACAAAATTCTTAAAATGCTGAAAGATTCTATGATGCATGTCTTAGCAAAAGGAATAGAATACAGGCAGATCAGGGAAGATATTGATAAGGAATATTATGCTACCATCTTTATTGCATCACTGGAAGGGGCCATTATGATGAGTAAACTCCGTGGCAATAATGATGATATGAAAATGGTGGTAAAGCACCTTGAACAGCAGATTTCAGCCATAGAACTTTAAAATTTTTTTATCCTTTAGATACCGATTGGTATCTTTCTTAAGGCAGATTATGAAACAGACAATCACAAAAATCATAGGCCGGTATTTGAATACAATAGCCAGGGTATCGCCAAAAACAGCAGGCCGCCATGGTTTTAATGTTTTCTGCTACCCGTACCGGGCACCCATCAAACCTTTTCATAAAGCATTTTTAGATACGGCTGAAAAGTTTTGTTTTAGTCACAGCCATACCCGGATGCAGGGATATCGCTGGGGCCAGGGGCCTAAAAAGGTGTTGTTCCTGCATGGCTGGCAAAGCCATAGCTTCCGCTGGAAAAACTATATCCAGGCATTGCCAAAGGAGGAGTATAGCATCTATGCCATTGATGCGCCGGGTCATGGATTTTCTAAGGGCAAGTATCTCACGGTGCCACTTTACAGTGCTGTTATTCAGGAACTCATTGCTTCTTTAGGAGGTGTGGATGCTATGGTCAGTCATTCCATAGGAGCTTTTTCTGCCATGCATGCGCTTTATATAAACCCGGCCCTGTCGGTCGGTAAACTGGTGGTTATGGCATCACCGGGCGATGCCATGAGCTTTATAGATTTTTATCAGCAAACCCTTAAGCTAACAGAAAGAACAACCCGATTAACGATAGATCACTTTGAAGAAGTGATTGGAAAGCCAGTCCATTATTTTACTGCCACCAGGTTTGCAGAAAAACTAAAGGTGCCTGGGCTGATCATCCACGACAGGGAAGATAAAGAAGCGCCATATGAGGCTGGAGTAGCCATTCACAAAGCCTGGAAAGGTTCAAAAATAATCTCTACAGAAGGCCTAGCCCACAACTTGAGATCGCCGGAAGTAGTAGAAATGGTGAGCAACTACCTGATGCATACAGATGCTGCAGGTCCAAAACCCCATACCTCAACCCTCATACCTCATCCCTATTAATCAGTCCCAGTCCCAGTCACTATCTTCACTTTCATGATTTTCCCGAAGCTCGTCCCAGAGGTTGCCGCCGGGTGTAAATACATATTTGGCGTAAACGCCCGGCGCAAAGCGTGATTCGCCTCTTGTAAACCGTGCGCGCATATCGATGCCAAAATAAATATTGGCCCAAACCGACGTTTGCAGCCCCAGTTTCACAGGCTCGTCTTTTTTGAACTCCAGGTAAGGACCGGCTGCCATGCCGGCATATACTACACCTGCCTGTGCCTCGGAATATACGCGCCAGGCACCTTTTTCAAAATCAATTCCCAGGTCTACACCGTAAGGAACACCAAAAGCGTTCCAGTAGGCTACTTCGAAACCGTAGCTCATTTGGGTTTTCCCGCCACCACCAAAGTTGAGGTGGAACATGGGGCCCACAGAAATTACGTGCTGTGCCTGCAGGGAATTACCTACCCCCAGCAGGGGGAGTAGCAGCAACAGGATGATGATTAGTTTTTTCATGCTGAGAAAGAGAAAGCGCATCAAATCTAGTTTTTATATGCGAATCAAATACAGGCTGTATGATATTCGGTTAAATAATTTTTTATGAGGTATTTGTGCAGCCATCTGTGCTTTGTACAGCAAACTCACCGGCAAAAAAAACAGCTGAAAATAGGGATTGCTTTTAATTGAGATATCCCTCTGGCTAGCCATAGTGCCATTTAAGCAAAAGCTGCTTATCTTTAGCGTCGATTTTCCTGAACCTGTCCACCGCAGGAAAGCTACCCCGTAAATTTGAAAGCTGTAACAGAAAAGTTAGCAAAGCAGACCAGGTTTTATCGCTCCCTCCACAAGTGGGTGGCCATTCCTTTGCTGCTCTTTATGTTGCTGATTGGCGTAACGGGCTTGCTGCTGGGCTGGAAAAAGCAGGTAGCCCTGCTGCCACCCACTCAAAGCACAACAGCTTCCCTAACAGCTGGCTGGATTTCCCTTGATAGTTTACAGCAGATTGCCCGTAATTATGCTGAGTCTTCACTTGGTAAATCCCCGGAAATTGATCGTATTGACATACGGCCCGGCAAGGGAGTGGCAAAAGTAAGGTTTGCTAATCATTTCACTGAGATTCAGGTAGATGGTAAAACAGGGGCAGTTCTTTCCGTAAGTCACCGTACCTCGGATTTGATAGAAATGATCCATGATGGCTCTATTGTGGAATACCTGGCAGGCACCGGCACTGATGCGGTAAAGCTGCTTTACACCAGCCTGGTATCTATTGGGCTCATTCTTTTGTCGGTAAGTGGTTTTTGGTTGTGGTTTAATCCCAAGCGTATCCGGAAGCTGAAAACATCGGCCAGGTAAGAGGCCGGGGGGGAGCAACCAGCTCTGGAGTTACCAAAAAGTTCTTTCCGGAGTTTTTTATACATCATTCGTTATTTACCATGAAACACATACTTCTTTTTTTTCTGCTGCTGTTGATGAACACAGCTGCCTATGCACAGATGGGGAAAACTAAAGCAGAGCTGCTTGCCCTGTACGGAAAAGAAAAAGTAATGAAAGAATCTGAGGGCAGGCCAGGCTATACCGGCATTTTGTTCAGGGTAGATTCCAGCAGTTTTTTACAGGCAACATTTAATGCCGATGTGGCGGTGATGCTTAGCTTTATCCATACAGATATGTATCTTAGTGAGCAGCAATATTCCAGCTATATCAATCAGAACCTGCCGGGCTTTACGCCACAACAAAGCTGCATACTGGGTAATAAAACTTTTTTGCTAAATGCTGATAATACTGTGCTGGTGGTGCAAAACCACCGGCAGGATAGTACAGATTTTCCAATCACCGGCCTGATTATGGTAACAGATCCTGCAATCATCAAAAGCATGGCAGACAAAATTGAAGAATACTGTCAGTAGCAGCAATTTTGCCGTTTTAACTTTCGGGCATTGAATATTTATTTAGTTTTAGAGAATAAAGCGCTGTAAAAAGCTGCTGGAGATCTATCACAAACCTTTTCAAAGAGAAACATCAGCCATGAGGATAGCATACGTTTGCTATAACAGCGAAGGAAAATACCCCGATATAGAACAGGAAAATAATCTGTTGCTGGCCTATCTGCAGCAAAAAGACCTCGATATTCATAAAGAGATCTGGACTGATCCGGCTGTTGACTGGCAGCAATACGACCTGGTTCTGCTGAAAGCTCCCTGGGATTACTTTGATAAGTTTACCCTGTTTAAACAATGGCTGAACAAGCTGGAGCAACTGGAAGTAAATCTCCTGAATCCGGTTACTGTTGTGCGCTGGAACAGCGATAAGCACTACCTGCATGATATTCAGGATGGGGGATTGCCTATTATTCCTGCTGTTTTCATTGAAAAAGGGGAGCAGCCCCATCTGGCAGAATATTTTGAAAGCTTCGGTACCGATACCCTTATCATTAAGCCGGCTGTAAGTGGCGGTGCCAAAAATACCATCCTGCTCACACGCGATACGCTGGATGCCATTTCTCCCGGCATCCGGAAATTACTGGAGGAAGAAAGTTTTATGGTGCAGCCTTTTATTCGTGAAATTCAGACGGAAGGAGAGTGGTCGCTGCTCTTCTTTGGCGGACATTACAGCCACTGCATTCTCAAAACCGCTGCCACAGGCGATTTCAGGGTACAGCACATCCATGGCGGCAGCGTGCATCCCATGGAGGCTCCTGCAGCATTACGTGAGCTTGCACAGCAGTATATCGATAAATTTGCCAAAGGCTGTCTTTATGCCCGGGTAGATGGAGTGATGATCCAGGGGCAGTTTGCCCTGATGGAGCTGGAGCTGATAGAACCCTATCTCTACCTTTTTACCCACCAGCAGGGATACGAGAACTACTACCAGGCATTAATGGAGATGCTGTAATCACAGGCATGGCAGGAGGGATCTCTTAATTTCTTTTTCACTGCACATTAGCCTTTTCTTGTCTGCTCAAACTTACCTCCGTCCTGCCGCACGCAGGATCATTTCATTTTCGCTGGGCAGTAATTTAAGCTTTAGCATAGCCTGTTCAAATCTGAATTTGTTCAGTCTATTTACCTAAGATGGAAAAGAAGGCTGGGAGTAAAACAAGAAGAGGCTGGCTCCAGGGGAGTCAGCCTCTTGTGTGATGTGATATGACTTATTTTTAATGGTTCCGGTCATACCCCCGGTCATTGTCAAACCTGTCGCCCCTGTTGCCATAGTCGTCGGGGTTGGAGCCGCCTGCATTGCCTCTGTTCCATCTGCTGCCTCCATGGTTGTTGTAATCCCCTAAATAATCACGATTCCGGTCGGAGCCACCATAGTTGCTACTGCCACCGAAGCTTTGCCTTCTGTCACGGTCAAAGTCACCGCCTCTGTTTGAATTGCCGCCACGGTTCCTGTCATCATCAAATCCGCCACCCCTATTATCAGGGTTGTCCCAGTTTCTGCCCCGATCATCATCTCTTCTCATGTTGGTGTTATCGCCATCTCCAGAATGTCTGTCCCGGTAGGAATTACCACTACTGTAGTTAAAGGAGCCGAAGTCCTGACTGCCCTGGTATCCGCCACCTATATTCCTGTTTCTGTCCTGGCTGCCGCCACCATAGTTGCCGCCGCCTCCGGAATTGTTGCCGCCCCCGAAGCCAGCACGACCTCCCTGGTTGCCATAGCCACCCTGGTCACTCCTGCCATAGTCTGAGTTGCCCCAGTCCTGATTGCGGCCGGCACCACGATTCATGTCGCCTCCTCCATAGTTACCGCTCATTCCGCCGCCAAAGTTAGGGCGGTCATAAAATGTTCCTCCATAGCCGCGATCTCCTCTGTTCGAATAATCTCTGTTGCGGTTATCATCACCCCGGCCTCTGTTCTGATAGTCTCTGTTGCTTCTCATATCATCATCATTCCGGTTGTAAGGCTGGTTCTGACTTCCAGACTGGCCCGGTCTATCCCAGTTGTCCTGGTTGTAGGC
>CP004371.1:6512500-6665617 GCA_000597885.1 Flammeovirgaceae bacterium 311
ACAATGTTGTCGATGCCCAGCACAATCTCCATAAGTGTGAGCGACAAAAAGGCAACCAGACCAGCGCCGGTAAAAATTTCTGCCATAAGACTTAACTAAATTTTATGTTTGGTTAAAAAGCTAAATGATGCAAAGCGGTATTCAATGCTCATTACACGAAACTTTAAGGTTCAAGGCTGAAAATATAGGTATAATATTATAGGATCCTAATGAAATTACCTCCAGAATGTTTACTTTTGCAGTCCATTCAGGTGAATGGGGTTTTTGGGCTATCCCGGAAACACTTGTATAACCAAATGCCCCTGCCGGCCGGCTCACGACAGGAGGTGATAACAGAGCCAATATTACGCTTTATGGCAAATACTCCACAAGAGTTTGATTGGGAAAGTTACGAAACCAAAGGTTTCGGCGAAGGCTACTCTAAAAAGCAAAAAGAGGAACTTTCTCAAATGTACGAAGACACTCTGAATCAGGTAACTGAGAAAGAGGTTGTAAAAGGAACTGTAGTAGGCATCAACGACCGCGATGTTATCCTTAACATCGGTTTCAAATCTGACGGTCTTGTTTCTGCCTCTGAATTCCGTGACCTGCCAAACCTATCTATTGGCGACGAAGTAGAAGTTTTCGTTGAAGAGCAGGAAAATGCGCTTGGTCAGTTAGTACTTTCTCGCAAAAAAGCGAAAATCGTACGTGCCTGGACACTGATCCAGGAAGCCCTTGACCAGGACACAATCATTGAAGGTACTGTTAAGCGCCGCACTAAAGGTGGTCTGATCGTAGACATATACGGTGTGGAAGCTTTCTTGCCAGGTTCGCAGATCGACGTGAAGCCAATTCGCGATTTTGATGTGTACGTTGGCAAGAAAATGGAGGTGAAGGTGATCAAGATCAACTACACCAACGACAACGTAGTTGTATCGCATAAAGTACTGATCGAGAAAGATCTTGAGAAGCAGAAAGCCGAGATCCTGGAGAACCTTGAAAAAGGCCAGGTACTGGAAGGTGTGATCAAAAACATGACCAACTTCGGTGTGTTCATCGACCTTGGTGGTGTAGACGGTCTGCTGCACATCACAGACATCAGCTGGGGACGTATCAACCACCCGGAGGAAGTTCTGAAACTGGACGAGAAAGTAAACGTGGTGGTACTGGACTTCGACGAAGAGAAGAAGCGTATCAGCCTTGGTATGAAGCAGCTTACGCCGCATCCATGGGATTCTCTGGGCGATCAGATCGAGCCAGGTTCCAAGGTATCAGGCAAAATCGTTAACGTTGCTGATTACGGCGCATTCCTGGAACTGATGCCAGGTGTTGAAGGCCTGATCCACGTAAGCGAAATGAGCTGGAGCCAGCACCTGCGCAACCCTGCCGACTTTGTAAAAGTAGGCGAGGAGCGTGAAGCAGTAGTGTTGACCATCGACCGCGACGAGCGTAAAATGTCACTGGGCATCAAGCAGCTTTCTGAAGATCCTTGGACTAAGTCTAACGTTCTGACTAAATACGCTGTAGGTACCAAGCATACCGGCATTGTACGTAACCTGACCAACTTCGGCCTGTTCCTTGAGCTGGAAGAGGGTATCGACGGTCTGGTACACGTATCTGACCTTAGCTGGACCAAAAAGATCAAGCACCCTTCTGAGTTCATCAAAGTAAATGAGGAACTGGAAGTACAGGTACTTGAGCTTGATGTTGATAACCGCCGTCTGGCACTGGGCCACAAGCAGCTTGAAGAAAACCCATGGGATACCTTCGAATCTATCTTTACCCCGGGCTCTGACCACAAGTGTACCATCATCAACAAAAACGATAAAGGTGCTGTTCTGGAGCTGCCTTACGGTATTGAGGGCTTTGCCCTGACCAAGAGCCTTCAGAAAGAAGATGGCAGCAAAGCTGAAGTAGGCGAAACGCTTGATTTCAAAGTAACCGAGTTCTCTAAAGACGATAAGCGCATTGTATTAAGCCACACTGCCACTTACCGTGAAGAGGAGAGCAAAGGCCTGAAGAAAGCCGCTCCTGCCAAAAGCGCTGGTACTCCTGCCGCAGCCCCTGCTGCTTCTGTTCCAGCCGCTGGTGGCAAGAAGAAAGCCGCTGCTCCTGCTGCACAGGGCGGTGATGCCGGTGCTACCCTGGGCGACCTGGATGCCCTGGCCAACCTGAAAGAGCAAATGATGGAAAGCGAAGCTAAGCAGGCCAGCAAACCTGCTGGTGCAAATGAAAGTGCGCCAAGCATCGCCAGCGAAGTTTCTGAAGATTCTGAATTAGTACCTGACGCTGAGCCTGACAGGGCTAATGCAAAAGCGCTGAATGACCAGAAAAAAGCTGAAGAAGCTTCATCAGAAACAGAGACTGATTCTGAATCAGACGAAGAAACTAAAGCGTAAGCATTAGCTTTCTTAGTGCACTTATAAATAGAAGCACCTCCAGCCAGGAGGTGCTTTTTTTATGACTGGTATAGTGCTGATGGAAAGGGGTTTAGCGGAATCCGGAGGTGGAAAACCGAAAAACAACAGCTGAAGGAACTTTAAAAAAGGCTTTATAGTTTTGCAGATTCGGGATTATAGTTAAATTTGCAATCCCATTCGATAACACGGTCTCGTGGCCGAGTGGCTAGGCAAGGCTCTGCAAAAGCCTCTACAGCGGTTCGAATCCGCTCGAGACCTCTCACAATCAGACGCAAAACCCTGTAAGTTAAATGCTTGCAGGGTTTTTGTTTTTATCGGGTGATTGATTAGGGGACGAAGAATGATTTCTGTCAGTCTGTGCTTTTTTATTGATTCCCATATCAGCCTATTAAAAATCAAAATGATTTTAACCTTCTTCTTCCGAAAATGGTAATAAGTTGCAATTTTTTAGCCGCTATCATGGATGCCAAAAACTTCAAAGATAAATAAGGAATCAATTTCGGGATCTGCTGCTGCTGTAGATTATCGCGATTTTACTTTCTTTGTATTTCAGGAACAGGCTGTATTCATGTGGCAAAGCTTCGGCTGGCACTAATTTTTTTTCGTAACATGAGCAGGCTGTCGGTTTAATATCCTAAAATCTAAATAACAATAATGGCTTCCGGACTTCTCGCTTTATTAGATGATGTATCTGCCCTTGTAAAAGTAAGTGCGGCTAGTTTAGATGATGTTCCCACCCAGGTGGCCAAAACATCGGGGAAAGTGTCGGGAATTGTTATAGATGATGCGGCGGTGACTCCCAAGTATGTCGTGGGGCTTAATCCTGAACGTGAACTATCCATTATTTTTCAGATCGCTAAAAAATCTCTGATCAATAAACTACTCATTTTAAGCCCTGCAGCGCTCCTGCTGGGTTTCTTCGCCCCCTGGGCAATCAATCCTATTTTAATGCTGGGAGGTGCGTTTTTATGTTATGAGGGCTATGAGAAAGTACATTCCATGTTCAATAAACCTCATATCGATGACCAGTCCGCCCAAAAGGAGGATCTGAAGGTGATTACCCCCGAAGAACTTGAAAAGACCAGGATTACTGGCGCCGTCCGCACTGACCTGATCCTGTCTGCTGAAATCGTAGCCATTACCTATGCCACGGTGGCAGACAAAACGCTGGTAACCCAAATTGCTGTGATGTTGAGCGTAGCTATCTTTATCACTGTTGCCGTTTATGGTTTTGTAGGCCTGATTGTGAAAGCCGACGATATTGGCCTCCACATGGCCAAAGATCACCAACATCCTCGTACCAGAAAATTTGGCAATGGTATTGTTAAATTCATGCCCCACTTCTTAAAAATACTCGGCTATATCGGAACAGCTGCCATGCTGTGGGTTGGAGCCGAAATTATTGCACACGGTATTCCCTTTACAAGCCACGCCCTGCATGATCTGGAACACAGCCTGGCGCACCTGCCCCTGTTTGCATGGCTGGCAAAAGCCCTGCTCTGTGCAATTGGCGGACTTTTAATAGGTGCCATCATAGAAAAAGCAGTGATGCTCATACGCAAATTTGTTTGAGTCTTTGTACCGGCCATAGCCTTTGCAGCGATCTCCTCCTGTCCTTCAGGGGAGCTGGCAGTATAGATAGGTGCAGAGCTATCAGACCTTTCAAATTTTAGGGGCATTCAAGGGGCGCTATTGGATAAAATTTTTCAGCAACCCTAACACCTAGAAGGCGTCGCATAGTGCTGACTCGCGCTAAATTTGCATCTGATCGGACTCTTTTCTTTAGGAGCAATGCTTTTGGCAGAACTAGCATTGAATGTTGAGGTAAATTAGAATTATACAATTAACCGTTAATCTATAATAATATAGTTGAACGGTTCAAAAGTATGTTATTATTAGAGGAATGGTAGTTTAATATTTTGAAAATAAATTTTTGCTGCTGAGCCTGCCTTGCGTGCGGTAGGAGCCATTTCTCTAGTTATTTTCCCTTAATACAGAGTTTTTTCATACAACCATGTTCTTGATTCATCGTGTATATAAACTGATTACAAATTTGTAATCTTTAAAAGTAGAATAAATTGTATATAATCTAAGTAATTATGTGCTGCCTCAATGGTATGGGGCGCATATCGGATTAATACAATTAAGCTACTATTTGGGATAGCCCGGTGCGAGCCTTGGGTTCTATGCCAATTTAAATTTTTTGAACAAAACAATTAAGAAGATGAATCAGAATCAAAATCAAATGAAACAAACGGTCATAGGCATCTATGACGATCGTAATAAAGCCGTGGAGGCAGAACAGGAACTAATCCGCAATGGTTTTAATAAGGAAACCGTTGATATATCCAGCAGTAACGCTGGTACTACTGAAACCTCACATAGCAGCAAGTCAAAAGGATTTTTTGCATCTTTGTTCGGAAGTGACGACGAAGTGAATACCTATTCTGATGCGGCTAGCCGTGGAACGGTAGTTACAGTACATGCCAGCTCCAGAAAT
The DNA here is from genome assembly GCA_000597885.1 of Flammeovirgaceae bacterium 311. Classification (NCBI taxonomy): domain Bacteria; kingdom Pseudomonadati; phylum Bacteroidota; class Cytophagia; order Cytophagales; family Flammeovirgaceae; species Flammeovirgaceae bacterium 311. Next base: position 6,517,403 of record CP004371.1, read on the forward strand.
GAAGCAGAGCGTGCTGCAACAATTCTGGATAAGTTTGGAAGTATAGAGATAGGCGATTCCCGCCAAAGCAGTCGTTCCGGAGCCGGATCTGCTTCAGGACATACCAATACAACTGGCGACAGGACAATTCCTGTTATTGAAGAAGAAATGCAAATTGGTAAACGTGAGGTGGAAACCGGAAGCACGCGTATCAGAAGCCGCATTATAGAGCGTCCGGTTGAGGAACATTTACGCCTGCGCGAAGAGCATATCAGTGTAGACAGACGCCCGGTAAACCGCCCGGCCAATGATGCTGATATGAATGCTTTTAAGGATACAACCATAGAAGCACGTGAACATGCCGAAGTACCCATTGTGAACAAACAAGCCAGGGTGGTAGAGGAAGTAAATGTTCATAAAGAAGTGAGTGAGCACGACGAAGCTATCCGCGACACAGTGCGCAAGCAGGAAGTTGATGTTGACAAGATCAACCCTGATAAGGATAGAAATAAAGATCGTTATTAAGATAACAGGCTCTCGCAAACAAGGCGTGGAGCCAGCACTGAAAAGGGACAGCAGGTACTACTTGCTGTCCCTTTTTTGTTTTTAATTAGCCCGTAACTGGCTCTATTAATACATGAACAAGTCTGGATTTCAGGCTGAACAGGATTAATTCTTCTATAGAGAAGCGAAGTTAATGGCCTGCTACCTTATATTTATACTATTGATATATTTATAATCAGCGCTACACAAATCATATCCGATGAAGTCCATTTTAACATTAACCTTGATTGCACTGGTAACTGGTACTGTTTCCTTCGTAAAGATTGATCAACAAGAACAGGTGCAGGAGTATGATTATCCTTTTCAAAACCCTCAACTCCCCATGGAAGTCCGGGTGAATGACCTGGTATCTCGCCTTACTCTGGAAGAAAAGGTAGCGCAAATGCTGAATGCTGCGCCTGCCATTGAGCGGCTTGGCATTCCTGCCTACGACTGGTGGAATGAAGTACTGCACGGCGTAGCCCGCACCCCCTACAGGGTAACTGTTTACCCACAGGCTATAGCCATGGCTGCCACTTGGGATACAGCGGCACTGGCACAAATGGCAGACTATTCTGCCCTGGAAGGACGTGCTGTTTTTAATAAAGCAGTGAGTGAAGGCAAAGACGGGCAGCGTTATATGGGACTTACATACTGGACGCCGAATATCAATATTTTCCGCGACCCGCGCTGGGGGCGGGGACAGGAAACCTATGGGGAAGACCCTTACTTAACCTCTATGCTGGGAAGGGCCTTTGTACGGGGACTGCAGGGCAATGATCCCAAATACCTGAAAGCTGCAGCCTGTGCCAAGCATTATGCCGTACACAGCGGTCCGGAACCTTCCAGGCATGTGTTCGATGCAAAAGTGAGCCCATATGATCTTTGGGATACCTACCTGCCTGCCTTTGAAGAGCTGGTGGTAAACGCTAAGGTGGCCGGCGTTATGTGCGCCTACAATGCCTTTAGGGGTGAACCCTGCTGTGCCAGCGACCTGCTGATGAACGATATTCTGCGGAACCAGTGGCAGTTTACCGGCTATGTTACTTCCGATTGCTGGGCCATCGACGACTTCTTTAAAAACCATAAAACCCATCCCGATGCAGCCAGTGCCTCGGCCGATGCCGTGATGCATGGAACCGACCTTGATTGCGGAACAGATGCCTATAAATCGCTGGTAAAGGCGGTGAAAGATGGACTGATCACCGAAAGACAAATTGATGTTTCGGTGAATAGGCTTTTCAACATACGCTTTCGCCTGGGCCTGTTCGATCCGGCATCTATGGTAAAATGGGCGCAAACACCACCCTCTGTGCTGGAGAGCGAACCTCATAAGGCGCATGCCCTTAAAATGGCACAGCAGTCTATTGTGCTGCTGAAAAATGAAAGAAATGTTTTGCCCCTGCGCAAAAATCTCAAGAAGATTGCAGTAGTAGGCCCCAATGCAGATAACTCCATTGCAGTGCTGGGCAATTACAATGGCATACCTTCTGAAATTGTAACAGCCCTGCAGGGCATCAGGAATAAAGCAGGTGCCGGTACCGAGGTAGTTTACGAACGGGCCACTACCTTCACCAAAGATACCCTGCTGGTGTATACTGATATCAGCAAGCAGCTAAGCTTTAACGGTAAGCCGGGGGTACAGGCTGAGTATTTTAACAACACTGAATTAAAGGGTCAACCCGTTGCCACGCGCATGGAGGATGGTATAGACCATTTCTGGCAGGAAGGCGAAGCCGTAGTAGGCAACATCAAAGCCTATAACTTTTCTGCCCGTTATACCACTGATTTTACCGCCAGCCGCACCGGCGATATTACCTTTGAAGTAGAGGGCGACGATGGTTATCGCTTTCTTGTTGATGGCCAGGAGCAGCTAAATGCCTGGACCCGCAATCGCTGGGGAGCTAAAAGCTATAAGCTTGAAACCGAACAGAACAAGACTTACCGCCTGGTGCTGGAATACTACCAGGGAGAGGGCAAAGCAGGCGTACAGCTACGGGGTGGTAATTATGCCAGAACAGATTTTAACGCACTGGCCCGCCGCCTGAAAGATGCCGATGCCATTGTATTTGTGGGTGGTATTTCGCCACAGCTGGAGGGTGAGGAAATGAAAGTGGACGAACCTGGCTTTGAAGGCGGCGACCGCACCACCATTTTACTGCCAAAGGCCCAGACAGATGCCATGAAGGCTCTGAAAGCTACCGGAAAACCAGTGGTGTTTGTGATGATGACCGGCAGTGCCATTGCCGCTCCATGGGAAGCCGAAAACATTCCTGCCATTGTAAATGCCTGGTATGCAGGCCAGTCTGCCGGTACAGCCATTGCCGATGTTCTTTTCGGTGACTATAACCCATCCGGCCGCCTGCCGCTCACTTTCTACAAAAGCGATAAAGATCTCCCTGATTTTAATGAATACAGCATGGATAACCGCACCTACCGTTATTTTAATGGTCAGCCGCTGTGGGGATTTGGCTGGGGGATAAGCTACACCACCTTTGTTTATGACCAGCTGAAAGTACCTGTCACCAGCAAAACCAACAGTCCGCTGGAGGTTAGTGTACGTGTTACCAACAGCGGGAAAAGAGATGGTGAAGAAGTGGTGCAGCTTTACTTAAGCCACCAGGACGCTCCTTACAAAGCACCCATTCGTGCTTTGAAAAGCTTTCAGAGAATTTCACTGAAAAGCGGCGAGAGCAGGGTAGTTAACTTTAGGCTACGCCCGCAGGACCTCGCTGTTATTGGCGAGGATGGAACTGCCCGATATGTGCCCGGCAAAGTTCTGATCAGTGTAGGCGGCAGCCAGCCCGATGCAAAAACCGCAGCCAGCAAAAAAACTACAGCTGGTACAGTTACCCTAAATTAAATCATTTGCTGCTTTAGTTTTTAGCCTGTATTGCATTTAACTATTTTCACCCCTGGCAGTTTGTACCTTAACAATTGAAATATTTTTCAGCCTAAGGTATTTATGGAAAATGATAATGGGATAGCTGAGCTGGGCTTTCTGCGGGAACTAGCAGAACGCACTTCACAGGTCATTTTTGCTTTTGATCTGGATGCGCAGCGTTTTGTTTTCCTGAACCCATCCTTTGAAGTGGTATGGAACAAAACAAGGGAGGGCGTGTATGCTAAACCAGCTGCTCTTCTAGATATGGTTCATCCGGATGATAGAGGTTATATGATAGAAACATATAATAAACTTCTGAAGGGAACTGTTAAGAAAGAGGTGGAATTCCGCATCAGGATTACTGATACCATTGTGCGGTGGTTGTACCTGACGCCATTTCTGATTACGCAGGAGGGAGGTAACAGGCTGGTTGCAGGTTTTGTAGAAGACATCACCTCTTCGAGGGAAAATCAGGCTTATGTGCAGAAATTTGCCTCTAAGAAAAATTCTCTTCTTGAAATTCTTTCCCACGACTTATCCGGACCGCTGAATAATATCCAGGGCTTATCCTCTTTGCTTACGAAAGAAATAGAGGAATATAATAATCCTAGGCTTTATAAACTGGTGGAAATGGTTGCAAACACCAGTGAGCGCAGCATTGGTATGATCCGTGAATTTGTAAAACAGGAATTCATGGAATCTGTAAATGTGGAGCTGATCAGGGAGAGAGTTGACATTGTTGCCTTGATCAGACAGGTGCTTAACCAATACCAGGCTGCGGAAAAAAACCTTGACAAGACTTTTGAGCTGGCTACCTCAGAAGACGAAATTTTTGTTGAGATAGATGATTATAAGTTTAATCAGGTAATCAATAACCTAATTTCGAATTCCTTAAAATTCACTCCTGATGGTGGAGAAATCAGGATTCGTATTGATCAAAAAGAGGCTTCCGTTCTTGTAACAGTGGCAGATAACGGAATAGGCATCCCTGCCAAATATCACGATAACTTATTCGAGAAATTTACGAAGGCCAAAAGGCCTGGCCTGAAAGGGGAGCCTTCGCTGGGTCTGGGTATGTCACTGATCAAAACCATTGTTGAATGGCATGGAGGCAGGATATGGTTTAGAAGTGAAGAGGGAAAAGGCACAACTTTCTATATAGAAATCCCAAAGGAGTAAAAAAAGCACAGAAAGCATATGTTATTTGCCGGCTGAAAGCTGCATAACCTGAGTTGGAAACCTGGCAAACAACCGCTATTCCCGGTGCTTCCGCAGGAATGCTTTCAGCTTTACTGAAACCCATCATCAGATCAGCTTGTCCTTTCTGGCTTTCTCCAGTGCCTCGTACTTGGTGTTTACCTCCAGCTTTGAATAGATGCTTTTAATGTGACTTCTGGAGGTTTCGTTGGTAATGCCCAGGCTTTTGGCAATCATGCTGTAGCTTTTGCCGCGGGCCAGTTCCTGTAGCACTTCCATCTCACGTTTGGTGAGCGGTGTATAGGTGTTGGTTTGAAAGGAACTGATTACCATACGCGCTATTTTGGTGCTCATGGGAGCTCCGCCGGAGAGTACTTCGCGTATGGCATTGAGAATCTCCATATAATTGGAGTTTTTAGTAATATAGCCTGTTGCGCCGGCACATAAAGCCTGAAAGACCAGCTCACTGTCTTCGTGCACGGAAATAATGATAAACTGGCACCTGGGTTTTATCCTGCGCATTTCCCGAATACCTTCAATGCCGTTCATGCCGGGCAGGCCAATATCCATCAGCACAATACCAGGATTTTCTTCTTCTATCTGACGGATGGCTTCTTCGGCTGTTTCGTGCAGCCCCACCACCATGTACTGATCAATGCTATTGAGCACGGTTGCAAAGCCTTCACGTACGGCTGCATTGTCTTCCACTATTGCAATTCTGGTCTTTAGACTCATGGGTCCAGTATGTGCTTGTTATATGTATACTAATGCTGGCTATAGAAATAGGAGTGCTATTTTGGCCGCTCCCCGTTAAGTGTAAACCTGCTAAGCCTGCTCCATAGTCCTGTATTGTTGCCGGTCATGCTGCTCCTGCTTCCAGATGCCTGTGTGCTAGCCAGGGAAGGGGTATCACCATCGTCTATTTTAAGCCTGAAGGCCAGCCCCTTGTCCTGAGCTATAAAATCAATTTCTGCTCCAATCATATCTGCACGTTTACGGATGTTTTTCAAGCCATAGCCACCGGGATCCATGATGGATAGACCTTTTCCATTATCCCGGAAGGTTAGCACCCAGGCTTTGATCACATGGTCGTAGTCAAGTGTAAAATGCACCTCTGTGGCACCTGCATGCTTGATCACATTGGTCATCATCTCCTTGAAGATCCTGGTAACATGGCGGCTGGCCCCCTGCACCAGGGGTATTTTCTGTCCCTCTTTCAGCAGGTTTTCTGCCATGAAATCTATGCCACAGGGCAGAAAAAACTGATCTCCATAGTCTTTCAGGTGAAAAAAGATCTCCACCAGCTCGTCGTTGGAACGATCAATAGACCAGATAAAATCTTTGGTGCCTGAATAGAGTGTTCGAGAAGCGGCTTCTATCTTGTACAAACTTTTCTGAATATCATCGGGTGCATCTTTCAGCTTTAGCTGGAGCACATTGGTGTAGGTGCTGATGCTGGCAATCAGATTGCCAATCTCATCATGAAAATCGCGGGCAAGCGCCTGGCGAATGGCATCTCGTTCTTTACTTTTAAATGCCTCCAGCGCCAGGGCTTTGCGGATGCGGTAGCGTGTCATGATTCGATCGGTAATGTACACCAACACAATCAGCACCACCAGGCATAGTAGTGCAAACCAGCCTGTTTGGTAGTAGGCAGCATTTACCCTGAAGGTATAGGAGTTGGGGATGGCCAACTGGATGTTATCTTTGGTGCCCGCCTTTATTCGGAGTGTGTACAGACCGGGCGATAGGTTTGGATATGTTGCCACTCCCGACGGCGAGGGTACCGACCACTCCTGGTCATGTCCTGTAAGGGTATATGTATACAGCAGTTCCTCCTTGTTGTTGTATGCGATGGCATTGAATTTAAAGCTGATGGGATAAGCACCGCTTTCAAAGCTCAGTGTGGCTGGTACGTTCGTCCACGGGCTCAAAGTGCTGGTTTGTGCAGCCCATTTTCGGTGCTGATTATCGATGCTCACATCTGTCAGGTAGGGCTGCACTTTGCTGCTTTTGGCGATGTGCAGGCTATCGTACACATATACTCCCAGTCCGCTGCCAAAGTATATTTCATGGTCCCGGAGCAGAAAGGTATTGGGATTGGTAAGCTTGCCTGCAAAGCCCTGTGGCTCTCCAAATGACTTAATGCTTTGGATGCCCTCCCGGTCTATTTTTAACTTATTAATTCCCCTGCCCGTGCCTGCCCATATATTTCCGCTTTTGTCCTGAAAGAGGGTGAAGATCATGTCTGATAAAAGACCATCCTGCTGACTGTAGGATTTCATGCGGTTGGGCGAAAACGCTCTGCCACTTGCCTGAGCGTAATACCGCAGGCCTTCGCCCATGATGGCAAACCATAAATTGCCCCAGCTATCTTCAACTATTTTGGAGATTTCCTTCTGTTCAAAGTGCTCTGGCAGAAAGGGGGTGATGGTGCCCTCCTGATACAGATTTACTCCCCCGGCAGTACCAAAGAGAATTTCGCCGGATTTCAGCTCACAGAAAGTCAATACACGATGGGAGTAAAGGCCATCTTCAGTAGTGAAGGTGGTATACTGGGTACCATCCCACCGATGCAGGCCATGCGTATTGTAGTGCCAGATATTTCCTGATGAATCCTGTCCTAAAATCCTGCCGTATTTGCTTGTTTTTCCACCAATAGTGGTAATAATGGTGGTTTTGCCACCATCCATGCAAATAATGCCATGCGTGTTGGTAGAGATCCAGAGGCGATCCTGTCTGTCTATCAGGGAGGATAGCAGGGTATTGGTGGGGATGTTGTAGCGGGCGGTAACATTCTCAATCTTACCATCTGGGTTTTCCAGCAGCAGGCCATCGGTCAGGGTGCTGTAAAAGATGTTATCCCTGCTATCCTGCTGTATGCCAAAAACAAAGGAGCGCATGAGCTCCTGGTTCTGGTGTGGCCTGAAGGGAGTACTATAGCCCAGGTAAAGACCATTCAGGTAGGAGTTCAGCCACAGGTTCTGGTCTTTGTCGATGAATAAGCCTACAATGTCGGCATCCGGAACTGGCTGGTCTTTGTATTCAGTTTTTTCGATGGTGTCGGGGAGCACCCTGATTGTGTAGAGCTGTCTGCCATCGTTTACCCAAACGTGATGATCTTTTCCTTCTGCCATTACCAGCATATAGGTATTGTGGGTGTCTATCAGTCGCCAGTTGTTTTGTTTCAGCAGGTATAGTTCGCGGGAGGTGCTCACCCACAGAGAAGAGTCTGAGGTGTACAGGAGGGAGCTAAGGGCTTTATCGAATTGCTTTAGTTTTTTAAAGCGGCCGTTGCTGTGCACGTACAAACTACCGGTGTCGAACCCGATATAGAGCGCACCAGCGGCACTGCTGGCAAAGCTCTGTACCCTGGCTTCCTCAGGCTCCAGCGGAAATGAGTAATGGATGATCTTATTTTTCTCAAGCACTTTCAGTCCGTTATAGGAGCCAGCCATCCAGACCCGTGCCTGCTCGTCAACGTGCAAAAGAGATACAGAATTAAGGGCGTAGTTTTCATCTACCCTGATGTTGGTAAATTTCTTTCCGTCATAAATGCTCAAGCCGGAAGGTGTGGCGATGTATACCTTTTGATGCTTTGGCACCAGGTCGTAAACCATGCTATTAGGCAGGCCATCGGCTATGCTGTAATTGGTAAAGGTTTCGCTGTCAAATTTGCTGATACCGCCGCCGGAAGTGGCGATCCATATGTTTCCAACAGAATCCTGTGCCACTTTCATCACAGAGGAGGAAGGCAGGCCCTGCGCCAGCCCGTAGTTTTTAAAGTACAGCGACTGAGCCTCTGCAGAAAATATGGGGCAGACTCCGGAGCCCAAAAGCAGGAGCATCCATATTCGATATACCCAATACATAAGGCAAATAATTATATAAGTAAGCTAGAAATATTTCATCGAATTAAATGCATTGCCAATCATTATTTTTGAAAGCAGATGGTGTATCAGTACTTGCCACCCCAGTCTCCTGGGCTGTTTATCAGCTATGCAGAGGTTGTATAGAGAACTGATTCACTGAGTCATTCAATACTGCTGCAAGTTCCTGAAAAATTTTTTTACCCCTATCCCCCAATCTGCTGGCGGGTGCTTCTCCTTGCAGCAGCCGCCAGCATAGTTTTATCTGCCTCTACTGCTCTTTTTTGTGGCTGTTATCCACTGATATTCAAATCTTATGCTGTTGCCGGGCCCTTCGGCTTTAGAAAAAAAATATAGCGCTATCCCCCAAAATAGGTGATGTTAGGAGCACTGTGTAATTCTACTTTTGAAACCATCAGGAGCCCCGGGCTTATGATTGCCACATGGGACGAAGGTGTCGTGTGGTGCTTTTTGTTTCATTTAATTTTTATCAAGTATGAAAAGGATTTTACTTGTAGGTTTTGTCTGGCTGCTGGCTATTGGAATAGCCTGGGCTCAGCGACCCGTAAGTGGTAAGGTGGTGTCTAAAACTGACGGACAAAGCCTGCCAGGTGTTGCCATTAAGGTAAAAGGGGGTGCAACCGGTACTGTTACTGATCTGGATGGCGCGTACAGAATTGAAGTGCCTGACGAACAGGCTGTGCTTGTTTTTTCCTTTGTAGGTTATACGGTGCAGGAAATTCCGGTTGCTAACCGATCTACTATAGATGTGCAGCTTGTCGAAGATGTGGAGACCTTAAGCGAGGTTGTGGTCACAGCACTTGGTATAGAAAGAAGCAAAAATGAGCTTTCTTATGCCGCCGAAAAAGTAGAGGGAGCCGTGATTAGCCAGCAGCGGGATGCAAACTTTGTAAACTCTCTGTCCGGCAGGGTTCCGGGCCTTAACATCAGGCAAGGCAATACAATGGGCGGATCTGCAAACGTGGTGATCAGGGGCACTACTTCGCTAACGGGCAACAACCAGGCCCTTTTTGTTATAGATGGTGTTCCGGTAGATAACTCCAACACCAATACGAATGGTGCTACAGACCCAAACCGTAACCAGCAACAGGGATCAGGAGGCTACGATTATGGAAATGCAGCATCAGACATCAACCCGGATGATATTGAATCGGTAAACGTACTGAAAGGTGCCGCAGCTACAGCGCTTTATGGATCCCGGGCAGCCAACGGGGTAATCCTGATTACCACCAAAAAAGGCAACAGGAACAGGGGAATCGGGGTTACAGTAAATTCTGGTGTGTTTGTAGGCTATGTAGATAAAAGCACCTTTCCCACCTATCAAAAAGGCTACGGAGCCGGCTATGGCGCTTATAATTACGACAGAGACCCCAACACTCCGGAAGAATACTACTGGTTTGATGGCATAGGAGAGGGCGGTACCATTGTCAATACTAACGACGATGGATCTTTTGGCGCTCCCTTCGATCCGGAAAGGATGGTATACCACTGGGATGCCTTCGATCCCAGCTCCCCGAACTATGGAAAAACCAGGCCCTGGGTAGCCGCCGAAAATGGACCGATTGAATTCTTCAGAAATCCTGTTTCTACCAATAATAGCATTTTTCTGGATGGTGGCAGCGACAGAGCCACCTATAAGCTGGGCTATACCAGAAGTGGGGAAGAAGGGATCCTGCCCAACAGTAATATCAAGAAGAACCTGGTTAATTTTTCGGCTGCTTACGATATCAGCAATAAGCTAAAGGCAACCGCCTCTGTTAACTTCTCCAATGTTGAAGGCCTTGGCCGGTACGGAACTGGTTATGATGGCAGCAGCGCCCGAAACTTAATGACGGGTTTCAGGCAGTGGTGGCAGGTAAATGTGGATATTAGGGAACAGGAGGCAGCCTACTTCCGCAACCGGCAAAACATTACCTGGAACTGGGAAGATCCTACTGTGCCAACAGAAGAACTACGACCTGCCTATTGGGATAACCCTTACTGGACCCGCTACGAAAACTATCAGAACGATGAAAGGAAACGCTATTTCGGCTATGCGATGCTGAACTACAAGCTCAGTGACTGGCTGGATGTCATGGGACGTATTTCACTGGATACCTATAATGAAATGCAGGAAGAGCGTGTGGCAGTGGGCAGTGTGGGTGTTTCTGGTTATACCTTGTTCAACAGGAGTTATGCAGAACGCAACTACGACCTGATGCTAAGCTTTAACAAAGACATCAGCAGCCTGATAAGCTTAAAGGGTCTGGTTGGTACTAATATCCGCAGAACAGAGATCAACTCCGTTTTAGCACAAACCAATGGGGGTCTGTTGATTCCCCGCCTGTATGCACTGCTTAACTCTGCCAATCCAATTGAAGCACCGACAGAGGTTCAATCTGCAGAGCAGGTAAATGGCCTGTTTGCCAACACCACACTGGGGTACAAAGAGTTGCTGTTTCTGGATTTAGCCCTGCGCAGGGATCAATCCTCAACATTGCCCCATGCTAACAATGACTATTATTATCCATCTGTATCCACCAGTTTTGTATTCTCCGAGCTGGCAAAGGAATCTCCTGTGCTAACGTATGGTAAGCTCCGCCTGAACTATGCAGAAGTTGGTAATGCAGCCCCTGTATATTATGTAGATGACACCTACGATGTACCTACCGGTATTAATGGTATTCCGCTCACTTCGCTTGATAATGTAAAGAGAAATCCCGACCTGAAGCCCGAGCGCAACAAAAGCTTTGAGGTGGGCATGGAAACTTCTTACCTGGACGGACGCCTTGGTTTTGACCTGACCTATTACAACTCCAGAAGTGTAGACCAGATCGTGCCTTTGCCAGTTTCACGCTCTACCGGCTATGATTTTAAAATTGTGAATGCAGGTGAGATAGAAAATAAAGGCGTAGAGCTCTCTGCCTTTGCTTTCCCAGTCAGGAACAAGGATTTTAGCTGGAGAATGGGTGTTAACTGGACCCGCAACCGGAATAAAGTGATATCCCTGGGCGAAACAGATAACCTGCAGATAGCCAGTTTCCAGGGCGATGTTACCCTGAATGCAGCAGTGGGAGAGCCATATGGTACCCTGCGAGGCAGTGATTTTGTATATGTGAATGGACAGCCACTGGTAGAAGAAGGTTATTATGTATTCAGTGCCAACGCAAACAACATCATAGGCGATATCAACCCAGACTGGACGGGTGGCTTAACCAATACTATTAAATATAAAGGCATTGGGTTAGACTTCCTGATTGATGTGCAGAAAGGGGGAGACGTTTATTCCCTTGATATGGCTTACGGCATGCTAACAGGGTTGTACGAAGAAACTGCCGGCCTGAATGACCTGGGTAATCCTGTCAGAAATCCCCTGCAGGCAGGGGGAGGGGTGATTTTGCCAGGTGTGAATGAGGATGGAACGCCAAATACCACCCGGATTCCTGTATATGGCTTGCTGGCATATGGATCTGATGCAGCACCCTCCAAACAGTTTGTGTATGATGCAAGCTATGTAAAGCTACGCCAGCTGGCCCTCACTTACTCTCTGCCGGCCAAACTAATATCAAGAATAGGTTTGATCAACGGTGTGGATGTTTCGCTGGTAGGCCGAAATCTTTGGATCATCCATAAAAACCTGCCATATGCCGATCCCGAAGCGGGGATCAGTGCAGGCAACATACATGGCTACCAGGTTGGGGTATATCCCACCACCCGTAACATTGGCTTTAACATCAAAGTGAACTTTTAACAGAACAAGATCATGAAGAAGATATTTATAACAGCTTTGCTGGTAACGGGGGTGTTTTTTACCTCCTGCGAGCTGGACGGGCTCAATGAAAATAATAAACGTCCTGCACAGGCTGATCCTGCCACTCTCTTTTCCAATGCACAGCTTTCGCTGGCTAATGCAATGGCCAGTCCCAGTGTAAACCTAAATATTTTTAGGCTCATTATGCAGTACTGGAATGAGGTGCAGTACATGAATGAATCGCGTTATGATCTTTCAGACAGAAGCATCAACGATGCCTTCTGGCATACCCTGAACAGGGATGTACTGGCCGATTTGAATGAAGCAAAAAGGATCATATCAGAAAATGATGCGCTGGATGTGGCTGAAAAGAATAACCAACTGGCCATGATCGATGTGCTGGAGGTATACACCTGGTCTGTTCTGATCACTACTTTTGGAGATCTGCCTTATAAAGAGGCCATGGATATAGATAACATTCAGCCAACATATGACGATGCCGCTGAAATTCACAGCCTTTTACTCCAGAGGCTCGATGCGGACATTGCTACTTTTAATGAAAACCATGGCGTGGCCACTTTCGAGGTGGCCGATATCCTCTATGGTGGTTCCATAAGTAATTGGCTGAAATTCAGCAATTCGCTGAAGCTGAGGCTGGGCATGATCCTGGCAGATGTAAACAGCAGCAAGGCGAGGGAAGTCGTGGAAGCAGCTGCGCCACACGCTTTCACCTCCAATGCCGATAATGCCACTTTTACCTACTCTACCGTGCCACCCAATACAAACCCGCTCTGGACAAATCTGATCCAGAGCGGACGAAGGGATTTTATTGCTGCAACTACCATGATTGCTGCCCTGGATACGATTGGCGATCCCACAAATGAGCTAAACAATGAGTGGTATGATCCCCGGCTCCCCGTGTACTTCGATACTACCCTGGCTGCCGATGGACTGGGATATGTGGGAGGTGAGCCGGGCGTTAGAAGTACCCCTTTTACCAACTACTCGCTGCCGGGTAGTGTATTAACTTTGCAAAATCTTGAGGCTGTGCTGCTGGATTATACTGAGGTAAAATTTTTCATGGCCGAAGCCGCCGCCAGGGGATGGTCGGTAGGTGGAACAGCCGAAGAAAACTACACTAGCGCTATTATCTCCTCTATGCAATATTGGAATGTAGAAGAGTCAGCCATCGAAAACTACCTGCTGGATGCTGATGTGCAGTATGGGGGTAACGGATGGGATGAGGAAGCAAAGCAAAAAATTGGCATTCAGTCATGGCTGGCCCTTTATAACCGTGGTTACACCTCCTGGTTGCAGTGGCGACGCCTTGATTACCCAAAGCTGGAGCCAGCTTCCGGGGCTATATCTGGTATACCTGTTCGTTATTTTTACCCGGTGAGTGAGCAAAACCTGAATAAGGCTAACTATGAGGCTGCAGTTGCCCGTACAAGCTTAGGCGGCGATGATGCTGTAGAAACCAGGCTGTACTTTGATGTTGCAGATCAGTAAAAGTACTGAAATGAGTAAAGATAATCTCCTGAAAATTAAAACCAGTCCTGATCTTCAATTGGAGAAGACCAGATTAAGGTAGTTTTTCCACCAAATCCTCATCATAAATTATTTAGATCAAAGGCACTCCTGATTGGGAGTGCTTTTATGCTTTTTATAGAACTGCCCGGCACAGCAGCAGCTTACCAATGTCCGGTTGCTGTTATTCCTTAGGCAGCTCAATGTAAAAAGTAGATCCCTTATTCTCCTCGCTTTCGAACCAAATTTTACCATTGTGCCAATCAACAATGGTTTTGATGATCGACATGCCCAGACCGATAGAAGGCTCACCCTTCAGGCCAGTTCTGCGTGCTTTTGTGAATTTTTCAAAGAGTGAGTCCTGATATTTAGCTGGGATTCCTATTCCATTATCGGCTACCTTAAAAAGAACCACCTCCTGCATATCTTCAATACTGACCTTGATCTCTCCACCATTAGGGGTGAATTTTAGGGCATTACTGATCAGGTTGTTGATAACCTGCCGGAACTTAACATCATCCACCTTCATGTATATATGTTCAGCATTGCTGTGCAGGCTGAAGTTCTTACCGATATGATCTTTTGAAGATTTATACTCCTCAATGATCTCATTGAGGTTCTTCAGCATGTCAACTCTTTTTTTAATAATGTCTACAGAGGTTGACTCTAAAAACTCCTGAGCTACAAATTCACGGATCAGCCGGATACTCCGTTCGCTGGTGTTGCTGATGAGGTTAATCATGTCGGTAAGCTCGGGATCATTATGTAGCCGGGATTTCTCAGCGATGATGGTTGATGCTAAGCTGATGTTATTCAGGGGCCCGGCCAGATCATGCGACAGGATCTCTAAAACAGAATTCTTTTTGGCAGCGTATTTTTTGGTGTACTCATCTTTCTCTTTCCAGGAAGTCTGGTCATCTGCACATCCGTTAATGATGGTCCTGTCTGAGCGCTTGTCATCTATAAAAGCATTAAGGCTTAACCAACGTACACTTTTATCCGGCAGCACGATACGGAATTCAATATCCTTTTTTATTTCACCATGTTTGATCTTCTGAAATTCTGCCGCCAGGTATTCCCTGTCAGAGGCATGTACATATTCTATTAGCTCAGATGGGTTATCAATAACATTCTTTCTGCTTAAATTCCAGATTTGTTCAAAGGCAGGATTCAGATATATTAATTTGTTACGATCTGCATCGTAAGAAAAAATAATCTGGGAAGTACGATCTGCAAATTGCTCCAGGGACCGTATATAATCTGCTTGATGTTCCATGGTATATCGGAGATCAGTTTTCGAAAAGAGACCCATGTTAAACTGATTGATTAATCAGTTGTTTTTAGATGCAGGGGTGCTGAAATCAGATGGCTTATGGATACATAACGCAAGTCCCAAACCATGGTTTAGGTAAATGTAAGGAATATTAAAATTGTTATGAATAGCCAGCTTGACAGCAAGACGGCACCGGTCTATCATGTAGAATCCCCCCCCGCCTGCAGGAATGAAGAGATGAGGAATATTTTTTTTGTTATTTATTGCAGCATCAGTTTTGAGGCAAACTTTATAGCAGGCTTTTTTTTAATGGCTGCAGGGTTGTGGGTCCAGTTTACTTACAGGTCTGAAGCGGATCAGCTTTCTGAACCAGAAAGGCTGTTCCTTTAGTAGTTCGTGCCCTGGCGCTGCTTTGGCTAATCTAAAGGTATGCTCAACACCATTGCGGACATAGGTAACGTGTTTAGGCTTTCTTAATGCAACCAGGCGCTGAAAATGTGGGTAAACCAGTAGTTTGTTACCTTCAATATAGCTTTTAAAAACCTTATCAGACGAAGATTTCAGCTCTATCAGCTCATCCTGGTAATCAAATATTTGTAATTCTACCGGTACAATATAGTGGTTGGTAATCCTGCCTTCGGTTCTTAAATTAGAGTACATTGCAAAAGCAGACTCGGTTTTTAACCCCAGGTAGGGAGCCATGCCATTCAAGAAAACCAGCAGAGGAATAAGCAGGAAAGCAGGGTGTGCAATAGAAAAAGCCCTGTCGGCCACTCCTGTGCGGGTGTCTTTGGTGAGCATGGCTGTAATGAAAATGGCAATAAAGCTAAAGCTGAAGGCAGTCCAGATTACATGCCTGAAGTAATCATGGAACCTGGTGGTTAAAATATGCACCACCAGCAGGCCGCCAATAAAGATGAGCATAAAAACAGCAAACTTCTGATAGCTGAAATTAGGCAGCTGGGCCTTCACAAAAAATTTTCTGTTATAGGTAGCTTTGTATACATTATATAATTTGTTACTAAAGCGGTAGCTGGTAAACAGGAAATACAAAGCAAAAATAACAGAAGAGAAATCGTAAAACCCATTAATGGGGTTATAGGCAATCACGCAGTGAAAGATCAGGCCAATTAGCAAGCCCCAGTTTCTGGTGAGCCTGAAACACAGCAGCACCGGGATGAGGGCTTCAATGAAAATAGTAAAATAGGCATTCAGGGCAAGTATTTCTACGGAAGAGGGCAGTAGAGAATAGGCATTCTGTGCTACATAAAAGTCTGATGCACAACTCACCGCCGGTGTGAAAAAGCCTGAATTGAGTTTATGAAATACTACAAAAAAGTACAGAATAATCAGTTCTAATCTAACGGCAGGAGCAAAAGTTTTCAGAAACTGAACCCGGTCTACACGGAAGCTTTTTTGCTTAAGCACCTGGTATATCAGTGCCTGCAGTATGGTAAGGTTTACAAAAGCTGCAAAAAACCAGTGATTACTACCCATGGGGAGTGCATTAAAAACCTCGTACAACTGCAGGGATATAAAAATCAGCAGCCTAATGATGGATGAAGGCTTAAACAGCAGGTAAATGGCAGAAGCGCTCAGTAAAAAATAATGTAGTTCTACCGTAAACATTCGGTTGGTAGCCATGTGGAAAAGAGTGGCAATGGCCCAAATGCTTACAAAAATTTTATACCTGATTTCAGTGGCCTGGTAGTGGCTATCTACTGAACCATGCAGTATTGTTTGGTTTGTGCGTACGTTAGCAGGCATCAGATTATCACTATTGCGCTTCGTGAATTACTTATTCTATACGTAAACCTTTAAAGGACTACTTGTTATTATAAAACAAGACAAGGTAACGGGGTGTATATATGTAAGACTACAAAATTTACTGGAATATTCTAAATTATTAATTAAATATTATAAAATATAACAGCTAGTAGTATCATTATACCATAGCAGTTGGATGGTTTATTACTGAATGTGCCCCGGAATGTCTGCAGGGAAAATGTTTTGAGGGCGGACAGCAGGGGGAGGGCTGCTCCTAAGTGTTCAGGTGCTGATAGTAGTTGTAGGTAAAGGGATTAGCGCAGGGGCGCTTGTAAGGATCATATAAGCCAATATATTTCACTGTTTTGCTTTCATCCATTTTATTGATGAAAAAATCAGTAGCAAGTATGTATTCCCTGGCAAGACGGTCCACCAGGGAAGATTCAGCAGCTTTTACCCTGAAGAGATAAAGTGTTCTGACCTTTACATGCACATACTTACCATGTCCTCTGAATTCAAGAAAGTCTTTTACAAATTGTTTTAAACCTTTATCATCTAATTCCAGGTAATCAAATTCGTTTTTCAAAATACCTGCAATAGCCTGCTCGGTAGAAATGGCTCCCATGCCCACTCCAGGAATGGCAAGGGCGACAGCGCTTAAACCGGTAAGTTTTAAAAATTTTCTTCTTTGCATCCTTAAAAAATATTAAAATGCCTGATCTGCTGCATGTAGAGAGAGTGCTGATAATGTAAGTGTTGGGTTAGAAGGCGTAAAGGTTGTAAAACTACTGGCTCCTAACACAAACAAGTTACGGTACTGATGATGGATCAGGTGTTTGTCTACCACACCTTCGCTGGCAGTTTTACTCATCCGGGCAGTACCCATGATATGCGCTTCTGTATCGTAGGGAGCTAAATACTCAATTTTTTCTACAGGCAGGCAGGAAAGTACTTTTGGTAAATTTACTTTCATTTTCTCCACTGCCTTGCTGGTATAGTCCGATATGCCTGCAAAATGGACTGCCGGTTTCAAAACATCCCGCGTGGTGGCTACATAATTGCGCTCCTGGGGGAGGTCTTCAAAGATCATTCTAAAGCTGATGATGTTACGCCATTTGCCTCGCTCCAGACGGAAATAGGGGTAGTTGCCCGACTCCATCATACAGGCTGCATATTCCTTACGGTGCTCGCCATCGTAAAGCATATAACCATTGGCATTTACCCAGGTACTGCCCCCAACATTTTCCATATTATCTAAATAAACCAGTGTCTGCAAACCAAATTGCTCACCCAGTCCTTTACCAGTAAATGGGTTTAGATCACCTGAATTAAGCAGAATGTTGGCGTTGAAGATGGCATTGGTTCCCAGTGCCACAACCTCTCCGTTTACCTGATGATCGCTGCCGTCTTTCTCATAATGTACAGCCCGAACCCTGTTCTGCTGTAAATCGAGCTGATGTACCGCAGCGCCTGTCAGCAGTTCCACACGGCTGTCTCTAAACACACCAATGCCTGAGTTTTCTATGGTAAACTTTGCATCTACGGGACATAGCTGGCATATGGCACTGCCACAACAAATACCAGCTCTGCCTTTTACCTGCATTCGGGCGCGTGCAGTAGGCTGGTTAATGTATAGCTTACCCCATTTTTGCTTCAATACTTTATCGACAGCAGTAAATTCATGTGGCGGCTGAGGGTAGGGCCCTTTTCTGGGGAAAGGAGTTTCATCTGATGGTCCGGAAATTGACATGGCCTCTTCAACTTCAGTGTAATAAGATTCCAAATCATCGTAATCCAGGGGCCAGTCGCTGGCAATGCCATACAGGCTTTTCATTTTAAAATCCGAGGGCAGAAAACGGGGTGTACAGCCAAACCAGCAGTTAGAACTACCCCCGAAAGCAGACTGAAATTTCCAGTGTTTTTCAGGGGTTTCGTTGATGATGGCATCTTCATAAGGTATGTTCAGCTTTGCGTAGGGGGTTTGTTCGCCTCTTTGCTCCTTTACTCTTTCTGCATGAGGATATAAATAGCCCCTTTCCAAAACCAGTACTTTTGCAGAAGCAGGTGCTTTGCTTAAATACTTTTTAAGAAAAAAGGTGGAGGCAAAGCCTGTACCTATCACAACCAGATCATAGGAATTATATTTCACCAATTCGGTTTTTTGGATGTAAAAATGGTGATTGCAGTATTTTGACTGCAAGTTTTACGTAATATACATTGCCGGAGTTGGCCTATATTCACCACATTATTAAATAACCATTAATTTAAAATTTGAAGCAATCGCTGTCCAAATTACTAACTGCACCTAATTATTGGCCAACATGATGATATTCACCTGAATAGGAAGGGACAGGTAGAATGGTATCAAAATGATTTTATTCGTTGCTAACCAATAAGGTTCACTTACTAAAGTGAATTTCTGTATGATTAATTCCTGCCCCTCCAGATTAACCTTCAGCCTACCTGCTATACCTAAGCTGCCACTGTGCTTTAATACGAGCAGCAGTTTGAATTAATTCTTTATAAATTATAAATTATTTATCGTTTTTCAAAACCTTCAGGCTACGGTTATGGCTGTACTTTGCATATAACTTAAGCCATAAAATCGATATTTGGATTAAGTTAATTAGATATACCCCCAGGCTATCTATTAGGAAAACAATAGTAATGGCATTCCGGGCCCGATACAACCCGCTCATAATATTCAGGATATCGTGCATAATTAAAGCATTTGTTTAACAGCTTTAAAGCAATCATTTTCCTGACATTACACTTACTAATATTCATAATCCATATAAGAAAAAGCATAATAGGCTGCTAAAGCTTAGTCTGAGCATCAAATGGTAAGCTTCACTTATAGGAACATGCAGCATGGTGCTTAAAAATATGAGTTTTCGCTTTTATTCTTGCGTTCGAGCTTAGGAGGTCCAGTTCTGTTTTTACACGGAAATAACTATCATAGTAACCGGATTCATTTTTTATCTCATGAGCAAACGCTTCTGTATAGTTCTGTTACTGCTGCTGGTGGCTTCATCAGTTATGGGTCAGGATTATAAAAAATTGATGAAGAAAGGGAAGAAGCATTTTGGCCGCGGCGAAATTAACAGTGCCTTACGCTATTACCTGGAGGCAGAGCAACTGGAATCTGGAAATGTTGAGCTAAACCTCCACATTGGCAGGGCTTATTTGCTAAGCGATTATAAACACTACGCATTACCCTATCTTACAAAAGTGTTAAAGCTGGCGCCTGCTATGGATCCTGATATTCGCTTTTATATGGGGCTGGCCTGCCAGTATAACTATCAGTTTGATGAAGCCATAGCGCATTATACAGCCTATGGACAATTGCGCCTGCTCAACAAGCCTGATGTAGGCCCAAAGATCCTGCAATGCCAGCAGGGCGACTCTCTTATACGCTATCCGGTAGCGGTTGATATAGAAAATCTGGGTAGCATCATCAATTCCAAAGAGCATGATTATGCTCCCATTATAACGCCCGATCAGTCTGTGCTTGTGTTTACCTCCCGCCGCGAGGGTTCTACAGGCGGAAAAAAAACCAGTGATGGTGAGTTTTTTGAGGATATTTACATTAGCTACCGACGGGGCGAAAACTGGACACCTCCCAGGCAAATCAGCAAAAATATTAACTATGATTATCACGATGCTGCTGCTGCCATATCAGCCAATGGCAAAGAACTGTATCTGTACATAGAAGATAATGGAGGAGACCTTTACCGCTCTGTCTTTAATGGGCGAGACTGGAGCGAACCCGAGCCACTGCCTGAACCAATCAATACACCCTACTGGGAAACATCACTATCTATAAGTCCTGATGGCAAGCGCCTGTTTTTTGCAAGCGACAGACCAGGTGGCTTTGGCAATCTTGATCTTTATCTGAGCGAACGTTTGCCTAACGGCAGTTGGGGTAATCCTCTTAACCTGGGGCCGGCCATTAACACAGCAGGTTTCGAAGATTCTCCCTATATACATCCGGATGGGAAAACCTTATATTTTAGTTCAGATGGACACAAAGGCCTGGGAGGCTATGATGTTTTCAGAAGCGAACGCTCAGGGGATATATGGCTAAAACCAGTCAACATGGGCTATCCCATCAATACGCCGGATGATAATTTTCACTTCATCATGGCAGAAAACCGCACCCATGCCTATTATACCTCTATCCAGGAGGGGGGAGAGGGTAAGGCAGATATTTACAGAATTACTTTTCTGGATGAAAAGGTCAATACAATTTTAGCTGCTGCCAAAAAGAAAAAAGAAGAAGAGGCTGCCGTCCGTGCTTCTGCAAAGCCTGTACTGCCGGCAGCAGCAAACTACTCCGGTCAGCTCTTGGATAGCGAATCAGGACAGCCCCTGCAGGGTAACATTACCATTGCGCATCCCCAGTCTGGCGATATTATCACAGTTGCTCAAACCAATGAAGATGGTAGCTTCAATTTTGAAATAGAAAAAGAGGGAACCTATGCACTTAGTGCAGAGGCCGAGGGGTACATTATCTTATCGCGTACCCTTAAAGTTAGCCGGCTGGGAGAAAAAACAAGGTACGTAAATACTAACCTGCGCATGAATGCCATAAAGGTTGGTACAACGGCGGTTATGGCTAATATCTTTTTTGAAACGGGTAAATCCAGCCTTAGAACAGAATCTATAACGGAACTGGATAAAATAAGAGACTTTCTGCGGCATTCGTCATCGGTGAAAATTCAAATTAATGGGCATACAGATAATGTAGGCAATGCTAATTATAATAAGCAGCTATCCAGGAAAAGAGCTCAGTCTGTAAAGGATTACCTGGTGAACAATGGTATTGAGCCGGGGCGGCTATCGGTGATGGGATATGGCCAGGAGCGTCCGCTTTTCTCTAACGACGATGAGGAAGAGGGAAGAGCGCTGAACAGGCGTACAGAAATTGAAGTGCTCTCACACTAAGGCCATTCTTCCAGTATTACGAGACCCGGCACTGCATTTACATTATTCTAACTTATCTTCAGAACCTGCTGCTACAGCAGCGTTAATTAAAATTTTTCTGGCACGGTTTTTTCGATATCGCTTATAAATGAATAAGTGTTTTTAAACTACCGTATTATGAAAAAGATTGCTTTAACCCTTTTCGCTGCTCTATTTATTTTTACGCTACAAACTGAGGCGCAGGTACGCGGCGGTATTCGAGCTGGTGCTAATGGGGCTACTTGGGGTGGCGATGCTGTGGGAAGTTTCACAGATATGATGAATACCACAGGTGTAATGAAAACAGAAATGAACCCCGGGTTTCATGCAGGTGCCTATCTGCAGGTTCCGGTGAGCCAGACAGTTTCTTTTGAACCAGGCGTGTATTACTCTCAAAAAGGAATGCAGGTAAGCCAGACGTTCGAAACAAATTCATTCTTCAAGCCACAGGCTACTGTTACAAATACCTCTCACTATATAGAAATGCCTGTTTTGATGCGGGTGCACCTGGGACCTGGTTTTCAGGTATATGCAGGTCCGCAGCTGTCTTATCTGGTAGACAACCAGGTTAGAGCAGAAGCGGGTGTACTGGGCCTGTCTTATGAGCAGAACTGGAGTGTAGATCCGGGCTTGCGCAAAGCAGATTTTGGAGTAACTGGTGGTATAGGTTATGAATTTGCACAGGGGTTAAATCTGCAGGCCGGCTATGAATGGGGCCTAAGCTCCCTGGATGAGGGAAAGAGTAATTTTGATGCCTACAACAGGGTTATCAAGCTATCTGTAGGCTATACGTTTGGTCGCTAAGTTTTCAGAAAATATAAAGTATTCATGATTCATTCAGGATTGTGAACAAAAGATTAAATAAAAAAGGCATCTGCAGATCTGCAGATGCCTTTTTTATATCACTTAAAGCTTTACTGGACTTCTGGTCCCGACGCAGCGAAGCGGGGAGGGGTACAGGCTTGCTTATTTTAAGCGGCCTGTCGCTTGGCACGCTCCCATACTGCCGACTGGCTCCCTTTTATATATCGCCAGAAACCGGCATAAACAGCATAATTCATCATAAAGAAGTAGTATGGAATAAAGAATATCTTAATACGGGTACGCCTGTTTTCCATCAGGTATCCCAGCAGGGCAAAAGCATAAAAAACTAACTGTGCTCCAAGCAGGAGCTGAAAGAAAGCTGAACCTGATAGTGCAAGTGCCATGTTGGTTAGCAGAATGAGCAACAAGGACAAAGGGGCGAGGGTCCAGCGTAATACCCTGTGGGAGATGTACTGAAAGCTAAGCCAGCCATATCGCAGAGGATTTAAGAGCGCGCTTAGTCTTACCACAGCCTGAATACCACCGGCAGCAATGCGTATTTTACGTTTAAGTTCTTCTCCGGAATTAGCCGAAGGAAGTTCTTCTGCGCGTGCTTCCGGTTCATATATAACACGGTAGCCATTTTGGGCAATGCGCAGGGTGAGGTAAAAGTCTTCTATTACGGTATCACGCGGAACAGCCTCAAAGCATTTGGTGCGTATGGCAAACAATTCTCCGGCTGCGCCCACCACGGTATGCAGTTCAGAGTCCCAGCGTTTTAAAGTATTTTCATAACGCCAGTAAAAGCCTTCTCCTGCACCGGCAGCGGCATCTTCTTCAGAACTTAGCACCTTTTTTTCACCTGCAACAGCGCCAACTTTATGGTCGGCAAAATGGCGTGCCATATTTTTTATTGCCTGCGGATTTAACAGGGTATTGGCATCGGTAAATACCACAAGATCGGTGGTTACCTGCTTCATGGCACGTTCAACAGCGGCCAGCTTGCCCTGCCGCTCCGGCCTGTGCAGGTGTACAAGCTGGGGGAAACGGCTTAAAATTTCCGGAGTGCGGTCATCAGAGCCGTCAGTTACAAACATATATTTAATCCGTTCAGCCGGATAATCCAGCGTTAACGAATTAAAAACCTTTGTTTGTATAACTTCTTCCTCGTTATAAGCAGCAACCATTAGTGTAACCGTAGGCCAATCCTCATGTATTTTAAGTGCTGGTTTACCTTTGAATAACCTTTTTATCTTGATCATGCACCATAACAGAATGCCGTATCCCAGGTAGGAGTAAAAGACAATAAAAAGACAAAGCCAAAAAATTAGTGCTAATAGCTTCATTTTGGATGAGTAGAACTTAGAGGTTAATAATTTATTTACAAATTAAAATAAAAAAAATTATAAAACGAAATTTGATGCCTTATTATATTGGCCTAAAATTTTATGTGTAAACATTTTCCGGAGTACTTAACAGTATATTGTACTGCTGGTTTGATGCTTATACGAATCACGACAGGTGAATGGTTTGAATTGCTGGTGAAATAAAATCAAAATAATGTAAGACAGACCTATGATATAATCTGAACAGTTCATGTTGTACTCTGAGACGGTTAAGTAATAGCTTTATTATTAATAAGTTACGAGCCCTGTTATGATCGTCTTATGTCCTGATATTAAGTTTTGTCAACATAAAATATACCTGGCCTCTAGTTTCTCCGTTTAGTAGCTATTACTGATTTATAAGGTGTGTCTACAGTACATATCCCTTATCTTCCATCTAAGAGTATATTTTTTTCTATGAACAATTAAATTTTTTTTGTGTCCTCAACCCGTGAGTACCAATAAATTATCAAGCTCCTTAGGTTGATTTTTAGTGTTGTTGACAAAACCTATGGGTAGTTTTTTATTCTAAACTCAACTAAAAAACTGAGTTTGCGTTTAAGTAGTGGTAACGCTCTATACCTTATTTTATAAATGTATTTGAATGCAGTAACAGGCTGATTTTTTAGTGGTTATGAGACATTCATTATACTTAGAGCAAAAAATAATTTTGTTTTAACAAGCTTATATAGTGTGTACTATGAGGCTTTACTGTTGAGTTATTATTACGTATATTAAACTTATTAAATTGCAATTTTACGTGGTTTGTAATGTTGTTATTGGAGATAAATTATAAATTACCAATAAAAATTTATAAATATCTCATCCTTTACCCAAATTTTATTTTTACATTTGTACGTAATAAAATAAGCCGTATTCATCTGCTTTTTTAATTAATTATGGATCTCGTACACATTTTCAGAATACTCCTCAAGCGTCTTTGGTTGCTGATTACTGTTCCTCTTCTTACAGCCGGTATTGCGTATCTGCTTCTTAGAGATGCAGAAGAATATTATATGTCTACCACGCAGGTAGCAACAGGCATTACTATCAGAGAGAAGGTGCAGCTTAATGAAGAAAGATTTTCTCCCTGGGAGGCAGATCTGAAATTCAATAACCTTATACAAACCTTTAAATCTCCTGTTGTAGTAGGCTTATTATCTTACCGCCTTATTTTACATGACCTGGAAAATCCTGATGCCTTCCGGACTCAGACTGAGAGCGAGGATTTTCATAAATATTTTTCCAGGAAAGATCTGGAGGATGCTGCTGTAGTATTCAGGCAAAAGCTTGAGAATATGGAGGTGCTGAATGCTTTTGATGATAATGAACGTAAGCTGATAGACCTGCTTAAGTTCTACGGCTATGACTACAACTCCCTGACTGAGAATGTTGGCATAGACCGTGTAAAAAACACAGACTATATCGACATCACTTACCTGTCTGAAAATCCACAGCTTTCTGCGTTTGTGGTAAATACTTTTGTAGATGAATTCAGGCGTTATCACGACATAATGCAGGGACAGCGTTCGGGACAGTCTGTTGAGTTTTTTAAAACGCTGGTAGCTGAAAAGAAAAAGAGCCTGGATGAAAAAAGGGAATTACTCCGGTCTTATCAGGCCGACAGCAGGCTGCTGAATGTTAACCTGGAAGGAGATTCTAAGGTAGGCCAGATAGCTAATCTGGAACGCGAAAAACAGGAACAGCAAAACATATTGATGGGGCTGGAGCTAACCCTGAAAGACATCAACAAGCAGCTGAATCAGTTTAAAAATGACGGAGCCGGCAGTGCCAGAAATACAAGGATCGTTGAGATTCAGAACAAGATTGAGCAGCTTAACTCACGTTATATAGGCTCTGGTTCCAGGAATCAGCAGCTGCGCGACAGTCTGGATATGCTGAGTAACCAGTTAAAAGAGGAGTACTCCAAGGCGGAGTTTGGCCTTTATGGCTCCCAGGACAGGATCATTGCGCTGGAAGAGAGTAAAAATGAGACTATGCTCCAGATGGATGTAACCAGGGGCCGGATCAGGTCCATTGAAGGTCAGCTGGGCATGCTTAATTCAATTAAATCTGATTTTGCAGATAAGAAATCAACCATCATTGAGCTGGAGCGCGAGGTGGAGCTGGCTGCTAATGAATACCTTACAGCACAGGAGAAATTAAATGCTGCCCAGAATGTAGCCCTTGTGGATACAGGAAATATCCACCAGGTTATTTATGGACAACCTGCCATTGATCCGGAGCCATCCAAGACCTGGATCTTTATCACCATGGCCGGGCTGGTAAGCTTGTTCCTGTGCCTGGTGGTAGTATTGCTCATTGAATATGTAGACCTCTCCATCAGAACCCCGCAGAACTTCGAAAACCAGACCCGCCTGCCGGTAGCAGGGGCCCTCAATCAGATCAATGCTTCAAAGCTCGATTTGTATGACCTGTTCCATAATACCCATAAGGAGGAAAGCCTGGAAACCTTTAAGCACCTGCTGCGAAAACTGCGCTATGAGCTGGAGGAAAGTGGCAAGCAGATTTTCATGTTTACCAGCACCAAGCAGGGAGAAGGTAAGTCTTTCGTGATCATGACCCTGGCCTATTCCCTTAGCCTGCTCCACAAGCGTGTGCTGATTATAGATACTAACTTTAAGCACAATACCCTTACCCAAAGCCTGCTGGCTAAACCACAAAATACAAAGCTGTTAAATGGGTATATGGCCAATGGAAAGCTGCTGCTTACTGAAGGTAGTGCCAAAAAAGAAAAGGAGAAGGAAGCTTCTACTGCAGCCACTGCCACAGCAGAGTCCGCTACAGAAACAGAAGAATCAGATCACTACTCTTTTATTTCGCCAACCCACCATACCAATATCGATATTATTGGCAGCCATGTTACCATTGCCTCACCGGCAGAGATATTGTCAGGAAAAGGCTTTAGCTCTCTGATGAATGAGCTCAAGCACCATTATGATTATATCTTCCTGGAGGGTGCCTCATTGAATGATTATTCTGATACAAAGGAGCTGATCCGTTATGCGGAAAAAGTAGTTGCAGTATTTTCTGCCCAGTCTGTGATCAAACAGCTGGATAAGGAATCCATACGCTACCTGAAAGAACTGAACGGAAGTCTGATGGGAGCTGTAGTGAATAAGGTAGAACACAAAAACCTTAAGCTCTAATTATCTTAACCACATTTTAGTGCAAAAGAAAGACATAGTTTGTGTTGCCTTGCCTACCTGGGAGGGTGACTATATGAAGACCATTGTACAGATTATGTCGTTGCTGGCAAAGCGGCATAGGGTCCTTTATGTAGATTATACCTTTACCTGGAAAGATGCACTGAT
Organism: Flammeovirgaceae bacterium 311; assembly: GCA_000597885.1. Taxonomy (NCBI): domain Bacteria; kingdom Pseudomonadati; phylum Bacteroidota; class Cytophagia; order Cytophagales; family Flammeovirgaceae; species Flammeovirgaceae bacterium 311. The sequence goes on from CP004371.1 coordinate 6,544,682, forward strand.
GGGTGCCGTGGGAAAACAGAATGCCCCATGGCAACGCATGCTGGGTTTGTCTCCGCGACTTAGAAAGATAAAGACCCGCTTTGGCTCCGAAGTGCATGTGCTTACACCACCACCGGTGCTGCCTGCAAACTGGATTTCTTCACCCAAACTGTATCAGGCAGTAATGGCCCAGGAGGGTAAAAAGGTTGGTGAAAGTGTACAGAGGGCAATACAGGACCTGGGCTTTCAAAACCCCATTGTAATCAATGCCTTCAGCCCCTTTTTTGGTGTACCTATGGCAGGAATACTGAATGAATCGCTACTGGTCTATTACTGTTATGACGAAATAAGTGCTGCCCAGTGGTGTGGCAGGCATGGTGCGGCGCAGGAGAAGGTATTTCTTGAGCTGGCAGACGGGGTGATCACCACCTCAGAGGCTTTACTCGCCGCCAAAAAGAAACTGAACCCCAATGCGTATCTGGTAAAGAACGGGGTGGATTATACACTTTTTCACCAGGGATATCAGGAATTACCACCTGTGGGAGATAAGCAGAAAGTTATTGGGTATTTAGGATCTGTAGACGACCGTATAGATGCTGATTTACTGGAATATTGTTTTCAGCAAATGCCTGCCCACAAGTTTGTTATTACAGGCAGAATTATGTCGCAGTCGATGGCTGACCGGTTTAGAAAATATACTAATGTTGAACTGAGGGGTTCCCGGCAACCAGAGCAGCTGCCTGCAGAAGTGGCTGGTTTCCATGCCGGCATGATCCCATTTGCCTGCAATAGCTTTACAAAGAATATATACCCGCTCAAAATCAATGAATACCTGGCGGCGGGTTTGCCCGTGGTTATGACAGATTTTGCCCAGTTGGAGGAGTTTTCTACCATAGCTACGGTTGCTGGGTCGAAAGAGGAGTTTGTAAACAAACTCCATCAGGTATTGGAAAGCGACACCCCGGCACTGCGCAGCAAAAGGGCACAGTTTGCCCTGCAAAACAGCTGGGAGAGCAGGGTAGCCACCCTTGAAGAGGTACTGCAGGACATGCAGGAAAAAAAGACTGCCAGGGCAGCTGTATATTAATGGGAGTTGAGTAGGAAAAAAAATTGTTATGGAAGAAGATCCCATCAAGAATACCAAAGAAGCCAGGCTGGAAAAACTCGTTATAGTTTTTCTGGCTGCTGTGTACATTTATATATTTGTTAAGATGATGTTCCTGTAATATGCCCCAGCTTGTAAACTTTTTTAAGGCTGATGAAGGGTTGAATAGTAATATCCATCCTTTATTGCGCTCCATTTTACTCCTGCTGGTACTACTATCAGCATCCATTGCCCTTACCTTTCTGATTGTTAGCAAAGGATGGGTTTTTGGTGTTATTCTGCTGAGCATTATTGTTGGATTGCCGCTGGCGTGGATATGTTTTAATAACCCACTACATGCCCTGGTCGCATCTATCATTCTCTCATACCTGATCTTTGTAGTAAGGCGGGTGTCCGGTGTATATGATTTGCCAACCGGTACAGTATCTGATGCTATACTGGTGATTGGCGTTCTGGGGGTAATTTTCAGGAAGAGTAGTGTTTCTGAACCTATCAAAAACCCGATCTCCATTGCTTTCTTTATCTCTATTGCCTATCTCATGATACAGATAGCCAATCCTAATGCTTTTAACATAGAGGCATGGCTTAACCTGGCTTTTAGAGGGATCATAGTAAAGATATCAGTGTTTGTACTCTCGCTGCACGCTTTCAGGACCAAAACCGACATCAAAAACTTTACGATAATATGTTTGGTATTTGCTTTGATTGCAGCCCTGTATGGCATGTACCAGGAGCTGGTGGGGCTTCCAGAATTTGAACTTACCTGGGTAATGAGCGATCCTGTTCGCTACAAACTATTCTATATCAATGGCCAGTTAAGAAAGTGGTCTATTCTGGGTGAGGTAAGTTCGTTTGGAGTAATCATGGCATTTAGCGCAATTACAACAATTATTCTGGCGCTGGGTCCATACAAATCTTATAAGAGAGTACTTTTAGTTGTGTCAGCTATCTGTATGCTGATAGGCATGAGTTATTCCGGAACACGTACTGCCTATGTGATGGTACCAGTAGGAATTGCTTTCTACATTATGCTTACCATTATTAGTAAGCGTACTATGGTATTTTCAGTGATTGCTGTTGTTATAGGCACAGGATTAATGTTTGGTCCTTTCTACGGTGGTACTCTAAGCAGGATCAGAACTGCTTTTCAGCCATCCAATGACCCTTCTATGCAGGTGCGGGAGGCTAACAGGGACTTAATACAGCCATACATGCACAGCCATCCGATGGGGGGTGGCGTCGGAACTACCTCTAATGCTGGCAAAAAGTATTACCCCGGGCACTATCTGTCTGGATTTCCGCCCGATAGTGGATATATGTTAACTGTACTGGAAACAGGTTATATTGGTCTAGCCATTACCTGCTGGCTGTACTTTGTGACCCTGCTGGTTGGGGTGCGGAATTTTTTTCGAACGCGTGACCCGGTCATCAAAAATTATTATGCAGCTTATATGGCGGCATTTTTCGCTATCACCATTGGTAATATTGCGCAAAATGCAGTTTCTTACCCACCAGCAGATATCATAAATATTTGTATACTGGTTTTAATGTTCAGATTAAAAACTATTGATGATAACTCAATCTCAACTGATAATGAAACTATTCACTAAGAGGCTTTTTTTGTTGCTGCCATTTTTTGTTTCTTCTACTTTTTTTGCAGAAGCGCAGCAGGTTGATTACAATAAGATCATCCCGACTGCCGTATCTGCAAATGCTGAATTTGGCGAAAAACTGGTACGCCTAAGCTGGCAAAACCTGCCATCGAACATAGCAACGTACTCCAATGTAAAAATTGCGGAAAACACCCTCACCATGGCCCGCTGGTCGTGGCTTGATAGGCTTAACTTCTCCTCTAACTTAAATGAATATACAATTGGTGCTAAAGAGATGGCAGATGGTAGACAGCCATTCTGGCCGCGCTATAACTTTAATATCTCTTTTTCGCCTGCTATGTTATTCAAGGTTCCGCTGGATATCAAAAATGCCAGGGAAAATCTGAAGTTAAGCCAGCTGTCGATGGATGAGCAGAAGATCCAGGTCCGTAACGAGGTGCTGCAACGTTACCAGGAATACCTGATGCAAAAGCAGGTACTGGAAATGGAAGCCAGAATGCTGGAAAGCGCTACTACTGAATTTGAGCTGAAGGAAGAACGATTTAAGCGCGGGCAGCTGCTGTTAGATGAATATAATGAAGCTGCCAGAGGCTACATGAGTCAGCAAAGACAAAAGCTGAGTGCCGAAACTGCCTACATCAAATCAAAGCTGGAACTTGAATCCATGATCGGTGTAAGGCTGGAAGATGTGAGATAGTCAAAGTTGAACGAAATTTATAAAAAGGCTCCTGATGGAGCCTTTATTTTTTTCATATCAAATTTTACCATGAGGTGCTTGAGTCATACACATATCTATGGTTAAGTTTTAAGACTTTCTGCTGTATAAGCAGTTCATGCTCCACTAATTGTTCATGTCACACCATGCTGCTATGAACATCTTTCTCGATATAAACCAAGCTTACCTGGTGCCGCCTGGCTGCAGGGGGGGCAGCGCTAAATATTCAAATGCACCAACATCGAATGAGGCACCCTGTGGCCTTGAGTTTTTATCAAAGTCGAATCCAAAATGGGGCAGAGGCTTACCTTTGTCTATACAGGGACTCTGCGGGTCCAGCTTATAATCATCGGCTGCGGCATCCATAAACATTGCTTCTTCTATGGTAGGAATAAAGAGGTTGTTGTGCTGGATGTAGTCTACCTTTTTATCATCAATGATATAGATGTACTGATTTTTAGAGTAGTAATTCTTTTCAATACTGCCCGGAGCTACCAGCAGGTTATTGATAAAAGTAGAGCCCTCAGTATTTCTGGAATACATACGAATTGCATCTCTTTTAGGCGCTACAATAGTGTTGTTATGGGTGTGGAATGCTTTGCCCTCCAGCACATCGCCTCTTTCGTCAATGAAGATACCATCTACACCTGCTCTAACAATCAGGTTGTTATACATATATACATCGCCCATTCCCAGACATTGTATGCCCATGCCACCACCATCGATGATCAGGTTGTTGTAGTATTTACCTGTTGAGCCTCCGCCTATCTGCAGACCATTTACCTGCACAGGTTTAAATGGATTTGCGCCGTATCGGCGAATAGTATTGTTGAAAACCTCTACGTTTTTAGTAGCAGCACTTATCTGTATGCCATCGGCACCGGTATCTTCGGTAATGTTGTTGTAAACACGCAGGTTTTCTACTGAATGAGGATATAGCTTACCACAATCAGAGGGTTTGCCAAAGTACCAGGTATGACCAATGTAGAGGCCTTCACCCACTGTATGGTGAATATAGTTGTCGTGAATGGAAACATTATCCATTACGAAATTGCCCTGATGATACTTAGTATTATTACAGTTAGGGTCCATTTTGGCCATAATGCCGGCAAAGCCTGCACTGGCAATTTCTATATGATCCAGCTCAAAGTCTGTTTCAGTTACATACATGGCTGTTCCCTTAGTTGCTTTCCTGATGAGAAAGCCATACTTATGTTCAGGGCTGCCTGTTCCTGTTACTTTAAAAAAGCGGCAGTTCTCAAAATTAAAGGTGCCGGCTCTTTCTGTATTCTCAAAGATAACCTGTCCGCCGCAGTTCTTAAAGATGATAGGTTTGTCTTTAGTGCCCTGAAATTCTTTAAAAACCAGCCTGCCTCTAACCCCGGCCCTGATGCATACCACATCTCCAGGCTTCACAGCAGGCATGTCAGAAGCCCGAATATAGTTCTTGCTGGCTTCCACCACATGGTCGCAGCCACAGTCCTGTGCCAGGGCAGGGGTATTGTATAGACCAACCATCAGGATCATTAAGTATACAAATCTATATTTCATCATCCCTTTTAAACCCTTAATATACCATGACTGTTCAAACCTACAAATTTGAAACGCACCAGCACGAGCATATCATATATTATGATGAAAAGAGCATAAAAAAAAGCCGGCATATGCCGGCTTTAGGTTCAAGGGGTAACATTGGGTGCTTAGAGCTTCAGGAACCTGATGGTTTCTACACCATAGACTGAAGTAACACGAAGTATATAATAACCGCTAAGCATCTTATCCTGATCAAGCTGAATGCGCATTGTGCCATTCTCATCATTTGTATGCTCGGTTGCAGATAAGCGAACGTTTCCGGTAAAATCTACGATCTGAATATTCAGCGCTACATCTGCTTTGGTATATTCATAGCGCAGAATAATGTGATCTGTAGCTGCATTTGGATAAAGGCTGTAAGCTATCTTATCCTTAACCAGGCTACGATCTATCGCTTCCTCTTCTGTGGCATCAGGATTGATGGCTACAGCACCTTTTGCGGTTTTCTTGGAGTCTACATAACCGGTAGCTTCAATCGTCATGGCATTCAGATAAGCAAATGATGCATCCTTATGTTTCTGTACCAGCACCTTGATCTTGCCTGTAGCATCTGCCCTGGCATTATTGATGGTAACTGTTTTTTTGGTGTTATACGAAGCATCTAGTGAAACCGTATTTTTACCAATTGTGTACAGGGTGGTACGGTTGCCACTGGCATCGCGGCTGCCGAAGAAGGTGAAGGAGTAATACTCGTTTGGCTCCAGGCCACCAACTTCCATTTCTTCAGCTTCGGTACGCTCAGTCCAGAAGCAGGTTTTCATAACAGCATCAGGAAACACGCCATTGTCTTTACCGGTAACCATGCCCAGGTCGTTATAACCATTGAATCCCGATCTGGCATATCCCCATGGGGTTAGCAGGGTAATGTTCACAGAGGTTTCTTTTCCAGACTCGTCCTTCAGATTAGATATTTTATCCAAGGGATGCGGGTCTGTGTCAAAGTTGTTCCAGTTATCAGCTACGTTATTTCCATAGTTAAAATTCACCTTGATCTGCTTGTTCATTTTCAGCGGATCACCTGTTGCTACTGTTTCTTCATCGCCGGTACCTACAGCAACTGCCTTGGAGAATTTGGTGTTTTTATAATAAACTTTAGCTCTTACTTTAAAGTGATAAACTTTATTGCGATCAAGTCCGGATACGGTATAATTCTCCTTGTTTGAGTTGGTGCTGCCTACTTGCTGATAGCTGCTGTTGTTATCGCTGCTCATGTAGATCTCATAACCGATTTCCTCACTGCTGTTATCATTCCAGGTCAGGAAGGCAGAACCTTTGGTGCTAAGGGTAGCAGTTAAACTAGTTGGTGTGTTTTCGTCTTCTGTAGTGGTAGAAGCATCAGGATTGCTGATTCTGTCAGTTTCACTGCTGGTTTCCTCATTGGTGGTGAAAAGTTTGTCAGATGGAATCCTTTTCTTTTCAATTCCGGGGCCAGCATAGCTTACTTCCAGCATTTCGTCTCTGTTCTTTTCAAAGTAAGTTACCTTGATAGCATGTCTTCCTTCACGGAGAGCGGCTGTACCGGAGCGTTCCTGCGTTTTGTGAGATCCGTCGTTATCCACTACCAGCTTACCGTTGATAAACAACTGGCTGCCTTCGTCAGAATTGGTGTAGAAGGTATAGGTACCGCCTTCATCTACTTCCACAAAACCTTCGAATACAAAACCAAAATAATCTGGCTGGGTGGTGGGGCTTAGGGTAAAGTTGCTCACCACACCGGTTTTTGCAGGCGTAAGAGCATCGAAGTTCGGCAGCCTGGTCCAGGTATTTTTGTTCGAAGTGGCATAGTACTTAAAGTTCAGGCCTTTGTAGGTATCCGGATCAGGAGTAGTAGGATTATCTACCACTACTGCAGGATTTACAGTTACCTGTACGTCGTCAGCGCTGGATTCTTTGGCATCGTCGGTAGCAGTGAAACGGAAGATATAAGTTCCCTCCAACAGATTACTAAGGCTTAGGCCAGCTGTGTTCTGGCCACTCATGCTTACTTCCGGCCCGCTTACTTTGGTCCATTCTACAGAAGTGATGGTTCCGTCGGCATCGGTAGCAGTGGCTTTCAGCACCAGGCTGTTATCTGGCAGTGTGATGGTTTTATCCGTACCAGCACTTACTACCGGTAGTTCATTAGGTGCCGGAGGTACCGGAGTTGCGTCAGGCATCACCGTTACAATTAAGTTGTCTGCAGTAGCAGCACCCAGATCGTCGGTGGCAGTAAAGCGGAAGCCGTATTCACCTTCCAGCAAATTGCTTAAGCTAAGGCTGTTGGTGGTCTGACCGGCCATATCAGCTGTCGGGCCACTTATCTGTGTCCATTTAACGGCCGTTACAGTACCGTCAGGGTCACTGGCAGTAGCCAGCAGGCTTAGGGAGTTGGCAGGCAGGGTAATGGTTCTGTCTGCACCAGCATCCACAACCGGAGGCAGGTTGGCAGGAGGTGTTGGTGCAACCGGCGCTGGTTTAACCGTAACCTGTACATCGTCGGTTTGAGAAGCTCCTGCATTATCCAGCGCAGTAAAGCGGAATGTATAGGTTCCTTCCAGTAATTTATTCAGCCTAAGTGTATTGGTGTTCTGGTTGCTAAGGCTTGCAGCCGGTCCGTCTATTTTTGTCCAGCTTTGGGATACAATTGTGCCATCGGCATCAACGGCTGTACCAGTTAGCTGAAGGCTGTCTGTTGGCAGCGTAATGGTTTGGTCTGCACCGGCACTTACAACAGGAAGTTGGTTGGGCGTAGTAGTTTCCTCACCAGAGTATTCAAATGCTCCGATATCGAAGGAGGCCCCTTGTGGTCTTGGGTTTTTGTTGTAGTCAAAACCAAAGTAGGACAGGGCAACACCCTTGTCTACACCGGGGGTTTTTGCCTTCAGCTGGTAATCATCAGCAGCAGCGTTCACAAAGCCAGCCTCATCTGCAGTAGGGACAAACAGGTTATTATTCTGGCTGTAATTAACAGTATTATCAATTATGTAGATATACTGATTTCTGGTATAGTAATTTAGATTTAAGCTTCCGGGAGCCACCAGCATGTTGTTGACAAAAGTGCTACCAGTGGTATTTCTGGAGTACATCCGAATGGCATCACGCTTAGGAGAAACAATGGTGTTGTTGTGTGCATGAAAAGCTTTGCCTGGCAATACAGTGCCTCTTTCGTCGATGAAGATACCATCTACACCTGCTCTTACAATCAGGTTGTTGTACATGTATACATCACCCATGCCCAGGCATTGTATACCCATGCCACCACCATCAATGATCAGGTTGTTGTAGTATTTACCTGTAGAACCACCACCAATCTGCAGACCATTTACCTGCACGGGTTTAAAAGGATCTGCACCATAACGGCGAATGGTATTGTTGAAAACCTCAACGTTCTTGGTGGCAGCGCTCACCTGAATGCCATCTGCACCGGTATCTTCGGTAATGTTGTTGTAAACTTTGAGGTTTTCAACAGCATGCGGATACAACGTACCACAGTCAGATGGTTTGCCAAAGTACCAGGTATGGCCTATATAGAGGCCTTCACCCACTGTGTGGTGAATAAAGTTGTCATGAATGGAAATGTTCTCCATTACAAAATTGCCCTGGTGATACTCCGTATTATGACAGTTAGGATCCACCTTAGCCATGATTCCGGCAAAACCGGCAGAAGCAATTTCAATGTGGTCAAGCTCAAAGTCTGACTTTGTTACAAACATGGCAGAACTATTGCCTCCTTTCCTGATTAGGAAGCCGTACTTATGGTCTGGACTTCCGGTACCCGTAACACGGAAGTACTGAGAATTAGCAAAGGTAAATGTGCCTGACAGATCAGTGTTATTCTCAAAAATAACTTGTCCGCCGCAGTTCTTGAAGATGATAGGCTGTTCTTTGGTACCTACGAAATCACGTAGTACCAACCTGCCTCTAACCCCTGCTGTGATACAGACCACATCACCTGGTTTTACATTAGGCATTTCAGCGGCTCTGACGTAGCTCTTATCCGGTCCTATTACATGATCGCAGCCACAGTCCTGTGCCTGGACTGTGAATGACAGGAAGGAAAAAGCAATAAATGCAGAAAAGGCAATAATCGTCTGGAGTGGTTTACTTAGTAATCTTTTGTTCATGACAGCTGTCCCTCTTAGCTTAATTTTAAATATTCCGTTATCAACTTTAGTGGTGTCTACTTGCCTGAATGTGCGTTTCGGCAAGTGATTGATCAATAAGTCGTTGCTGTGTATTGCAAGTATAGGGCGGGAAGCGTGAAAAAATTTAGTTGTATTAATTCCACACTTACAGAGTCAGATTCTTTAGAAAATGTGTATAGGTACAGGGGAGAAAACAGCTCAAAAAGCTAACGGTGTGCATAAGTTGTGGAACCCTTCTACAACTTTATTTCGTTAATCTAAATAGCTTCAGGAATAGTACTATCTTGCAAAAATGTGCAGATGTGCCAGTTGATGTAAGGAAGCACAGATTTGACCAAATTATTCGCATTAAAATTTGATTAAAGCACTTTTTTGACTGTGAAAGCACTTACTGTCGCGCTATTTCTTCTATTTTTTGTCTCCTATGCTAGCCTGATGATGAGCCCTGAAACATGGTGGGGACTCTCTATTCTGGGAATTTTTGCCCCAATACTATGGGTGCTGAACTTCATCTGGCTGCTGGTGGGCTTTATCAGGCCGGGCTGGTGGTTAGTCTTTTCTGTAGTGGCAGTACTAGCCGGTCTGGGATTTGTTGGGAATACAGTCGCTTTTACTCCTGAAAAAAATACTACAGCAGAGGCAATCAGTGTATTAAGCTATAATGTGAGCCACTTCAACAGACCCAGTGGCTATCATTTCGAAGCAGACTCTGTTGTACTAGGCAGTGCTGCAGCAATCAAAGAATACATCAACTGGGTAACTACTAACCCTGCGGATATAAAATGCCTGCAGGAGTTCTACACCTTCACGGGCAGCGACTTGTACAATACAGATGCCCGGCTGAAGCAGGGGGGATGGGCCCATTCCTTTATATCTTCGGACACCTTGAAGATTAATAAATCACAGTTTGGCGTAGCCATTTACTCCAGATACCCGATTGTTGATAATGGCATTCTTTTTATTGGAAGCACGGGTTTTAACAGAGGTATTTGGGCAGACATCAAGATAAATAATGATACCATACGTATTATAAATGCACATTTTCAGTCTGCCCAGGTACAGCGTATCCTTTATAAAAATAAGGAGAGGGGGCTAAAGGAAGCCATTAAACGAACCATATGGTCTTACAGGGAAAGCCAGATAGAACGCATTGAGCAGTTGCGGAAGGTGCTTGCACTAAGTAATGATAGCCCCTATCCGGTTATTCTTAGCGGCGATCTAAACAGCACTCCCTACAGCCATGTTTACCAAATACTGGATGGCAAGCTGAAAAACGCTTTTGAACAGCAGGGCAATGGATTTGGTTTTACATTTAATCATCCCAAATTGTTTTTTTTACGTATAGATCATCAGTTCGTCTCCAAAGAATTAGAAGTACTGAATTTTATTACCAGGCAGGATGTTTCCTATAGTGCCCACTTTCCAACAGAGGGCTGGTACCAGTTCAGGAGAAATGAATGAAATATGTTTACCTCTTAGCCAGTGCGTATACTTACCTGATAAAATATAATTTGTAATTTTTTCATCTTTAGTTTAATTAATATAATTTGTATGTACTATAAGTAAGGTCAATTTTTACTTTTTAGATTATGATTTCTTATGCACTCTCTCTGCTGAAGCTACCCGAAATTTTAAGGCTCATTCGGGTTAAGCAATGGGTAAAGAATTTATTTTTATTCATTCCACTCTTCTTTGCCGGTAAATTATTTGATGTTAATGCCCTTGCGTCCCTGTTTGCAGGTTTTGTAGCCTTTAGCCTTGTTGCAAGTGCAGTCTACATCCTGAATGATTATAATGATATTGAGCGCGACCGTGCTCATCCCGAAAAGCGTAGCAGGCCACTTGCTTCGGGTTCGATAGGTGTTGGGTTTGCTTTTACACTTATGTTTATCATATTAACAGCCGGCCTTACACTCGGGTGGTTGCTTGATCCGATTTTCTTTGTCACACTTGCTATTTACCTCACTGTTAACCTTGCCTATTCCTTTGGGCTGAAACAAATTGCTCTGCTGGACCTCTTTATTATAGCACTGGGCTTTATTTTAAGAATTGTTGGAGGTGGTTTACTGGCATCGGTAGCCATTACACAATGGCTGGTGATCATGGTTTTTTTGCTTGCCCTCTTCCTGGCCCTGGCGAAAAGACGCGATGATTTGATGATCTTTCAGGTATCCGGACAGAAAGTCAGAAAGTCTGTAGAGAACTATAACATCCAGTTTCTGGACTCCTGCCTTACCCTGATATCTGCCATCATTATGGTTTCTTACCTGATGTATACTATTTCGCCTGATGTTGCAGAACGGCATGGTTCCAGCAACTTATACATAACAGCTGTATTTGTTATTGCAGGCATGATGCGCTACCTGCAGATTACCATGGTGGAAAATAAGAGCGGCTATCCAACCAGGATCTTATTTAATGATACTTTTATTCGTTTTACCATTATTGGCTGGATCATCTGCTTTTATGTAGTACTTTACTTCCCAAAATTTTAAGCGGCCAGCCTTATGAAAAAGCAAATAGCCAACTGGGGCCAATACCCCTTGTTGGAAGCAGATGAGCTCCACTTCAGGGAAGAAGAGGAAGCTGCTGCTATCATCAGCAGGTCGTCAGCACTGATAGCCCGTGGTAATGGACGCTGCTATGGCGATGCATCTCTTGCCGATACAGTTATTTCCACCACCAGGTACAACAAATTTATTTCTTTCGACAGGGAAAAAGGTATTCTGGAATGCCAGTCGGGAGTAAGCCTGGAGGATGTGCTGGAAGTGATAGTACCTGCTGGCTGGTTTTTGCCTGTTACGCCAGGCACAAAATTTATTACCGTTGGCGGAGCGGTAGCTTCTGATGTGCATGGCAAGAATCACCATACGGAAGGCTCTTTCTGTAACTATGTGCTGGAGCTAAGCCTTATTAACAGCAGCGGTGAGCTGGTGGTCTGCAGCCGCCAGCAAAATGATAAGCTATTCAATACCACTTGTGGAGGTATGGGTTTAACCGGTGTTATTACCCAGGTCAGCTTTCAGCTCAAAAAAATTGAGACTGCTTATATAAAGCAAACGCAGCTAAAGGCTGCTAACCTCAAAGAAGTGTTCAGGCTATTTGAGCAGTACCGCCACACCACCTATACAGTTGCCTGGATTGATTGCCTGCAAAGTGGTAAAGCCCTTGGCAGGAGTATTCTGATGCTGGGAGAGCATGCCAGCCTGCAGGAATTACCCTCCCGGTTGCAGCAGGCACCGCTGCAGCATTCTGAAAAGACCAGGCTTAGCATACCCTTCAACTTTCCTTCTTTTGCGCTAAACAGCTACTCTATAAAGGCCTTCAATTTTGCTTATTATCACAAATTAAGAAAGCAGGAGCAGAGCAGCCTAGTGGATTACGATACTTTTTTTTATCCCCTGGATTTTGTACACCACTGGAACCGCATGTATGGCCCCAAAGGATTTGTGCAATATCAGTTTGTGCTACCCATGGAAAGCAGCTATGAGGGCCTTACCACCATATTGCAGCGGATCAGCCAGAAGGGCATGGGCTCTTTTCTGGCAGTACTGAAAATGTTTGGGCAGCAGGAGCAGGGGCTGATTTCCTTTCCGATGGAAGGCTACACACTGGCGCTCGATTTTCCGGTTTGTGATACACTTTTCCCCTTCCTGGATGAGCTGGATGAGCTTGTACATGCACTGGGGGGGCGTATCTATCTCTCTAAAGATGCCCGCATGAAACCATCTATGTTTCTAAGGGGCTATCCCGGGGCTGGAGATTTTATCAGGAACTTAGAAAGTTTTGATCCTGATCATAAATTTATATCACTACAGCGTAAAAGACTGGCCATACCGGCATGAATTATATCTTGATTTTAGGGGCTACCTCAGACATGGCCTATGCAACCGCCCTGGAGTTTGCTAAAAGGGGCTGGGGCCTGATACTGGCAGCCAGAAATACAAAACAACTTTCTGTTCTGAAGCAGGATCTGCAATCCAGATTCGATGTACCTGTACATACCAGCAATTTTGAAGCAGCTGATTTTGAAAGTCATGCTGGTTTCTATGAACAACTACCTGTACAGCCTCAGCTAACAGCCCTTTTCTTTGGTTACCTGGGTGAGCAGCAAAAAGCCCAAACCGACTGGCAGGAGGCTAAGCAGATTATTGATGCCAATTATACCGGTGCAGTATCTATCCTTAACCTGATTGCCAATGATTATGAGCAAAAGAAAGGGGGCTGTATTATTGGTGTGAGTTCTGTAGCTGGCGAACGTGGCAGAAAGAGCAACTACCTTTACGGAAGTGCAAAAGCTGGCTTAACCGCCTACCTGTCGGGCTTAAGAAACAGACTGGCAGCAGCCGGTGTTCATGTGGTTACAGTAAAGCCCGGCTTTGTAGCCACACGTATGACAGAGCACCTTAACTTACCAAAACCACTCACAGCCAGTCCGGAGCAGGTAGGGAAGGCCATATATGGGGCCTATCAGAAACAGACCAATGTTTTGTACGTGCTGCCTGTTTGGAGGCTTATCATGCAAAATATTAAGATGATACCCGAAGCAGTTTTCAAAAAAATGAACCTCTGAGAGATCAGAGGTTCATTTTTTTTGGAAGTCGCTGGATATAGGTAGTACCATATTCAGAAAGTACAGCTGGTATGGTATCTGATCAGCCTTTCATCTTCCACCTGGAAAGATCACGGTTAATCAGTTTTTCAAGCTTATCAATGTCTTCGGCATAGATCTCGCTGTAAAAGCGTTTTTTCAACTCTGGTGTTACAGGTGGGCGTTCCAGGTTTTTGTTCCTGATGTTTTGTACCATCTTTTGAGATGCAGTACTTTTCTTCAGCAGTTTTACCACGCCGCCTGGCAGCACAGCCTTGGCAGATTTGATCAATACGCCGTCGGCACCGATCAGTGCATTGATGAAGCCATTCTTAGGTTTGCCGGACAGGTTGTAGGTTACTTCCATATTAGGTTTGAAATCATCATCAACACCTACATACTGGAAGATTTCCTTCATGATTTTCTCCGGATTTTTCTGAAGATCTTCGTACAGGATAACCTTTATTTGCTCATGCGGAAAGGTCTGGAAATAACGGGAAAGGTGCTTGTAGTAAAAGCCCTCCTGTACCAGGTCGTTGCGGGTCCACCACACTTCATTATTTTTATCCAGGGCATCCTCAAAATTAGGGGTAGGGAGTCTGCCATCGCGGGCAAGGTGCAGGTAACGGGAATATAAGCGGCTGGTAGGTTCACGTAATATAACGATCAGCTTTGCGTCTGGCAGGTACTTTCTGATGTTTTCAGGAGAACGTTTACCATACAAGTACATAGGAGAAGTTTCGCCGATGGCAGAGGCTTTGGTAGCCTGATCGAACAGCTTAACATACTCCTCCCAAATAGTCACCGACTGAGGATAGTGCTTAAAGCGGTCAGGATCCTGTTTTCTGCTTCTAACCAGCTCTTCACCCTCCAGTTCGAAGAAGTTAGTTTCTTTTACCGGACACATATATACCTCCGGATGCTGATCAAGGTATTTATGCAAGGAGGTAGTTCCTGACTTACCTGCGCCGATAATCAAAAAAGTTGGTAAGAAAGAGTTCATAATTATTCGTAATTCCGGTAAATATAAAGAATCTGGCAGCTCATAAAAAAGCTATAAACCTGCAGCAGCTTTATAAAGAAGCCATTTCAGCAGCATTGGCTTTTACCTCCTTTGGCTTTCTGATGCTGAACAAGCGGTCTTTCAGGCGTAAAAAACGGTTTTCATACTGCTGAAAGCTAAGCCAGGATATAAACCATACCAGGCAAAAGTAAAGGCCAAAAGATAACCATCCTTTTCCTACAACCGGCGCCATAACTTTAAGGAAGACTGCCATGATTGCCCAGTGAAATACATACATGCCATAGGAAACCCTGCCAATGGCAACCATAACAGGGTGTTCAAATATGCGCATGGGATAGCTCCTGGAAAAGGTATTGCTTGTGATAAGGCTTATTATGAATGCTGCAAAGCAAAAGTTCAGCAAAGTATACGACCAAACGTGCTGATAGTTTTGTACAACACCAACTCCAAAGCCAAAATTATGAATATTTTGTTCGATACCCTGTTGCCCGAGCATAAACCAGTTTACTACGCCCGCCAGAGCTGTTAAGGCAAGTGTGGCAATGAGTAAACGGCCAGGATATACTATTCTTTCCGGCAGGCGGAAAAGTGCAATAGCACCGCCAATGGCAAAGGCATCGAAATGGCTAAGGGTAAACCAGTAAATAGCCTCACCGGCAGCCTCATCACTAAGATTTGAGCCAATAAGCCACTCACCCAGCAGGTATCTGCACAGAGGGCCAGCTACAATAATAATTATTAAAGCCCGCTTCAGCCATTTATCCTTCAGCAGAAACACCATAAGCGGCCATACCAGGTAAAACTGTTCCTCTACAGAAAGCGACCAGAAATGGGTGAAAAGAGGGGAGTGGGCCCATTCGGCAGAAAGCCGGGTGAAGTTAAAGGTATAGGTATAGAGATAGGGTAGCATGCCAGTAGTAGTTTCCGGCATAGATACAAACAGAAATACGGTGCTCACCAGGAGCAGGTATGTAAAGTAAAGGGGAAAGATGCGAAGGGATCTTCTCCAGTAAAATCTTTTCAGGTAGAAATTTAGTGACTGGTTTTTTTCATCCAGTAAAATGCGGGTAATCAGGAATCCAGACAGAACAAAGAATATTTGAACACCCACCCAGCCAGCATCAAAAAGCTGGAAGTGAAACAACATCACCAGTGCAACAGCCAGAGCTCTTATTCCATCCAAAGATCGGATATAACGAGTCATAAAAAATAAAGAAATATTCTAACTTCTATAAAGATACGGATCGCGGAGTATATCATTATACGTAAGAACAAAAAAAAATGCCCGACATAGCCGGACATCTTTTTAGTGAAACTACTCCTCTGATTATTGCTTCATAAATCTAACAACTTTACTTGTAAAATCCATAGATTTTATTCGTAAAATATATATTCCTTTATTAATATTTGGCTTTCGCAGATCAAGTGTAAAAATGTTCTCTCCCTCGCGGGCATTTGCCTGCTGCTGATGTACAGTTCTGCCCTGCAGGTTGATTACTTCCAGCTCCACCACGCCTGCATGTTCAGCCATGAAATTAACGAACATCTCGTCACTCACTGGGTTGGGGTATACGGTTGTAATCTCGTTCTGCACCTTAACCAGGCTGGCAGTGCTGGCTGCATCCTGCTGATACTTAGTACTTACGCTCGGATCAACCTTTTCTTTATTTCCATCCCGTACCTCTATCTCCAGGGCATTGATGTAGCCGTATTTTGCGTACTCACCACCTTCCAGCTCTATAAAGACTTCTTTATCTGGTGCTACCACGTCTCTGATCACGGCAGTGTTCGTAAGATTGAACTGCGCATCAAGGCTTACTTTTTTGTTGCCGATCTTATATATCGTTACTCCATTGTCTTTTGTATTGGCATTAGGATATTCAGTAGCAGCATAGAAGCGGAAATTATAAGTTTGGCTTGGATCTAAATCAGAGATTTTTAGCCTGGCATATGAACCCAACTCAACAAAGTAAAATTGTTCACTGACTGGGTCGGGATAGATTCCCGTGCCATTTGCTTTAGGTCCTCTGTTATTATAGCCATTAAAGTTTTCCTCAATTCTCAAATCAACAGGAGTACTATTGCCTCTTTCATTGATTAGATTATTCTTGGATGATTCTCTTGGAATACGATTAAAGTTGTTCCAGGAAGTGCTGGGGGCATTATAGCTGCCTCCATAATTGAAGTTAATCAGAATTTTATGCTTGAGTGTTGCAGCCTGGCTAATCTGGCTGGCATCTGACTCTGTTCCTCCTTTTGCAGCCTTTACATAATATTCGTATCCTGTATCTGCAGATAAATTGCTTCTGTCAGAATAGCTAGTAGTATTAGCATCGGTAGTACCGATCTGTACAAAAGTTCCGGAAGGTAGGGTACGCCTGTAAATATTAAACTGGTCTTCTCCTTTCGATCTGTCAGTCCATTTTAGATCAATTTGGTGAGCCCATCCTTTGCCATTTTGTTTGATGCTGGCATGCGCTCTTAAATTACCAGGACTCATCATTTTACTGGCATCCGAATATTTTTCTATAACCATTGCATTCAGGAAGCTACCATGCAATCCATCACTGTAAAGGGCTATGGTTACTTCCCCGTTGGCAGGAGGCTTCACGCCATTGATCTGAACCGTATTATCGATATTGCTCTGAACAGGGAGCGATACCGTTTCGGACCCAATGGTATAGGTAGTATTTCCTCCAAGACTTTTATAGACACTGCTGCCAAAAAAGACAAAGTTATAATTTAAGGAAGGATCGAGCCCTGTGATTTTTATCCTGGCAGTGTTACCCTTATTGACTCTATAGGAGGTTTTTGTAACTGCATCTGGAAACACACCGCTATTATCCAAAGTTGTTTCACCCCATTCATTAGCTCCATTCCAGGAATTGAGTAATGTCAATTTGAAAGGCTCCGTCATATTGCTTTCATTTTGCAGGTTCTCAATTGCTTTGTTCCCTGGCACTACGTTAGTGTTATTCCAGGGTCTGCCACCTCTTAAAGGGTGATCATACATAAAGTTAATGTAAGTAGAAATTTTTTCACTTTCGGTAATGCTGATACTGAAGGTTACGTCATCCTCCAACGCGCCGTCAGTAGCAGTAAGCTGTACGCCACTGTAATAACCAATTTCGGAATAGGAAGCATCCAGGGTGATGACTATTTTTTTAGTTTCAGCATCAAAGTTTACAGATGCAAATGAGGGGAGGTAACGTGTGATCAGTGCAATCTCATCCTCAACATTTTCATCGGTTACACTATATTCATAGGTTTTGCTCTGGCCCTGAATAGCATGCAGCACCTTAGGGAAAGCTTCATCGATTACCGGCGCCCGGTTATTAGGATCAGCCGGATCAGTTGGCTCCTCGGGATCAGTAGGGTCTGTTGGGCCTTCCGGATCAGTTGGGTCTGTTGGATTAGTAGGATCCGTTGGGTCGGTGGGATCCGTTGGTTCTTCAGGATCGGTATCAGCCTCATCTTCCACTTTGATTGTTGAAACTTCACTCCAGGATGAAGATTGATTATTTGCTGCAGATACTGCCTGAACCCTATAGTGATAGGTGCTTCCATAAGTAACATCTACATCTGTAAAGTCTGATGTATTTGCCTCGAAACTACCCAGGCTTGTAAAATTAACTCCATCAGTACTTCTCTGCAGTTCATAACCGGATTCATTGCAGGCATTGTCAAGCCAGCTGAGTTCAACAATACCACTTTCTGTTAATGTAGCACTGAGTTGTGTAGGTACTGTTGGTACAGAATTATCTTCATAGCTGGCTTCAATGATGATGCCATTGATGTAGGAATACTGAGTTGGATCCTGCTGCCGAACGGTGAGCGTAAGCTCGCCTGTAGGGGCTTGTAATTTATCAAAGCTAACAGCCTGACTGGTGTTGTTTCTTACATCAAGTGTTTTACTTTCATTTCCTATGGTATAGCGGGTAATGATGGGTGCATCGTCGGTTGTAGCCTTGCTGCCTATGATGGTAATGTTATAGTAAAGTGTTTTATCGAGCCCGCTGATCTTTATTTTACGGTCCTTGTCTGTCCACCCATAATAATGTGTCTTGAGCACGGCATCAGGGAATGTGCTGTTTGCATTGCTGCCAGTAACTGCACCTGCTTCAGCACGGATAAATCCATCTAAAAATCTGATATCTATGGTGGTGGCATTGCCCTCCACATCCTTTGCACCGCTTAGCTTCGTGCCAATTGCAGGATAGCGTGCTACATTATTCCATGGCGCCGGAGCCTGTTCGTTTGAGCTGTCGTTAAAGTTAACGAGTACCTTCTGAGAAGTTTCAACAGGAGCAACAACAACTGTAAAGTTAGCCCAGTTGGAGGCGCCATGTGAATCAGTAACTTTTACCTTAACAGCATATTCGCCGGCATGACCATAGTTTGGAGCAATGGTAAAATAGCCGGTATTATTGCCTCTGTTTGTAAACTCTATAAAAGTTGGAGCACCTTCTATCGTAAAGTCAAGGATTTCACCATTGCCATCCCAGGCTCTTACTTCAGCAGTTTGGGTACTTTTTTCATATAAGCTCATAGAGGCAATTTCCATTATGCCAGGGGCAGCATTTTCGCCAACTTCTATCGAAACTGTTTCTGAGAATGATCCACCGTTGCCGTCAGAAACCTCCAGTACAATACCTTCATAGGTGCCCATGTCATCTCTTAAAGGCTGTAGGTTTAAGCTTGCAGTACCATCATGATTATCAACAAATGTGGCAAATGCCGGTAGGTTCTGGGCAGAATAAGCAAGCGCATCATTTTCCTTGTCAGATGCAACTAGCTTTATGTTTGTAACATCATCCCGCCTGGCATAAATTGTACCCACCTTAGAAAGTACAGGCGCGCTGTTGGTACCCAATATAGTTGCGGTATTGCTGTAGCCAGAGGTAACATTGCTGTTATAAGCCTTTACCCGATAGGTATAGGTAGCGGTGCCACCGGCATTAACATCAGTAAAGCTGGTATTGGAATTTGTGGTTTTACTTATCAGCTTACTGTTTCTGTATATTTCAAATCCTTCTTCATTAGAGGCATTGTCCTGCCAGTTCAACACAACAGTGTTGGCATCCTGGCGGCTGGCTGTTAACTGGCTGGGTGCATTGATCTCTGTTCCACCACTGCCTGGCTCTGTCTTTGCATTTACCCAGATACCATCAGCATCTTTGCCAATAAAATCAGAGCCACCGCCATTGCTTAATGAGCGTATTTGATAGTAGTAGCGGGTATCGGGCTGAAGATTTATATCAATATACTCTACAACATTTGCACCTGCTGTAGTGACATAAGTAAATGGACCACTATTACTGGTGCTGCGGTTTATTTCAAAACCTGTTTCATTATCACTGTTGTCTGTCCACTTCAGTAATATATTGTTCCCATCCTTTGTTGTTGCGGTAAATTCAGAAGGAGCTGTTGGTACATTTGGCTGGGTATACTCATCCTTTAAGGCAGAAGCAGGGATTGTTTCTTTGGCCAGACCGGGGCCTTCCCAGCTTACCTTCAGCATTTCACCAGAACCTGTTCTTTCAAAGTATAATACCTCAATTTTATGCGCTCCGGCAGTTAATGAAACTTGTCCGCTTTTTTCTTCTGATGCATGAAGACCGTCATTATCTACTATCTTAGAGCCGTTTATAGATAAAGTACTGCCATCGTCTGATTCAGTATAAAATGTATAGCTACCAGTTTCAGGTATGATGATGAAGCCTTCAAATTTATAAGCATATCTATCTTTTGGCCTTTGTGGGTTTGCATTGATGTCGAAAGTAGCTGTGCTGCCAGTTTTTACCGGAGTAAGGCCTGCTATGCTCCCAACACTTTTTATGTCAGCTTCATAATAGGTATAAATGAGCCCCTGGTTAAAGGTGCCGGCAGTAACCTGATTACTGTAGGGAGATTTGTTGCCATAAATATCTACGGCTCTAATAGCAAATGTGAACCATTGTTTCTCGGCAAGATTGTTAAGTGCGATATCTCTATTCTTAGTGGTTGCAACTATCGTAGCATTAACAACATCATATACTTCATAGCTTAAAACACCTTCTTCTTCAGATCCAGTTGGTGAATTCCACTGCAACGAAATTGTAGTTCGGGAAGAACTAGTCACTTTAAGTCCTGTTGGTGCAGAAGCGGATACGTCTACCTTTTTAGTTTTTCCGGTAGTTTTTACATAATCCTTCTCAAGATAAGCTGTGCTACCCTCGTTATTTACTGCTCTTAACCTATAGAAATAACGGGTATAGCTGTTTAATTCTTTATGTGAGTAGGTAGTTGTATTGGCAGGAAGGGTAGCAATCAGCTCCCAGGGTGCTTCGTTTGTTCTGTTACCATAGAGCTCAAAGCTGGTTTCATTACTGTTATCTTCCCAGTTAAGTCTTAATTCTGTTTCAGAAACGCTGTTTGCTGTGAAATTTGCAGGAATACCAAGGTCGGGGTTTATTTCGTTGGATACCTTGATGCTATTTGAATGAACAGGACTAGGACAGCCCAATTGTTCTGTTACCACAACTGAATAGACACCTGGTTTGGATGTTACTAAACTATCTGACGTTTCTTTTTCCTGAAGAACATCATCCTTATACCAGTGATAATCCTGGTAGGGTTCACCATTCGGATCGAGCTTGGGGGCTTTGATGGTAACAAAGTACTTGTCATCAAGAGTGGGCAGGGCGGTAGAACTGGTGGCGTATATTTCTACTGGTTTAGTATAATCAATCTTTTTGATCTGGAGCGGAGGTCCCCATTCCGACCAGTCACTATCAGCGGTTTTCTTGATCCGTACCTGATAGGAGCCTACTGCAGAGAATACTAATTCATTCCTACTGTCATTTTGTACGGTTACCCCATCTTTTTGCCACTCAAACTGATAGAAACCCTGCTTTATGCCCATGGTGCCATTTGGTTCTTCACCCGGGCAAAAATTTTGCTTGAAATATAGAGCATGCGGACGCAACATGTGGGTACGCATCATGTAGGGGAAAAAACCAGGTTCAGTATACATTACGAACCAGGTGCCATGCCCGATTTTAGGATATTCCTGTAAACGATAATTCGCCCCGATTTCCTCATATGCATTTTTTATTCTGTTGGCTGCAGAAGGAGCGGGTCTGCCATCCAATCCTCCCTGTGCATGCCAGATGGAAGTATATTTTAAGGTTTCCCTCCATGGAATATGCATATTTGGCTCTGATGAAGACATCAAGATGGCACCTGTTATTTTGGTGGGATTATCATTTGCAATTTTCCAGCCGGCACCTCCGCCTGCAGAATATCCCTGCAGCATGACACGGTATTCATCTACCCTTAAATCCTTTATTGCAAGATCTATAAAAGCTGCTATGGCCTCTCTTTCTGGTGTGGAGAAAACACTACTGCAATCATCATCATCAGGATGGCAACCTACTGACTGAGGCGCCATTACAAAGCCATCATAGGTTCCATTGTTCACAGCACTCAGATGTCTTTGTCCGCCATCCTTTATCTGTTCTTCATTATCAAATCCGCTACTCCAACCATCTTCTCCAATGCCATGGAGCATTATCATCAGTGGATATTTTTTGCCGGGATCATCGGTAGAGTAATTTTTTGGATACAGCAAGCGGAAGGGCATGCCATTGATGATGTATGCTTTATAAGGAGAGGTATCCCACTTTAAAGTGTGTTTATAGCACCACTCATACATCTGGCCTTTTTGATGGTTTGTACTGGAGCAGTCGCCAGTCGTTTCCTGAGCAAACAAAGAGAAAGTGCTGCAGAGTAGTACAGCGAGGAGAAGTAGAATGTTTTTCATACTAAAAAATTACATATCACCTGCCTACAAAAATTGATGTAAGCTTTAAGGTTGTAAAATTAATATTTTATTAGATAAGGCAAACTTAAGAGAGATAAATTGACATTAAAATAATATATATGATAACTAATATTATTATTTCAATAGTTTTAGCATGTAAGAAATGCTAAGGCAAATGAATGTTTCCAATCCTGCTGCACAAGATAGCTTTGATTTCATACACCCTATACGAAAAAGGCAGCCTTAGGGCTGCCTTTTTTTCCATTAATGTTATAAATATTTGCCGGTGCATTAGTGCTTAATGAACCTGACAAATCTGCTTTCTGCCGCATCAGACTGAATTCTAAGGATATAGATGCCTTTGTCTATTCCGCTGTTGCTTAAGTCGATGAAGAAAGTATTATCTCCTTTTTCCGTTCTAACCTCCTGGCTATAAATTGTCTTACCTCTAAGGTCGGTTACCTGTAGTAAACATGCACTTTCTCCAGAGGCTGTATGACTCACAAATAGGATACCATTGGTTGGGTTGGGGTAAACAAGTGTCTCCTGCACCACCGGCTGGTCCTCTGCTACTCTTGCACTGGTGATCATTTCTTCGGTTTTGGTTGTGTTAGCACTTGCACCGGCTGCTTCACGGCTGCCATCACGTGCTTCGATCACCAGTGCTGTCAGGTAACCATAACGGGCAAATTCACCGGCTTCAACCTCTATGATCACATCTCCACCCGTCGCTTCTATGTCTCTAATCACTGCGGTATTCTTCAGGTTCGACTGTGCATCCAGCGTTACTTTCTTGTTTCCTATCCTGTATTCGCTCACCCCGTTTTCTGTACCAAATGCTGTGGAAGCAAAAAAGCGGAAGTTATAGATCAGATCAGGATTCAGTCCATACACGCGTATGTAGGCTACAGAGCCCACCTCATTAAAGTAGAAGCTCTTGATCACCCGGTCGGGATAAATACCCAGTCCTTTTGCATCAGGCCCGAAATTGTTGCTTCCGTCAAAACCTTCCAGTAGCTTAAAGTTGAGATAGGTGCTTTGCGCACTGGCATCTTTCAGGTTATACCAGGCATTGCCGGTAACCGGGAGTTTGGTCAGGTTATTCCAGGGCAGTTCAGCTTTTGTCTGGCTGTCTTTGTTCATATTCAGATATACCTCATACTGCAGCGTAGCACTTTGTTTTATTTCGCTGTAGGCCGAGAATTTGGTGCCGCTCGCAGCCCTGATGCGGTACTCATAGCCCGTGTTCTCCGCTAAGCCCTTGTCTGAATAAAGAGTGGTATTCGCTGCATTGGTCGCAATTTTTGCAAAGCTGCCGGAGGGGAGGGTTCGTCTCCAGATCTCAAAACCTGTTTCCTGGTAAGAATTATCGGTCCAGCTAAGGTCTATCTGTGTTTTTGAAACAGCCTGGGCTGTTAATCTGCCCGGCCGCAGCACCAGCCCGTTGTCGTCGTATTGTTCTATAACCATGGCATTCAGGTAACCACCCTTTGTGGCATTACTGCTGCCCGTTACAGTTACCCATACTTCACCATTGGCATCGGCTTTAAGGCCATTGATCTGTACAGTTTTATCACTATTGCTCTGCACATCCAGCATTACAGTTTCGGAACCTACGGTATATTTGGTTGTGCCATTGTTGCTCTTGTAGATGCTGCTGCCGTAAAAAACCAGGTTGTAACGCAGGCTGGCCTTCAGGCCCGATATTTTAAATTGTGCAGTTTTACCCGGATTGATGATGTATGCAGATTTACTAACTGCGTTCGGGTACAGGCCTGTGTTGTCCAGGCTGCTTTCGCCATAGGATTTATTACCTGAAAATGGTTGGACCAGGGTCAGGTAATAATTAGTGCTTTTGCCATTTTCATCCAGCAGGTTCTTGTTGCCGGGAATGATCTTATTTGCAGAACCAGCAAAAACATTGGTGTTGTTCCAGGGTTTTGGCGCCAGCTCCGGATGGGTATAGGTAAAGTTGATATAGGTGGCTGTTTTCTCACTGTTTTTTACGTTTATGTTAAAGCTGACATCTGTTTCCAGTGATCCATCGGTGGCAGTAAACTGGATACCGGTATAGTAACCAATGTGTTTTACCGTGGGATTTACTACAACCTTAGCTTTGGTGCTACTCACTTTCTCAATGCTGGCAAATTGGGGCAGGTACCTGCTGATGAGGGTAAGTGCATCGCCATTTGGGTCGGACAGATCGAAGTGTACTTCTGTGGTGGTACCCTCCGGTGCAACAACCACACCGGGGAAGCCTGCAATAACAGGAGCCTTATTGTTACCATGATCCTGAAGCCCCAGATTTACTGCATTGCTCCAGCCTGAGGTGCCGCTGCTGTTGTAAGCCCTGACTTTGTAGGTATGTGTGGTGGTGCCGCTTGCGCTTTCGTCCAGATAGCTGATAATGTTGTTGTTCACCTGGCTTATCAGCACATCGTTCCGGTATACTTCGAAACCTTCCTCGTTGCCGGAATTGTCTTTCCAGCTAAGTAAAACACTCGTGCTGCTTTTACGGCTTACAGTAAGTGTGTTTGGTGCGGTTAGGGTACCTGTAGCTGATTTAGTAGTCGCATTGATCCAGGTGCCGTCGCTGCCCTTACCTGCAAAATCTGACTCTCCCGTACTGCCTGCCGCACGTACTTTATAAAAGTATTTAGTTGCTGAGGCAAGGTCTGCATCCTGATACTGTGTGGCATTGGCGGCTGTTTTCTTTACCAGCACATAAGGTCCTGTGTTAGAGGTACTCCTGAAAACCTCAAAGCTGCTTTCGTTGCTGCTGTTGTCGGTCCATTTAATCAGGTTACTGTGGTAATCTACTGCGGTAGCAGTAGCAGCAGTAGGTGCTGTTGGTGGCTTGGGTATGCTGATACTTTCTTTGAAGGCAGTCCCGGGCATCAGCTGCTTGCTGATGCCGGGTCCCTGCCAGCGTACCTCCAGCATTTCCCCGGATCCGGTTCTTTCAAAGTATAGTATAGTAATGGGATGGAAGCCAGGAGTGAGGCTGATGGTACCTGACTTTTCATTTGTGCTGCTATGAATGCCATCATTGTTTACAACCAGCGTACCATTAATCCTGACAGTACTGCCATCATCAGATTTGGTAAAGAAGGTGTAAGTGCCTGCGGTGGCGATGTTTAAAAATCCTTCAAACCTGAAGGCGAAGTAATCATTTTTTTGACGATGGGAAATTATATCAACAGTAGGCGTTATGCCTTTTTTGACAACCGGCAGGCCTGTTACTTCATTCACAGTATTGATGTTCCCCTGATAGTAAGTATAGGACAATCCGTTAATATAGGTGCCCCCGCTTGCCTGGTTGCTGAACGCCGAACGGTTTCCCTGCTGGTCTACCGCTCTCACAGCAAAATTGTAAAGCTGCTTTTCAGCTAGGTTTTTTACTGAAAATTCAGTTTTTGTCGTGGTGCCCAGGAGGGTTGACTGGTTATTAGTATAAACCTCATACACCAGATCGGCCTGCTGATCGGCATTATCGCTGGCCGGCAGCCAATTTAGGTCAATGCTGCTTCTGGTGGTTTTTATCACCTGTAGATCACCAGGGGCTGCAGGTGCCACAGCATCTGCCATAGTTTTACCGCTGCCTGTAGCATACTGGGAGCCGCCGCTATTATTGTAGGCGCGTACAGAATAAAAATAGCGGGTATAAGTTTCAAGCTGTTTATCCTGATAAGTGGTGGTATTGGCTGGGAGCTGGGAAGCCAGTACCCAGGGACCCGACGCAGTTTTGCCGCGGTATACTTCAAAGCCCAGTTCATTGGTGCTGTTATCATTCCAGTGAAGATTTAGCTGTGTAACTGATTCGGTTGCTGCTACCAGGTTAGATGGTGAGGGAAGAACTCCTACCTTATTAACTGTAACAACAATGGGTGCAGAGTTGGCGCTGGGGCAGCCAAAGGCTTCTGTTACTGAGGCACTATAGGTGCCGGCGCTCTTCACAACCAGGCTATCCAGGGTAGATCCGTTTGACCATTTATAGTTTTGAAAACCTTTGGGAGCTCGTAAAGTAACTGAGGTTCTGCCATCAAGGGTGGGCAGTGCCGTAGGGCCGGTCGCTACAATGGTAGGTGTGGCAGTGGGGGCTATGCGTTGAACTTTCAGGGGAGCAGACCATGCTGACCATACTCCTTTGTGTTTGATACGGACGGTATATTGACCTTCTCCGGAAAACTGAAGCTCGTTGCTGTTGCCGCCTGTTGCTGCACCGTCTTTTCTCCACTCATATCCTTCAAAACCATGTTTAACACCCATGATGCCTGATATAGACTCGCCGGTACAGAAGTTGTATTTAAAGTTAAGGGCATGGATGCGCAGGGTTGAGTTCTGCATCATAAAGGAGAAAAAGTCGGGCTCCAGGTACATGGCTTTCCAAGTGCCGTGGCCCAGCTCGTGATAGTATGTATAACGGTAGTTAGCGCCAACTGCTCTGAACTTGCTGGCCACATTATTGCCAGATACAGGTTTGGGGCTGTCGTCGCGGCCTCCCTGTGAGTGCCATACGGCTGTATATTTAAGTGTGGCTGCATAGCCGGCTACTGTGGCATCTGCCGACGACATGGGGATAATGCCCGAAAAGACTTTTGGATTTTCATAAGCCATTTTCCAGGCTGTTCCGCCTCCTGCAGAGTAACCCTGCAGCTGTACCCTAAACTCATCTACCCGGTAGTTAGCAATGGCGTACTCAATAAATTTCAATATTTTGGCACGTTCGCCGCTATTGAAGTACTCGGTAGGCGATTGGGGTGCCATGATAAAACCATCAAACTTGCCGCTGTTCACGGCATCAAGGTGGTTTTTGCCTCCATACTGCAGTTGATGATTGTTATCAGTGCCCTTTTCACCAATACCGTGTATGAGTATCATCAGCGGATACTTTTTGCTTGATGGCGAGGAGTTGTAATCTTTTGGAAACAGGAGGCGGAAAGGCATACCATTGATAATGTAGGCCTTGTAAGGTGAGGTATCCCAGTTGGTGGCTACGTCTTTGGTGTAGCACCAGCTATACACTTTATCGTCCGATGGCGGTAGTGGCGGACAATTTTGTGCCAGTAGCCCGAAGCTGTAAGACAGCATCAAGGGCAGGAAGAACAGCATTTTTTTCATAAAAAATACAGAACGTTGCTCTTTAAAAAGTAAGTCAGGAATACAGGGAATAAAAAATATTTTCCTTAAAGAATAGTATCTCAAGGCTAAAGGAAGACGCCAGAACAACCAGCTATTCATCTAGCTTTCAGGAGTTCTGATTAAGATTATCTCTTGTAATGAATATAAGAAATAATATTAATATCTATACTATGCTTCCAGGCATAAAGCATAAGTTCAGGTGGTTAGCAGTATTACGGAAAACCCTTATAAGACAGCTAATCATTTTCGGGAAAATTTTTTTGACTCGTCCTGGGCTTAAAACTCCTAATATTACCTGGCTGCAGGTGGTGCATTTAACAGCCCGCGCCTGATGGGTCTATTATGCTAAAGTTTCCCCGTATCTGGGATTAAAAGTAAGCGTGCTGCTCATTCTGTTGTGGCCGACGAATTATGTGTTTCACCTGAAATACCATAGCACAACATACAAACGAACAGATGATGGAAATCTTGATGAGCTAATTATCTCTGGATAAATGATTTTTTTTGTATCCTAAATCTAACGTTTAGCGTATAGGATTACCAATGCGTATGTACTGAACCAGCTACTACATCTGCTCATGACCCTACTGATGGCTGCAGCTTTTTTTGCCTTTTATCACTTTCCCTTAACTTGCCACCAGACAATAAAGGCGTTGCACTCCAACCTCAATAGTCACTGCCTTAACTAAAGTATGAAAAGACCCTTACGAATAGGAATCGAAATTCAGCGAATTTTCCGTCCTAAAAAGCATGGCATGGAAATAGTTGCCCTGGAGCTGGTACGCCAGCTGCAAAAGATGGATAAGCAGAATGAGTATGTGATATTCGCTAAAGATGATGTGGATGATGCCTGTTTATCTGAAACAGACAACTTCAAAATAAAAAAACTGCCTGCGTATACTTATGCCGACTGGGAGCAGATAAAGCTGCCTATGGCTGTAAAAGACGCAAGGCTTGATTTTTTGCATTCCACCTGTAATACTTCTTCTATTGTACAGCCAGTCCCTTTGCTGCTAACCGTGCATGATGTGATCTACCTGGAGAAGGTAGATTTCAATGGAACTGCTTATCAGAACTTTGGCAATTTATATCGGAGGTTTGTAGTACCAAAGGTGGTTCGTAAGAGCGAAATGGTGTTTACTGTTTCTAATTTTGAGAGAGAAACCATACTTGAGAGCCTTAAACTGCCTGAAGACAGGGTAAGGGTGGTCTATAATGCCATCAGCAGTAAGTTCAATACCAACTATGCTGCAGAAGAGCTGAAAACCTTCAAAGAAAAATATGGGTTGCCCGTTCAGTTTATTCTTTTTTTGGGCAATACTGCCCCCAAGAAGAATACCTTTCGGGTTATACAGGCTTTTTCAGAATACTGTCGTGCTGAAAAAAGCCCCATTCCGATGGTGATCCTGGATTGTACCCCCGCCCTAGTGCAGGAAATGCTGGAGAAGATCGGGCATAAGGAGCTGCTCTCCAATTTTATCTTTCCAGGCTATGTTACGCCAGATGAGATGCCCCTGATCTATAATGCAGCAACACTTTTCCTGTATCCTTCCTTGCGTGAAAGTTTTGGGCTGCCCATACTGGAAGCAATGGCATGTGCTACGCCTGTGATTACCTCCAATACCTCATCAATGCCTGAGGTTGCGGGTGGTGCAGCATTACTGGTTGACCCATTTGACCATCAGCAAATTTCTGAGGGTATTTACAAAATCCTTAGCGATAGCAGCCTACGCCATAGTATGGTGGAAAACGGAAGAGAAAGAGCTTCAAAATTTACCTGGGAGGCGTCTGCGGCATCTCTGCTGAACTTTTATGATAGTATGCCCAGAAGGAGTTTGAACTAAGAGTAAATTATTATCATATCTAAGTTTAATTAATTTCAAATTCTGAATTTTTTAAAGATTTATTATTATTATTTTTGTTGTTGTTCCAGAAGATGAATTATCTAATTTTAAGAACATGATACCAGTAATTACTCGGCATACTACAGCAAGTGATCTTGCTGATACTTATTTCAGCAAAAAAAATGTGCTCAATTATGTACTGATAGTATCGTTCATATGCTTTGTGGGTATGATTATCATGCGGTTCATTACTGCTTATAGTCTTAATGTAGATTTGGTGGGTGTAGAAACAAATGTTGTTTTTAGTATTCAGACAGCTATCGCTGGTCAGAGTCTATATAATGATCCTATGTACATTCCTTTTACCATTACCCAGTATACGCCGCTGTACTATGATCTGTGTGCTGTAACAGCCAGGCTGCTACAGGTAGAGGCTACGGATGTACATACAATTTATGTAATAGGCAGGATGTGGAACATCTTTTTGAACTTACTGACTGCCTATGCGATTTATCTGATTTGTAGCAATATTTTCAGACTGGAGAATAAGCTTTCAATCATCGCAGGCTTATGTGCATTTGTTTTCATCTTCCGCCACGACTTTTCAGTTCGTTCAGATTCCCTTCAGAACCTTTTCGTGATCTGGGCCATCTACTATTTCTTTAACTATCTTCAAAACCTTCAGCTACGTTCCCGTTCACTAGTTTATCTAGCAGTAGCCATATTTCTGGGAGTTGCGTCCATCTTTGCCAAACAAAGTGGTATCCAGATTCCTATCATCTTTATGATGTTCCTGCTGTTTACTATGAACTGGCGTGGTTTTATCATAGGTTCTGTCTTGACGCTTGTATTTTTCAGCGGCTTTTATCTATACTATCATTCTCTTTACGGAGAAGCCTTTTTTCAAAATGTGGTTGGCGGTGTGGCCAATGGAATCACCCTACGTGGGTTTTTGGTTTGGGTAATCGGGGCTAAACCATTCTTTCTGAAGATCTTCATACCATTTCTAATTGTCACCTATATCATCCTCAAAACCAAATTACTCTTTAAGGGTACTTTAGAAGAAAGATTTCTTGCCTTTTGCCTTGCAGGGCTTTTTGGCTTTGCTACTGTTACAGGCTTAAAAATGGGTGCAACGGCACAGTACTACGGGCTGTTTCAGTACATGGCTTGGGTGCTGATCTTCTATTATTTTGGAAGTAAGAAAGTTGATACAGTAAAAGAAGGAACAAGTTCTACCAGTATAGCCTGGCTTAAAAGAATAGGCATTTGGGCATTTTTAATGGGCCTGCTTGCTATCAATACACTGTATCAGTTTAATATGATAAGAACTGATGAATTCAAGGGAAGAGAACATCTGGAGGCAGAGAGACAAATTACCTGGAATGTAGCAAACTATTTGAAGAACGATCTTTCACTGGCGCCTGGTGAGAAGGTATTTGCAAACTTATCTGTAGCTGAAAGAAGGGGAATTAACAATGCCCTATTTGCCAATGCAGTAGTACCTCAGCTAGAGATTGTTCATTTTTCAATGACTCCTCTGAAAGTATTTGGCTACGATCAGTTTGATGAATCGTTGAGAAATGGCACGATAAAATATATTATCGATTCTGACCCGGTGTATCATTTTATCATTACCGACAACTTTGAACAGTTAAAAAAGAATAATTATAAGCTGGTGAAGAGAATAGATAATTATTCCATTTATCAGTATACTAAATGAGGGGTTGATGCAGGCGAAACTTTTTTAACCAACTTCCATTGTTGTATTCACCTGCGGATGAGAAATAAACTATTATTTTGATTCGCAGGTTAAATGTTGTATTTTAAATAAGTAAATGAATTTTTTTTATTTTCCTGAAGCTTTACAGCATCATAAGTGTTATAAACTATACTTTTTTGGCTGCACTAATATTAATCCTGATAACAAATGAGAAATAACGTTACTATAATTACTCCCTGTTTTAATGAGAATGTCACTGTAATCGCATTTCTTCATGAACTGGTAGACGTAGTAAAAAATCTGCCGTTCCATTTTACCATTGTTGTGGTAGATGATGCATCTACAGACAATACTCAGGCACTGCTTCAGGAATTTGAACCGGTTGCTAAAAACGTGACGATGCAAATACTAAAATTGAAGTATAATGCCGGTCACCAGGGAGCGATATACCAGGGATTACTTTTTGCGCGTCATCTTGATTGTGAAAAATTTATTGTGATGGATTCCGATGGAGAGGATGATCCTGAGGCAATCAAAGAACTTGTTTTTATTGACGATTATAAAATTGTAAATGTCATCAGGGGCAGAAGAAAGGAAAATTTCACCTTCAGGTTCTCCTACCATATCTATAAGATCATTTTCAATATAATTACCGGGCGGGTAATGAATTTTGGAAATTACTGCATGATTGATAAGGATATACTGCAAAGTGCAACCAGCACCTCCTTTATACATTTTGCAGCTTATCTTTCCAAACACCGGGTACAGCCAAAAAAAATCATTTATAACCGAAGGAAGCGTATTGATGGAAAATCAAAAATGAATTTAACAAGCTTGGTACATCATGCTTTTAAATCATTTATTGAATATGCCGAAGACTTCCTGATGATATTCCTGAAGCTCTTCCTCTTTATTGCCGTGGTGTTTATTGGAATGATCGGGTATGTGATTTATAAGAAGATCTTTACCAACGAAGCGATACTAGGCTGGGCAAGTACTCTTTCTGCCAGTTTGTTTACTACAGCCATTATCTGCCTTGGCTTTTTTGTAATTGGTATACTACTGTTAAATATTCTTGCAAAGAATAAGACAGCCAATAATGAGATTTACATTAACATGAGTAGTAACAGAATCAAAAAGCAGCAGAGCAGCGATAACATGCTGGAAGAGGTATAGTAATGCTTAAGAGATTTTTTGATTCTGCGCTCATAAAGTTCGCACTGGCAGGGGTGGTAAATACTCTTGCCGACTATTCTGTATATTATTTTGTAGCGTATTATATATTTGATGCCGACGGCCACAATATAGCAAAAGGAGTAGGGGCAGCCATTGGCATAACATCGGCCTTTATCTTAAACTCACTTTGGGTTTTCAGACAGAATTTTATGTCAGAGTATGGCTTGCGACATACCAGGGGTCGCAAAAGAATGTATGTTGCTACCAGCTTTGGTAAAATGTTCCTGACCTATTCCATTGGTATGGCTCTTAATATTTTTAGCTTTTCTGTACTGTATCAATCAGGACGTTTTCCTGAAATAGTCTGTTTAGTTGCAGCAACAGCAGTATCTATGGTTTTTAACTTTGTTTTCACCAAAAAGCTAGTGTATAGCACAAAAATTAGCAGGAGGTAGTATTCATACATCCTGTAGTGATAGAATGGCCCATGCACTGTCAAACTGATATGCTCCAGGCCATCAGGTAAAACAAAACAGCCCCGTATTTATTGTAGGGGCTGTTTTTTTAAAGTCTTCTAATTAATTTATAATTCCTGACACCTCAGTGGTATTACATAATAACATTCCACATAATAGCAGAGTGATTGAGAGGCGTTTATTTCTTCTTCACATATACTTCTATAAAAGTGTTATTCTGAGGGCGGGGTGCAAAAAAGCTATCCTCTAATGCATATTCCTGCTGCAGCATATCCCGCAGTTCAAAGGGATAAAAGTTATTAAGGTCAGGAATGTACTCAAACAGCACTACATCATAATAATGTGAATTGATTCTGCTTTTATAGAAATCCATCTCCCTGTCGAACATTGATACATTCAGGTGATACCATAGGGGAGTTCCTTTCTCGGGCTCAAAGCCAAGCTCATAAGCCAGCGGCGTAAGCTCTGTCATGTTCAGGATCCTGGCATTGGCACCGGGAGCAAACGCTGGCATTTTCTTTAGCTTCTGTATACCGGCCACTGTTTCCTTAGGCATGCTAATCCGGGCAAAGGCTTTGCTGTCGGGAAGCTCGATCCAGCTGCCTACATTTACGCCGGTCCATACACTTTTTTCCTGCTTATAGGTAAAGGTGTTTTTGGATACTACATTGGCTTTAGCAGCACTGGCAGTAGTTTGTGGCAGGTAACGGTTCACTACCTTCTGTATATACTTATAGTAGGTGCCCGACCACCAGAAAAAAATCACCACTATACTTGCTGTGAGTGGCAGTAAGCGGTTAAAATTAAATTTAAACTGAATGGTATGCATGGCATAAGCCAGGGCAAAGCTATGAAAGTAAATATTATTGTCGGCTGGTATGTAGCTGGTTACCTGAATGATGGCAGCCTGCACCAGGATACCCATACAAAGCAGGTAAAAAAGCGTATCTCTTGAATTACTGAAAATATCACGCCAGTGGCTTAGCTTATTTACATAGAGCAGGGTTAGTACCACCGCATAAAACTTTATCCATTGCGAGCCGGAGAAAAACTCGTTCAGAATATCGCCGCTGCTCATTCGGGAATAATGCGGATCCTGTCCGTAATTAAACCAGTAGAGAAAGTCGTGGGGCAGGAAAGGTAAAATCAGTGCTGCCGCCGAAATGATAAATGACAGAACGAATATGGCAAAAAACGCAGGTTTGCGTTCTGCAATGCTCATATAGCCGGATAGTACTGCACAAAGTACAAATGCCAGGCCACCACCATCTTGTTTGGTTAAAAAAGACACCAGTACAAAAAAGCCTGCTAAGCTTACATATACCCAGCGTCTTATAGCTTTTTGAGTAGTAAAGCCATGCATCAGAAAGGCAATGCCTATCAGCTCATAGATAAAAACGCTCTGGTTATACCATGGCCAGAAATTAAAGAACAGGTAGGTAAGGCAGAAAAATACAACAAGCACCAGACGCTTACCGCTTTCCAGCTTGAAAGCCTGCAGAAGAGAGCGGAATGCAAATCCGGCAACAAGATTCATAAATACCTGGGCCTTTATCAGTGTAAACATATAAGGACCAAATATTTTGAAGAACAGGGCAGGTATAACCCAGTAGGCATACCCCATTGGTAAACCAAAATCTTTGTAGGGTACATGCCCCAGGTACAAACGATAGGCTCCCTCCCAGCTTAAAAATATATTAATGCGGTACGGGTAATTTAAAAACAGGGGTAGAAAAGCAAAGGCAAGTATTACTGCTGCCTCGAGCAGGCTGATTTGAACCTGATTAAACTGGAAGGTTTTTACTTTACTGCTGCTATCAAGCTGACTTGCCTGAATGGTATTTATCATGGTACACAGAGGAGAGGAAAATTATTAGCTGTTTATAATAGGGTTGAGCGAAGGTTGTTTTACCGGTGCCTCTACGCGTTGTTTCACGGCAGTTTCAGGAGAGAAGAGGAACCAGAACCCAAAATTTGTACAGAATCTATACAGATAAATAGGCATGATAAGGCTAAACAAAATACTGACAGGTAGTATAACCCAAAAGAGATCTATTCCGAAACCATAAACAAAAAGAATTCTAATGGCGGCACCTACCACACTGTGCAGCAGGTATACATAGAGGGAGTGCTGACCTATAGTTCTGATAACTGACAGATAACCTGACTTTATGATAGATAGTCTGTAAGAGGTCCAGATAATGGCACAGCTGCCGGTAAAGGCAAAGAGTAACAGTAGCGTTGGCTGATCGCGCCAGGTCTCCTGAAAAAGCACCCACTCGCCTGCAATGGCCAGTAGGATGAATAGAAGCAGTAGCCGGGGAGAGGCCAGTTTCACATAGTTATCTTTATTCAGAATGGCTTTGGAGATAATATCACCGGCAACAAAAAAGATGAAAAGCCTGAAAATATGAAACACTACGGAAATATTGGCCAGGTATGGAGACAGGTAATAAAATATAAGACCAATGGCAAATAGTAAAAGTTGTTGTCCCCTGAATATTTTATACATCACCAGGTAGAGCACAGATACATTGAACAGCGCCACTAAAAACCACCAGTGGCTGGCGGGTGCGATAATGATGGAAAGATAGGTCCATGCATCCACATTTGCATTCACATAACCACTCATGATCAGCTGTAGCGTGGTGATAATGAAAGCCCAGATGAGGTAAGGATATAGAATGGTTTTGCTTTTGTGTAAGACATAGCCAGTCTGAGAACGCTTGGCAATGCTCATTCTAAAGAAGATGCCACTAAGCAGAAAAAACAGGGGCATTCTAAAGGTGAGGCCTACATGGTGAATTACCTCCAGAACAGTTTCATCAATCACTATGCCTGACAGGTCCATTCCTTTCGTTACATGCCGCACAACCACCATGATAATGGCAATTCCTTTGGCATAATCCATCCAGGCAAGTCGGTTGTTCTGGTTAGCTGAGAGAGTAAAAAATTTCTGCATTCTGTAAAAAATCTACGGTCACATACCCATTTCAACAAAGGTGAAAATATGAAAATTATTATTGAAATCTTAATACACGGGAAGTTTTTATTGGTACTTTTTTCTACGTTTTTTGAAATAAATGGTTTTACAGATCCTAAAATAACTTTTTAATAGTTATAAGTCCTGTTTAGGGCCTAACGGCTTAGCTATGCCAAGCTATAAACAGGAAAGCCCTGGTTAACACTTGTTAACCAGGGTTTTAAAGATACCATTTAATTTCTAGATTTTTACTTTTTCAAAATCTTCAGCGATTTCTGATGCAGACCATCACTCACCTTTAGGATATAAATACCTGGCTGAAGTTGCTGCTCATTCAGGTCTAATCTTAGGGAGGTCGCTTCTTCTGTCTGCACTATTTTGCTCACTGTTACCTGTCCGGCCATGTTAACCAGTTGCAGGCTAACTTTACCGCTAAACTCATTACCCAGCTCTACATTCAGATGATCCAGGGCAGGGTTAGGATAAGCTGAAATTTGGGTAGTCGCTGTCAGGCTGCTGCTTTCTGCTTCATCCAGAGAATCTGCTTCTACAACCACTGCTGTGCTGCCGCTAACGGTGCTCAAGCGTACTTCATTAGAGAAAGAGGAATGGCCTGTGCCAATCTTGGCTCTTATTTTGAAGTAATATACATTTCCTTTGGTGATGCCAACTCCGTAGCTGGTTTTGTTCGAACCTGTGCTGCCTACTTGTTTGTAGCTCGTGTTGTTGCCTACACTCATAAAGATCTCAAAACCTTTTTCGTTGCTGCTGTTGTCTTTCCAATGAAGTCCTGCACCAGTAACATATGAGTTTGCCTTAGCACTTAAGCTGCTCGGTGCATTGCCAGAGTAGGTATCATTGCCTGTGGAAGATGTAGCGCCTGAAGAAGAGCTGCTGCCTGTAAACAGTTTGCTGTTCGGGATGATCTGCTTGCTGATGCCCGGACCGGCATATTTCACAGCCAGGGTTTCTCCGTTAATGTAGTCGAAGTAGGTGACTTTGATGTTGTGTTTGCCTGAAGCAAGATACAAAGAACCTGATTTCTCCTGGGCACCATGCGTGCCATTGTTATTCACCACCAGGTTCCCATTGATGAACAGCTGGCTGCCATCGTCAGAATAGCTGTAGAAGGTGTAAGTGCCTGCTGCATCTATCTGCACCTGACCTTCGAAAACAAAGCCAAAGTAGTTGCTCTGTGTTTTAGGAGCAATGCTGAAGTTACTAACTGTGCCGGTTTTAACAGGCGTAAGGTTAGAGAAGTTGGGCAGTACTTTCCATGGATTGCCACTGCTGGTGGTGTAGTATTTATACTTCAGGCCGTTGGTAGTAGAAACTGGATCTGAAGTAGAAGACTTCACTGTTACCACTACATCGTCAGACTTAGTGGCTCCCCCATTGTCTTTAGCTGTCAGGCGGAAGGTGTAAGTACCTGCCACCAGGCTGCTGAGTTTCAGCGAAAGGGTAGAGGTACCACTCATAGAAGCAGATGGTCCGTTAACCTTGGTCCAGGTGGTGGAGGCAATGCTGCCATCAGAATCAGAGGCAGCACCATACAGGGTAATGCTGTTAGTAGGCAGGGTGATGCTTTTATCTGAGCCTGCGTTTGCTGTAGGAGCAGAATTGGTGGTAGTGCTGCTGCCTTTGAATAACTTGCTGTTAGGGATGATCTGCTTGCTGATGCCCGGACCGGCATATTTCACAGCCAGGGTTTCTCCGTTAATGTAGTCGAAGTAGGTAACTTTGATGTTGTGTTTGCCTGAAGCAAGATACACAGAACCTGATTTCTCCTGGGCACCATGCGTGCCATTGTTATTCACCACCAGGTTCCCATTGATGAACAGCTGGCTGCCATCGTCAGAATAGCTGTAGAAGGTGTAAGTGCCTGCTGCATCTATCTGCACCTGACCTTCGAAAACAAAGCCAAAGTAGTTGCTCTGTGTTTTAGGAGCAATGCTGAAGTTACTAACTGTGCCGGTTTTAACAGGTGTAAGGTTAGAGAAGTTGGGCAGCACCGTCCAGGCATTGCCGCTGCTGGTAGTGTAATATTTGTAATTCAGGCCATTTGTAGAAGTAACAGGATCTGATGTGGTTGTATTTGGTTTTACAGTAACCACTACATCGTCGGATTTGGTGGCTCCCCCATTGTCTTTAGCTGTAAGGCGGAAAGTGTAGGTGCCTTCCAACATGCTGCTAAGCTTCAGGGTAAGGGTAGAAGAACCACTCATAGAGGCAGAGGGTCCGTTAACCTTGGTCCAGGTAGTAGAGGCGATGCTTCCATCAGAATCAGAAGCAGAGCCATATAGAGTAATGCTGTTAGTAGGCAGGGTGATGCTTTTGTCTGAGCCTGCACTTGCGGTTGGTGCAGCATTGGTAGTCTGTGCTTTCACGGTCACTACCACATCATCAGACTTGGTGGCTCCTGCATTGTCTTTAGCTGTCAGGCGGAAAGTGTACGTACCAGCTACCAGGTTGCTAAGTTTCAGCGAAAGGGTAGAGGTACCACTCATGGAGGCACTAGGACCATTTACTTTAGTCCAGCTAGTAGAAGCTATGCTGCCGTCAGAATCAGAAGCGCTGCCGCTAAGGGTAAGGGTATTGGTGGGTAGTGTAATTGTTTTGTCTGAGCCTGCGTTTGCTGTAGGAGCAGAATTAGAGGTTTTGCTGGTTCCACGGCTATACTGCAACATCCATTTGTAAATATCATGGCCAGCACTACCATCGTAGGTACGGGTCCAGGAGTTGTGGTTCACATTTGGATAGATAGTAAGCTTGGCAAGAGGGCTTGGGTTGCAGGCATTGTAATACTTTACCGCATCTTTAGATTTCTGAACGCTGATGGTTGGATCTGCATCTCCATGAAAAGCCCAAAGTTTAACCTGTGTGATGTTGCAGGAATTTGAAAGTCTTTTGTTCTCGCCGGCAATGGGAACCATGGCTGCGAGCTGGTTTGGATATTTATTAACATAATCGAAGGTACTGATACCGCCCATGCTAAGGCCTGTCATGTATACTTTATCAGAGTTAACCCGATATTTGTTTTTTACCCATTCTACAAATGAGTTTACTTTATCAACACTCCACCAGACATCTGTCTGTGGTGAAACAATGATGAAAGGAAAATCTCTTCCTTTTTCAACTTCTCTTTGTGGTCCGTGTTCAATAGCTTCCCACAATTGTGTGGTTCCGTTACCCTTTTCGCCCAATCCGTGTAAAAATATAAGAACAGGGTAATTGTTAGAATTTGAATTGTAATCCACAGGCAAATATTCGTAGAAGCCATAGGGTGAGCTGGTAGAGCCTAATGGACGCGCTTTGTTGACGCCCTGACCATACGCACTCATGCTCCATCCTAAAACTGCCACTAAGCAGATCAGCTTGGTTGTGAATTGCGCCAGTTTTTTCATTGTGCTGGTAGGTTTTGGGTGTATAGGTGTATGTGAAAAGTACATGGGTGACTATCTGACTTCCAATACTTTAAAACTAGAAAAAAATAGCACCAATACCCAAATCTGGCATTCCAGGGCAAATGTGTAATTGTATTTATTTAATATTTATATAAATATATTGCGCTTGGGGAACTGAAAAACTTACCATTTTACGCTGCTTCTTACATGTGGAATTGTTCCACAAAATGTACGCAATGCCTATTGTTAAATTTGTGAATAATATTTCGCGTAACCGCAATCGTTTGAAATTGTTGTTGAAACATAATTCGTGTGTGGAATTATGAAACGCTTTTAAGAGATAACAGCGTTTTCTTACTAAATAGTGAAACTTTTTGTTTGCTACTCTCGTATAAGAGCAGTTTTAGGCAAAACAGGCACAAATAATAATGTCAAATAAGATAAGCAGTTGAGTAACAATTGCTAACATTTACTGCTATTGCCAGGTTTACCAGCTTTGGGAAGTTGCAGACCTTCTGCTCAGAGAACTGAATTGTACGGGTACAGATCAAACGTAACCCCATTTTATATAGTATAGGGCAGCTATATATTACATAAGTATAGCTGCCTGTATTCAATGAGCTGTTACCAACCAATGATCACCGAAGCGGGAGAATTAGATTTGAGTCCGAAGATGAGATGGGGAACAGCAGGCCTTTAGTGCCTGCAGCTGGTCTATCTGAGAGCGGCTTGCATGCTGGGGGATGGATGCCCTGGTTTAGCCGTTCTGTAGCCAACATTCCACCAAAGGCCCCTTATAAAGTTTTTAAGATGTATCGGTTGTCTTTTCAGGATGTACTTCAGCAAGCCTTTAGGAATAACACAAGTCACTAAAAACAGGGAAAATAAAGTAAACTGAAACGGGCTGGTATTCCGCCGCATGAACAACACCCTGTTGCGGGTGTGGTAGTAAGCTTTTAAAGGGCTCTCTTTACCTACCGAAACCGACTCCTTGTGAAATATTTCACCTTCTGCCTGATAGTAGATTTTGAAACCGGCTCTTTTGATCTGCTCAGCCCAATCCAGCTCCTCATAGTATAGGAAGAAAATATCAGGCATGGCACCTACTTTTTCAATTACTTCCTTTTTCACCATCATGGCGGCTCCATGGGCAAAGTTAGTATAGCCTGACTTATCGTGCTGCCCCTGGTCCTCCTGCTTATGGCCTATGGCAACTGCCTGGCCTGTAAAAGGATTCATGGCAGTATAACCTGCGTATTGAATAAGGGTAGGATTGGAGAAATATTTAATCTTGGGGCTTACAACGCCAATGGCCGGATCTTTCTGAAATGGCTCCAGAAGCTTATCGAGCAGGTCTGGCGTTACTTCTGTATCGTTATTTACAATGAAAATATAATCACCTTTTGCAGCTGCTATGCCTATGTTGTTGCCTCCTGCAAAACCCAGGTTCTGCTCATTTCTGATAAAGCGCACATATGGGTAGTTGGTTTTGATCAGTTGGGTAGGATCTTCTGCCGAGGCATTATCTACCATGATAATTTCATAGTTATCATAACTGAGCGCCCTGCAGGAGTCCAGAAATTCACAACTTACTTTTAACTGATTATAGCTTAGGATAACGATCGATACTAAGGGTTTCATCAGATTAATGCTGTATTTGTGTATGGTTGTGAGGAGTGTGTATAAAGCGGCTGTCTGCGTTCTTTAGCTTAAACAAGATCAGGAACATAATAAAGAACACACGTGGTACGGTAGCCAATGCCCGTAAAAAACGGCTGTCGACCAGGAAATTACCAAGTCCTAGCAGTATAGCAAATACGTACAGCAGAAAGCATGCAGTCCAGACAGACAAACCTGCAGCCGAGATCTGAGGGAATAAGGCAAACACTGCAAAGCTAATGGTTGCCAGGCCCAGCAGCAGAATACGCGGGAGCATTAAATTGCCCATTACTGACTGGTTAAAATAGTCGAGGTTGCCCTTAAAGAGC
This sequence comes from Flammeovirgaceae bacterium 311, assembly GCA_000597885.1. Lineage (NCBI taxonomy): Bacteria > Pseudomonadati > Bacteroidota > Cytophagia > Cytophagales > Flammeovirgaceae > Flammeovirgaceae bacterium 311. Next base: position 6,585,966 of record CP004371.1, read on the forward strand.
TGCTTGAAACCAAGCACAAAAGATTCACGCAGGTATTTAAACTGGCTGCTCACCCACCTGCGGCGCTGGTTCTGAAATTTATCCGCATTATCAACCTTTTCATCATAAACAAAGGCATACGGATGATATTTGATAAACCTGCGGCGGCGCAAAATATCCAGTTGTAAAATTTTATCGAAACCACCAATTGCTTTATTGGAGGTAAGGGCTTCTTTAACCAGTTGGTAATCGAAAGCCATGCCTGAACCAATAATAGGGGCAGAGAGACCAATGGCATTGAAACCTCTGCGGAAAAGATGGTTATTTACCCGCTCGCTGGCTGCATCGAGCACTGCAAAGGAGGTATTGAGGTTTTTGGCTGTACGGCATCCCTGAACGGCTACTTCGCCCTGTTCAAATTCAGCAGCGATCTTGCGCAAAAAGTCAGGTTCCATCACGTTATCTGCATCCAGAATAACAGCAATATCGTAAGGTTCTTCAATTTGGGAGAAAGCTGTATTTAGCGCTTTGGCTTTGGTGCTCTTGTCAAAAGAGACTTCGATAACACGAATGGGTAGCGTACGTAATTTTGTAAGGGTATCCGGGTGCAGGGAGTCTGCAACAACCACCACTTCATACCGGCTTTTAGCGTATGACTGATTCAGTGCCTCCTGTGCGGTGTGAAAAATCACACCATCTTCTTTATAGGCCGGAATCATGATACAAATTCTAAATCGGTCCTGGCTGGAGAAACGGTTTGGGAAGCGGCGCAGGCGTCCTGCCAGTGCCGGAATAAAAATGTACAGACCAAAGACCAGAAGATAAGCAAGCAGGGAGTATTCCAGTATTTTTAAAACTATCATTATTAAACCGATTCTTTTTGTAGCAGCGCGGGCACGGTTTGTGCCATTATTTTAATGTCAAACCAAAGGGAACATTCATCGGCATACTGCATGTCCAGTGCAATACGTTCTTCTGCCGACATTTCTTTTTTACCTCTTTTGGTTACCTGCCAGAGGCCGGTGATGCCGGCAGGTGCCAGAAAACGCTTAGACCACAGGTCACGGGTAATTTTTTCTGCTTCGTACAGTGGCAGTGGACGGTTGCCTACGATAGACATATCACCAATCAGCACATTGATAAGCTGCGGAAGTTCGTCAAGACTGGTGTTACGCAGAAAACGTCCGAAACGGGTAACCCTTGGATCATTATCAAACTTCAGGAAGGAAACTCCGGAGCTGGAATCATACTGATTTAAGGCAAGGAGTTTATTAATTTCCTGGTCAGCACCAATACGCATGGAGCGAAACTTGTAAAAGTTAAAAATCTTATAGCCGGTACCCACACGTTTGGAGACATAGAACACCGGGCCGGGAGATTCCAGCTTGATCATCAGTGCCAGCAGCAGAAATATAGGGCTAAGGAATAGCAGTAGCGTAAAAGATACGATGATATCAAATGCCCTTTTGATTGCTGAAATGCGCAGCTGCGGAAAATAAATGGTGGAGTGGTTCTCTTCCAGTCTTTCATCCCGGGTAAGGTGCAGAAATTCCAGTCTGGAACATAAGTCTTCTATATTTACTTCACCGGCGTAAAAATCATCTGCACCGGCCATCTTAGCTTTCAGCTTGTCGGCAAGGCTGGGATTATCGAGCAGGAGTATGCTGGGCACCTTACGCAGGTTAGGGCATCTTTCCAGGTTAGCAATAAAAGTATATGCCTCATCGCCCTGCATGTCTTCCTGACAGAGGATCGCATAGGGGAGGGGGGATTTAGCGTAAACATCGGCCAGTAGCTTAACATAGGCTTTGAAAGCGTCTTTATAAAGAACACATCTGTAGCCTTCGTTTTGCAGTTGCTGAACCAAAACGCTATTGATATCCTGTCCAATACATATAATAGTATTGGAAAAGACAGGAGTAGCTGGTACATCAAGTTTTCTACGCATCTGCCACAGACTGTTTATGGTTGTCAATAACTAGATTAATTGCCTTTAGTAAATCAGGCGGATTGAATGGTTTTGTCAGGCAGCCTGCTGCTCCGGCAGTCATGCACCGGTCTTTGGTTGCGCTATCATCAAATCCAGTTAACATGATCACAGGAATATCCCGGTAGTAACCACTGCGTTTTAAATGGTTAAGAAGGTCAAAGCCATCTAATTGGGGCATATCGATATCCGACAATATGAGGTCAGGTAAATTGCCTTTATCCATCCAGATAAGTCCTTTGTGTCCATTCTCCACAGTTACGACCTCAAATTGCTCCTTAAGCAAAAAATTCAGGAGTGTACGCACAAAATAATCATCCTCAACAATTAGAACTCGCTTACGCATAGTTTTATAAATTTAAAAAATGGCTGAATGTTAAATGATCATTTCTGTAGTCTATGCAAAATACAAAAATTGATCTGGCTAAAGAATTGCTAATTTCTTTAGTGGTTAGTGAGAACGCCCATAAAAAATATAATTATCGCTCCTCACAAAATTACGAAATTGAAACATCAGAACAAATTATTGAACATTTCATTTCGTTCTATTTGAATTAAGATTTTATTAAAAAATTAAACCTGGTATATCTTACCCGTAATACTTACGGTGAGTCTATCTTTTTGGTTTATATATTGATAAAAAAATCTCACTCTTTAAAAGTGGGTACTCATTTAAACTCCTATCTTAAAAAAAGGTTGCTTCTGCCTTTGATAATAATATGCTGAAATTCCAGTGCAGAAAGCGCATACGTTTGAAGTTGTTTGAAAGTATGGTAGTCGCTTAGCACCCCCTGCTATTTAAATTGATTCTAAATAATATAATGGTTTGATCATATTCTATAAACAACTGATAATCAGCACTATATCATATAACACTAAATTAATAAGTAACAGAAAAGATTATTTATCCTAGTTGTTTAAAAGGTGTACCGGTCGTAGATTTGTGCCGAATTTTAGAGATATAACATGTCGGAAAATCATCTAGATTTGCTGAAAGAAAGCGTCTCGAAACCGGGATTTCTGCGGTCATTTGCGGTTTTGATGTTGGCTGGCCTACTATGTTTAGGCAGCGCACCAGTTTTAGCTCAGGCACAGGCAGGAGCAAGCCAGGAACAAGCACAGGATGCAGGCGAGGAAATCAACAAAGCACCTGTTGAAACACCCTCGGCACCAGGGGCTATCCCCGAATCTGAGGAGGCTGTTGCTGCAGGTGCAGCCCTGTTCAGAAACAACTGCCAGCAATGCCACGCAATACGCGAAGTAGTGGTAGGACCGGCGCTTCAAAATGTTCATCAGCGCCGGGATGTGGAATGGCTTAAGGCCTTTATCCGCAATTCTCAAAAAGTAATCCAGTCTGGAGATCCTTATGCTGTAGCCTTATATAATCAGTATAATAAGACCCAGATGCCAGCCTTCAACTTTAAGGATGATGATCTGTTGGCAATACTGGCTTATATCAAAACAGAATCAAATGTTGCGCCAGGCAACGATCAGGGAGTTGCTTCTCCTGATTCCGAAAACAAAGGCCTGGAAGGCGGACAGGGAGCAGGTGCAACACCGGGTTATATCACTGTTATATTAGTAGTATTGGGTATTGTACTGGTGCTGGTGCTGGTGGTACTTGCGCTGGTGCTGGCTGTATTACGCCGTTACCTGACCCAACGCTCAGACCTGGATGCTGCCGATAAGGAAATCATCGATAGCCGCATCAGTCTTAAAGGCGTAGTAACCAGCAGGCCTTTCTTATTCCTGCTGATCTTTATTTTTACAGCGGTTGTCTTTAAAAATGTAATCGACGGCTTGTACAGCATAGGTGTACAGCAGGGATACATGCCAACTCAGCCAATTGCCTTCTCGCATAAATTGCACGCCGGCACTTACCAGATTAACTGTAACTACTGCCACACTGGGGTTTATAAGGCTAAATCTGCCAATATTCCATCTGTTAATATCTGTATGAACTGCCACAATACTATCAAGACTGAGTCTCCTGAGATTCAAAAACTGTATGCAGCTCAGGATAATAATGCTCCTATTGAGTGGGTGCGTATTCACAACCTCCCGGATCTGGCATATTTTAACCACGCCCAGCATACCAGTGTGGGTGGCCTTGAGTGCCAGACCTGCCATGGCCCTATACAGGAAATGGATGTGGTGTATCAGTACAGCAAACTTACCATGGGCTGGTGTATTAACTGCCACCGCGAAACAGAGGTAAGAACCGAAGGAAATGAGTATTACGATAAGCTTGTGAAACTACATGAAGTAAGCACAGCTACAGGTAATATGACTGTTGAAGACATTGGCGGTCTTGAATGTTCACGCTGCCACTACTAAAATTAAAATCAATATCTTATTGATATTATATAGATAAGATGAGCGACAACAAAAAAAGATACTGGAAAGGTCTGGAGCAGCTTCAAAATAAAGAAGGCTTTGTGCGTGCCAATGAGCATGAGTTTCCGGAGTACTTGCCAATAAATTCCAATCACGGAGAAGGTGGGCCTTCCAGACGTGACTTCTTAAAAATGATGGGCTTTGGTATTGCAGCAGTTTCTCTGGCAGCCTGCGAAGCTCCAGTAAAGTATGCCATACCTTACCTTAATAAGCCTGCTGATGTAGATCCTACCATCCCTAACTTTTATGCCTCTACCTATGCTCATGGCGGAGATTACTGTAGCATAGTAGTTAAAACCAGGGAAGGCCGTCCTATCAAGATTGAAGGTAACCAGTATTCTAAAATCAGCCAGGGGGGTACTGATGCCCAGGTGCAGGCTTCTGTACTTAGTCTTTACGATCATACCAGATTACAGGGACCTGTTGCTGTTAAAGAAGGTGGCGATGTTGAGAAGGTAAGCTGGGAGGTGTTGGATAAAACTACCATTGGCCGCTTACGCCAGGCCAGAAACCTGCGCATTGTAAGTAATACAGTACTTAGCCCCAGCACAAAAGCAGTTATCGGTGATCTGATCAGCACCTATGGTGGTGAGCATATCATGTATGATCCTGCCTCCAGCTTTGCCTTGATCGAAGCACACAGAGAAAACTTTGGACAGGCAGCTGTGCCTTCTTACGATTTCACCCAGGCTGAAGTGATTGTAGGTTTCAACGCAGACTTCCTGGGTACCTGGTTGTCTACCGTAGAAAATAACAAGCAATACAGCAAAACTCGTAAAGTGAGCGAAGTTAATAAAACTATGTCTCGCCATTACCAGTTTGAATCCCTGATGACGATTACCGGAGCCAATGCTGATTACAGAACACCCATCAGACCCTCTGAAGAAGGAATGGCAATAGCAGCACTTTATAACCTGATTGCAGGTGGTAATGCAACTTCGGTTAATACTGGCAGACAGGCAGGTGAAATCAAAAATCTACAGAAAGCTGCAAATGATCTGATCAAAGCCCGTGGCCGCAGCCTTGTTGTCTCTGGTTCTAACGACATTGCTGTGCAGCGAATGGTGAATGCAATCAATCAGGCACTGGGTAACTACGGTACAACCATACAGATCAATAATCCTGCTTACTATAAGCAGGGCGATGACCGTAGGATGGCGCGCTTTGTACAGGATGCTGCCAATGGGCAGGTGGATGCCGTTATTTTCTATGACTGTAATCCAGTTTATGATTATGCAGGTGGTGCAACGCTGGCCAATGCGCTAAGTAGCAACAAAGTACAGTTTGCAGTTTCTACCTCCTATAAGCTGGATGAAACAGCAGTATTGTGCAATTTGGTAGCGCCTGATCATCATTACCTGGAGTCATGGAACGATTATGAGCCTAAGCAGGGTCAGTATAGCCTGGCACAGCCTACAATTCGTCCAATCTTCGAAACCCGGCAGGCACAGGAAAGCTTTTTGCTCTGGACCAGCGGAACAGCTACACCTTATTTCGATTACCTGCGGAACCGCTGGAGAAGCAGCCAGTTTGCGCAGCAGAGCGAGATAGTAGATTTCCAGACATTCTGGGATACTGTACTCTTCACTGGTGTTTACGTGCCTGGTGATGGACTGAATATTATGATTACACCGGGTGGTGCCGATGAAGTGATCGAAGGTGGTCCCTCTAAAGCAATGACTACACCAGATAGTGTTGCTACCAATGCAGCAGCAGTAAACAGAACAACTATAAATACACCTATAGTTGGTACTGCTACTGCTGTTGAGCCAGTGCAGCAATTAAACTATACCGGAAATGCTGATGCAGATGCCAGAGCCATTGCAGGTACGTACAAGACTAATCCTGCTAATGTTGAGCTGGTAATCTATCAGAAAATAGGTATCGGAACCGGCCGTCAGGCTAATAATCCCTGGTTACAGGAACTTCCTGATCCAATTACCAAAGTTACCTGGGATAACTACCTGACTATTCCAATCTCCCTGGCAAATGAATGGGGAATGGAAAATGAGTTAGGACAGGGTAAAACCAAATTTGCCAACCTTAAGATTGGTAATGCAGAACCAGTGAAGGTTCCTGTACTTATACAGCCTGGCCAGGCCAACGGAACAGTTGGTATTTCTCTTGGCTATGGCCGTAAGGTAGCGGGTTTAGTGGGTGATAATGTTGGTGTTAATGCATATCCATTCCTTAGAATAGATAACACAGGCGTAGTACACTACAACCAGCTGGAAAGTGTAAGTGTAGAGCTTGTAAACGACAATTACTACCTTGCCCAGACTCAGACACACCAGACCTTCATGGGGCGCGAAACTGTCATACAGGATTCCACTCTGGCTGAGTACCAGGCTGATTCTAAAGCAGGCCGATTCGAACCTAAAATTGCTACTTCTCATGGTCCAATGGATCCCAACGCTGTCAGCCTCTGGGATGGCCACGTGTATCCAAACCACCACTGGACCATGGTAATTGATATGAATAGCTGTACCGGCTGCAGTGCCTGTACCATTGCCTGTAATGTAGAAAACAATATACCAGTAGTAGGTAAAGCAGAAGTGCTGAACCGCCGTGATATGCTGTGGCTGCGCATAGACCGCTACTATAGTTCAGATTCTGTAGATAACTTAAGGGAAATGGAACAAGCTTCGGAAAACCCCGAAGTAACCTTCCAGCCTATGCTGTGCCAGCACTGTAACAATGCTCCATGCGAAACGGTGTGTCCGGTAGTAGCTACCACGCACAGTACAGAAGGCCTGAATCAAATGGCCTATAACCGCTGCATTGGTACCCGTTACTGCGCTAACAACTGCCCATATAAAGTACGTCGCTTCAACTGGTTTAAATACCACGATAACGAGGAGTTTGCTTTCAATACGCCAATGAGCACCGATTTAGGTAAAATGGTGCTGAACCCGGACGTAACTGTCCGTGCCCGTGGTGTAATGGAGAAATGTACCTTCTGCGTGCAAAGAATTCAGGCAGGTAAACTCAACGCCAAGCGTGAAGGTCGCCGTCCGCTGGATGGAGAGATTGTAACTGCATGTGCCAGCGCCTGTCCTACAGATGCCATCACATTCGGTGATATCAACGATCCTGATAGCCGTGTACGTGAGCTGCTTGAAATGGAAAAAGAAGGCCGTGCATACAACGTACTTAAAGAGATTGGTACCCGTCCGAATGTGTACTACCTCACCAAGATCCGTAACAAAGACCTGGAACAAACAACTGCATAAATTATAAAGCGATAACCTATGCAAATATCTGCACCAGTCCGGGAACCGTTGGTAACCGGTGGTAAAACCATCAAAGACGTTACCTACGATATAAGCCGGCATGTAGAAGCACCCCCTACCAATCCACGCTGGCTGCTGGCTATGGCGGTTTCCTTAGGCCTGCTGGCAATTGGTACCTATGCTGTATTCCGTACTGTTTGGGATGGCATTGGTATGTGGGGAAATAATAAAACAATTGGCTGGGCCTGGGATATTACCAACTTCGTTTGGTGGGTAGGTATCGGTCATGCAGGAACGCTGATTTCTGCAGTACTCCTGCTGTTCCGTCAGAAATGGCGTACCTCCATCAACCGTGCTGCAGAGGCGATGACGATCTTCGCGGTTATCTGCGCACTGCAGTTCCCGATCTTGCACACCGGCAGGCCCTGGTTATCCATTTACTGGGTGTTTCCGCTGCCTAATACCTGGGGCTCTCTTTGGGTGAACTTTAACTCACCGCTTCTCTGGGACGTGTTTGCGATCTCTACCTATTTTACTGTATCGCTGGTGTTCTGGTACATTGGTCTTATTCCTGATTTTGCAACCATCCGTGACCGCGCCAAAGGAACCATTGCACGTGCTGTGTATGGCGCGCTTAGCTTTGGCTGGACAGGCGGTGCCAAAACCTGGCAGCGTTATGAGACCGTATCGCTGATCCTGGCGGGTCTTGCCACCCCACTGGTACTATCGGTGCACACCATCGTATCCTTTGACTTTGCTACTTCAGTAATTCCTGGCTGGCACACCACCATTTTCCCGCCATACTTCGTTGCAGGTGCAATTTTCTCTGGTTTTGCCATGGTACTTACCCTTATGCTGATTACCCGCAAGGTGTACAAACTGGAGGATTATATTACCATGGGCCACATTGAGCTGATGAACATCATCATCATCATCACCGGTTCTATTGTGGGTGTGGCTTATATCACAGAGCTTTTTGTTGCCTGGTACAGCGGGGTAGAGTACGAGCAGTACGCCTTCCTGAACAGAGCAACCGGTCCTTATGCCTGGGCTTACTGGACCATGATGACCTGTAACGTAATCTCACCACAGCTCTTCTGGTTCAAGAAAATTCGTACCAGCATAGTAGCTACCTTCATACTTAGTATTATCGTTAACATAGGCATGTGGTTCGAGCGATTTGTGATTATTGTTACTTCGCTGCACCGCGACTACCTGCCTTCCAGCTGGGCTATGTTTTCGCCAACTATTTACGATGTTGGTGTATATGTCTTTACCTTCGGCCTTTTCTTTACGCTATTTTTCCTGTTTGCCAAATTCTTCCCGGTAATCAACATGGCAGAGGTAAAAAGTGTACTGAAATCATCTTCATCTACTGAACAGATTAACCGATAAACAAGATGGCAGTAGCACATACAGATAATTATATACTAGGCCTCTACGACGACGAAGATTTGTTGATGGACGCTATCAGGCATGTACGCAAAAATGGCCTGATCATAGAAGAGGTATATTCACCGTTTCCTATTCACGGGTTAGATGAAGCATTAGGATATAAAAGAAGCCGCCTGCCTGTAGCAGCCTTTTTGTTCGGTATGCTGGGTACTTCTCTTGCGCTGATCATGCAGATCTATATGCTGGGATTTGACTGGCCCATGATTATTGGTGGTAAGGATTTTGTAGCTTTACCGGCCTTTATTCCTGTAACTTTTGAGCTTACCGTACTGATTTCTGCATTGGGTATGGTAGCTTGCTTTATGGTGATCAGTAACCTGAAGCCTTATGGTAAGCCAAGGATCTTTGATCCGCGCAGCACAGATAACCTGCATGTAATGGCCATTAACCTGAAAAGCAACAGGCTTGCTCCTGCAGAAATCAGGGATATTCTTGCTGCAACCAGAGCTGCGGAGATCAATGATAAATCATTTGAACTTTAGTACCTATGCTGAATAGACTATATATCAATATACTTGGCTGTGCAGCCCTTTTTGCCGGTTTATCAGGCTGCAGTGCCGGGGGAGATCATCCTGGTATGGAGTTCGCCCCGCAGATGTATCACTCGGTACCCTATGAGCCCCTTAGCCAGATTACAGATGAATCTCAGGGTAAATGGTTAAGCACCAAAGCAGATGAAAGGGGAGAGTTCTTTAACTCCAACCCCTACAATCCCAACCGGATGAACATGCGCCTTCCTGCAGAGCATACTGTTACCAGAAACGGACAGGGCATCTTACCTTTCCGCCTGCCAAAGGATAGCATAGGGGGAGATTACTACCTGCAACAGGCAGCTACTACCCTTGAAAACCCATTACCAGCATCTCAGCAGGTACTCGATAACGGCAAGGTATTATATACCAATTTCTGTTATCCCTGTCATGGTGCCGAAGGCAGAGGCGACGGGCCGGTAGGGCTGGTGTATAAAGGTGTAGCCAACCTTGCGGGCGGTCAGGTTGCTGAGGCGTCAGAAGGACACATCTTCTATGTAATTACACATGGCAGAGGTCGTATGTGGCCGCATGACAAGCAGATTAGTGTAGAAGATCGTTGGAAGATAGTTCACTACGTTCAAACCCTTCAACAACAAGGTCAATAACGATAATAACCTCATTGATGGAACATCCTATCCATAGTATAGACGAACGTTACACATTTTCTTCGGGCCTGAAGAAAGTACTGGGTATTGTGCTGATAATAGGCGTAGTGCTCCTTGCCGGAGGTATCATAATGGGAGTAATGGGTGTTGGAGAACACCACGAAACCAGTACCGACGCAGCGAACCCTCTTTATAATCTGAAAGAGGCAAGTGAGACACCATTCACCACGCAGGGACGGAATGAAATGAGCCCGGAATCTGGTGTGGTAGAGCATGGTGCCGCACATGGCGACGAAGCTCACCCCAGAGGTTCCGGACATGCCGCTGCCGATGCAGCTACCAGTCATGAAGGGCCAACATGGCTTACAAGACTATACTCCAATTTCTGGATCAATAACCTGTTTTTTACCGGCCTAGCCGTAGCAGGTCTCTTCTGGGTTGCTATTCAGTACGCAGCGCAGGCAGGCTGGTCTACCAGTTTTGAACGTATACCACTGGCAATGGCCAGCTGGTTACCCATTGCAGCGGTATTGATGCTGGTTACCTGGCTTATTGCTAACCATGATCTTTTTCACTGGACCCACGAAGGACTTTATGATGAAACGGGGCCGGATTATGATCCCATCATTGCCAATAAAAGAGGCTATCTGAATACCTTCTTCTACCTGGCCCGCATGATTGCTTTTTTTGCAATATGGATTGTGTTCTTTTTCCTGATCCGTCGTGAATCAGGTCGGGAAGACCTTAATGGAGGTACTTCTTACTGGTATACTTTACGGAAATACTCTGCCATATTCCTGGTACTGTTTGCAGTAACTTCCTCAATGGCTGCCTGGGACTGGGTAATGTCTCTTGACCCTCACTGGTTCAGCACGCTTTTTGGCTGGTATGTATTTGCAAGCTGGTGGGTAAGTGCCATTGCTGCCATTACCCTTATTGTGGTGCTGCTGCGTGAAGCAGGCTACCTGAAGATTGTGAATGCCAACCACCTGCACGACCTGGGTAAGTTTATGTTTGCCTTTAGTATTTTCTGGACCTACCTGTGGTTTTCACAGTTCCTGCTGATCTATTATGCAAATATTCCGGAAGAGTCTATCTACTACATCGAAAGACTTACCAGCGATTATTATTCGCCTATATTCTTTATTAACCTGATCCTGAATTTCTTCTTTCCATTCCTTGTTCTGATGACAAGAGATGCTAAACGTCATACAATATTCCTGAAAATAGTTTGTTCGGTTGTGTTGTTTGGTCACTGGCTGGATTTTTACCTGATGGTAACACCGGCTGTTATGAAAGACTTTGGTGGATTCGGGCTGATGGAAGTTGGACTGATCCTAGTATATGCTTCAGCATTTGGTTTTGTGGTAATGGGTGCTCTTACAAAAATGGGCCTTATTCCAAAGCATCACCCCATGCTGCAGGAAAGCATGCACCATCATATTTAATTTTTAACGCATAATAAGTCGGACAGTAATGTTTGGAATCCTGATAGCCATTGGCGTAATCATCCTGTTAGCGATACTGATGCTCCTTTACCGGGTGTATACACTTGTAAGTGTAGCACGAGGTACCGATAAAATCAGAGTATCTGCCAGTAATAAAGTTAATGCCATCCTGTTCCTGGTCTTTTTGATCGTGATGGGTGGTCTGTTCTTCTGGTATTCTTTTGATGCCTATGATGAGTACCAGCAGCCGGTTGCTGCCCAGCATGCAGATGACTATGAGTCGCTTTTCTGGGCGACCATGTGGGTGTCTGTTGCCGCCTTCATGCTCACTAATATTGCGCTGTTCTATTTTGCCTTCCGGTATCAGTATAAGGAGGGCAGAAGAGCTCTTTTCTATCCCGATAACACCCGCCTTGAAATTGCCTGGACCATTATTCCTGCTATCGTGCTTGTTTCGCTGGTATTTGGTGGCTTTAAGGTATGGAATGATATGACAGAGGCTGCTCCGGAAGAAGCAGAACAAATCGAGATCATGGGGTATCAGTTTGCCTGGGAAGCTCGTTATCCGGGTGCCGATAATAAGCTTGGGGATTTTGATTTCCGGCTTATCTCTCCAGAAAATCCTATGGGTTTAAGCACTGAAGATCCTGCTTCTATGGATGATTTTATACCACTGGAGATACACCTGCCAAAAGGTGTTCCTGTGGAAATAAAAATTCGGGCACGCGATGTAATACACTCAGTAAGCTTACCGCACTTCCGCCAGAAGATGGATGCAGTGCCTGGTATGCCGACCCGTCTGTGGTTTACACCCACCAAGACTACCGCTGAGATGCGCAAAGAGCTGAACGACCCGGATTTCAACTATGAATTAGCCTGTCAGCAGATTTGCGGACGTGGTCATTTCTCTATGAGAAAAATAGTTGTAGTAGACGAACCTGCAGATTATGAAAGATGGAAAAGAGAGCAGGAGCCATGGATAGAACCAGGCGGACAGGAACCATCGGAAGGTGAACTTGACGTGAATCTTCGGACACAGGAGGCAGTAGACGCTGCAGGCACAGAAACAGAGACGGTAGAAGCAGCTACCACCACTACTCAACAATAAAATACTAAAGCTAAAGAATGGCAACCATACATACTGATAACTCCCATGGTGCTCATGCCGATCTGCATGAAGAACATGCGCATCATGAAAGCTTTATTACCAAATACATTTTTTCTACCGACCATAAAATGATTGCCAAGCAATACCTGGTTTCAGGTTTGCTTTGGGCATTTGTGGGTGGTGCGCTTTCAATGATGTTCCGCCTGCAGCTGGGTTTCCCTGAAATGAGTCAGGAATGGCTGCGGCCAATCCTGGGCGACTGGATTAACAGCAGTGGTAAAATCGACCCTGAATTCTATCTGGCCCTGGTAACCATGCATGGTACCATCATGGTATTCTTCGTGCTTACAGCAGGTCTTAGCGGTACATTCTCTAACTACCTGATCCCGCTGCAGATTGGTGCCCGCGATATGGCATCAGGATTCATGAACATGTTATCCTACTGGTTCTTCTTTCTTTCCAGTGTTATCATGTTCTGCAGCTTGTTTGTAGAGACAGGTCCTGCAGGTGTTGGCTGGACGGTGTATCCACCGTTAAGTGCATTACCCACAAGTATTAGCGGAGCCGGCATGGGTATGACCCTCTGGTTAACCTCTATGTCATTGTTTATCGTTTCGCAGCTATTGGGTGGTATCAACTACATCGCCACGGTAATCAACCTGCGTACCAGGGGCATGTCATTCGCCAAGCTACCATTAACCATCTGGGCGTTTTTTCTGACGGCTGTATTGGGTCTGCTGGCTTTCCCGGTGTTATTTGCAGCTGCTTTACTGCTGATCTTCGACCGTAGCTTCGGTACCAGCTTCTACCTGGCAGAAATTTACCTGAATGGCGAAGCACTTCCACACGTGGGTGGTAGCCCACTCTTGTATCAGCACTTGTTCTGGTTCCTGGGTCACCCCGAAGTATACATCGTTATCCTGCCGGCACTGGGTATCACATCAGAGATCATTGCCACAAACTCCCGTAAGCCTATTTTTGGTTACCGTGCCATGATCGGTTCACTGCTGGGTATCTCTGTACTCTCATTCGTTGTGTGGGCACACCATATGTTCGTATCAGGCATGAGCCCCTTCCTGGGATCTGTATTCATGTTCCTGACGCTGATCATTGCCGTACCATCGGGGGTGAAGGTCTTTAACTACCTTACCACCCTCTGGCGGGGTAATATAGTCTTTACGCCGGCTATGTTGTTTTCCATAGGCATGGTATCGCTATTCATATCAGGTGGTATCACAGGTATCTTTTTGGGTAACTCAGCCATAGACGTGTACCTGCACGATACCTATTTTGTGGTTGCACACTTTCACCTGGTAATGGGAGCTGCAGCTTTCTTCGGCATGATGGCTGGTGTTTATCACTGGTATCCGAAAATGTTTGGAAGGATGCCTGATAACAAGCTGGGATATGTTCACTTCTGGTTAACTTTTGTTGGTGTTTACATGGTGTTCTTTCCCATGCACTACATTGGTATTGCCGGGTTCCCACGCCATTATTATACCTGGACTAACTTCCAGGCATTTAGCGGATTTGCAGATCTTAATGCTTTTGTAACGGTTGCAGCGCTTATTACCTTCAGCTCGCAGCTGATATTCGCCTTCAACTTTTTCTATAGCATGTGGTTTGGCCGCAGGGCTTCTGCTAATCCATGGCGCTCCAATACCCTGGAGTGGACTACGCCTGTTGAACCCGGACATGGTAACTGGCCTGGTGAGATCCCAACTGTTTACCGCTGGCCATATGACTATAGCAAACCAGGTGCAATTGAAGATTATATACCGCAAAACATTCCTTATAGCATGACGCCAGGCTCTAACCTGCCACATGAAAATGAACTGGTAGACAGGGAGAAGGATGATGATGCGATAATTGTTGATGAAACTGACACCACCAAATAAATCTTACGCAAAATCATACGGTAAACTGGCTGTAATTACCATTATGGCCGTTTACCTTTTGATTTTGGTAGGAGGTATAGTTCGCAGCAGTGGTTCCGGCATGGGTTGCCCCGACTGGCCAAAGTGTTTTGGCAGCTGGGTTCCACCCACAGATGAGTCGCAGTTGCCTGCAGATTATCAGCAGGTATACCTGGAGAAACGACTGGCAAAAAATGAGCGTCTGGCCAATTTTCTGGAGCGCATAGGCATGGGAAACACAGCCCATGAATTACGAACCGAAGAAGCCATACTCCAGGAGTCGGAATTCAATGTTGTTAACACCTGGATCGAGTACATCAACAGGTTAGTAGGGGTAGCAATAGGCTTACTCATTATTGCCACCTTTATTCGTTCTTTAAAATTCTGGAATTACAAAAGAAGCATTACCCTGCTTAGCGGCATTGCACTGGTACTGGTAATTTTTCAGGGGTGGCTGGGGGCTCTGGTTGTTTCAACTAACCTGCTGCCCTGGATGGTTACCATCCATATGCTACCTGCCCTGTTACTGGTTGCACTGCTTGAGCTGGCGTCTTACAGGGCACAGGAGCAGCCTGCCAGGTATTTTACTCAGGCAAAGGGTGCAACTGCAGCGCTCTGGGCAGCAATTGTTTTAACGGTACTGCAGGTGGTGATAGGCACCCAGGTACGCGAAGCAATAGATACGATCGCTGCCGGTATGGCTTATCAGAACAGGGCACTGTGGGTGGATCAACTGGATGTAGTTTTTTACATCCACAGATCTTTTTCCTGGTTGTTGCTACTGGCCCATATTTATTTGCTGTATATCTGCATAGGGGCAAAAAACAGGGAACTTACCCGTTGGGCAACTGTTTTGCTGGTAATAGTGCTGGCAGAGGCAGGCGTTGGTATCATACTGGCTTATTTTGGATTTCCTGCCGTGTTGCAGCCAGTACATCTGCTGCTGGGCACACTTTTATTCGGATTGCAATTTTATATGTTATTAATAGTGCGTAGCAGTACTACGCAACAGGTAAATTATAAACTTCAAACATGTTAGCAGCTAATACTAGTAAATCACAAGCTGTAGTAGTAGCAGATTATCTTAAAATACTGGCTGAGCTGCTAAAGTTCAGACTTTCATTTCTGGTAGCTTTCTCTTCTGCCTTTGGTTATTTACTGGCTATGCAGGGACCGGTTCAGTGGGGACAGATTATCATGCTTTCGCTCGGAGGTTTTTTGGTATCAGGTGCGGCCACTACCATCAATCAGGTGCTGGAGCGTGATTACGACCGGCTGATGAAAAGAACCATGAACCGCCCAATCCCAACGGGACGTGTTTCTATACAGGAAGCGCTGATGATTGCTGCCGTAGCAGGTGGTATTGGCCTGGTGCTGCTCACCCTGTACACAAACGTACTTACAACTGCTTTATCGGCTCTGTCGCTTCTGCTCTATAGCTTTGTGTATACGCCCATGAAAAGGGTAGGACCCATTGCCGTTCTGATCGGTGCTTTCCCCGGGGCTTTACCTCCTCTGTTAGGCTGGACGGCTGCCACAGGAGCCATTTCTACCGAGGCACTGATATTATTCGGAATACAATTCGTCTGGCAGTTTCCACACTTCTGGGCCATTGCCTGGGTGGCAGATGAAGATTATAAAAGAGCTGGTTTCAAACTATTGCCACAGGGCGGGCAGAAAGACCTGCGTACTGCCATACAGATTATGTCTTACACACTGTTTCTGTTACCCCTGGGCCTGTTACCCACCAAACTGGGCATCACCGGTATCAATTCAGCACTGGTCGCAACTATTTGTGGGGTGTTGTTCCTGTTTCAAACTTTCACCTTAATGAAAGACTGCAGCCAGAAATCTGCTTTGCGTCTTATGTTTGGCTCATTCATATACCTGCCAGTTGTGCAGATTGCTTATTTATTGGATAAAGTATAGTGGAGTAGTGGAGAAAAATATGCAAAATATCAACTTAACACATGCGGAAGGGCCCCAGCAGACCCTTACCATGAATCCCAGCAAGTTTATTGTATGGCTATTTATTGTAGCTATTTTCATGATGTTTGCCGGCTGGACAAGTGCTTTTCTGGTAGCTCGCTCTGAGGGGGCATTCCTGAACAATGAATTGCCTCAGCTGTTTACCATTACAACCGTAATCCTGTTAATCAGCAGTGTTACCATGCACCTGGCAAAAAACGCTGTAAAAAAGGATAACCTGGCAGCTGCACGTCTTCTTTTGGGCTTTACCCTGATATTAGGGATTGCATTTCTGGTAGGCCAGTGGCTGAGTTTCAATGACCTGATCGCACAGGATATTTATTTTGTAGGCGGCAGTGCCATTCAAAGCTTTCTTTATGTATTGCCTTTTATGCACGGTGTGCATATTATTGCGGGACTTATCTTTGTAGCCATCGTCATGTATCGCCTGCAACGCTTTCAGATACATGGCAGAAACATGGGCTCTATTGAAATGTGCACTACCTTCTGGCATTTTTTAGACGGGCTTTGGCTATACTTGTTCTTCTTTCTAACAATGAACGCATAAACCTTAACTGATCTAAACTTTACCTGATTCTATGGCAACCGAAACCGTTAGCATGAATAGACCAAAGCGGGGCCTGTGGGATGGCGGCCAATCACCCATGAATGCCAGCTACGGCAAACTGATGATGTGGTTCTTTCTGCTCTCAGATGCTTTTACTTTTTCCGCTTTGCTTGTAGCCTATGGCATGATCCGCTACAGCAACCTGGCAAACGAAACGGCAGTTGGAGGGGTAGGGACCTATGTTCCTTCTCAGGAAGCATGGCCTGTACCTGATATGGTCTTCAATGCAGTTCCTTTCCTGCATGGTGTATTCTTACCACTGGTATTTGTAGGCATCATGACCTTTATCCTGATCATGAGCAGCGTTACCATGGTACTGGCCGTAGAGGCAGGACACCGTATGGATCGCCGTGCTGTGCAAAAATATCTGCTGTGGACAATCCTTGGTGGTATCACTTTCCTGGGTTGCCAGGCATGGGAGTGGGGTCACTTTATAGCCGGTTCCGATACAGGCATATCACTGGCCGATGGCACAAAATTTTATGGTGCTAACCTGCATATCAATGAATATGGTCCACAGCTGTTTGCCGACCTGTTCTTTTTCATCACAGGCTTCCATGGTACACACGTATTGAGCGGTGTAGTGCTGCTGATCCTTATTTTCTTTAACACGGCTGTAGGAACTTATGAACGCCGTGGCCATTACGAAATGGTAGAAAAAATTGGTTTATACTGGCACTTTGTTGACCTGGTGTGGGTATTTGTATTTACGTTCTTCTATTTGATCTGATCCATTAACATATACTTCCATGGCTCAAATAAACGACCATCACGATGCGGAGGTAACACCTCAGCCAGCAAATAAAGAGCATATCAGAAAGATATGGATGACGGCCCTTTTACTAGGTGCCGTTACTGCAGTAGAATTTATCATTGCCTTTACCATGGAGGCAAACATGCTAAGAGTTGCCATCTTTATTGGCCTTACCATTGTAAAAGCCTTTTACATAGTGGCAGAGTTCATGCACATGAAGTATGAAACAAAATCTTTGGCCTGGAGTGTTATTTTACCCACCATCTTTATTGTCTGGCTAATCATAGCCTTGCTAACAGAGGGTGGCCAGGTACTACAGGGAAGAATGTAAATATAAAAGCCGGTTTTGCCGGCTTTTTTTCTTTAAGGTAAATTATTCTGATCTCCCGGCTGTTTAAGAAATGGGGTTGAATAAAATTCAAATGCGTAAACTAATCTTCTTATTCATTTTGCTGCTCATACCGGTAGGCATTATCCTGTTCCTGCACCGCTATGGACAGAATCATTACGAAATTCCGGTATACTTCAGCAACGCTGCTGATATGTCGTCAGACATATGTGTATTTCCCGAAGGACAGCACCATGTGCCGGTATTTGCTTTTACAGATCAGGATAACCGTCTTGTAAGCGAAGCCTGGCTGGAAGATAAAATAACGGTGGTGGACTTTATCTTCACAAACTGCCCCACCATGTGCAAAGATATGTCGGCCGAAATGTTGCGAGTACAGGAAGCTTTCAGGGACGATTCCGAACTGCAGTTACTTTCGTTTACTGTAGATCCGGAGTACGATCAGCCACGGGTGCTAAAAGAGTATGCTGAAAGAATTGGTGTAAAAGAAGACAACTGGCGCTTTCTGACCGGTGATAAATCGCCGCTTTATGATGTTGCCCGCTGTGGTTTTTTACTGCCGGTACAGGCTGGAAACAGTGGTTCAGATGATTTTATCCATAGCAACAAGTTTATACTGGTAGATGGACAGCGCCGCATCAGGGGATATTATGATGGCGATAACCGCCAGGAGGTAGACAGGCTTGTTCAGGAAATACGAATCTTAAAAATGGAGTAGTTGTAAAATGGCCGAACTGATATACCCCAGGAACGAAAAGAATCTGCTGCGTGGCATTATTGCCGTTTCAGTAGCAGTACCACTGGTAGTAGCTTTTCTTTTGTTTTCACCCTTCAAGGTAAACCTGCCTGTAGAGCTGGTTCAGCATTTCCCAACAGTAATTGCCACCCTTAACAGTTTCACGGCTGTACTATTGGTTGCAGCACTTGTTGCTGTTCGTAAACGTAACATAAAGCTGCACCGCCAGCTAATGCTGGGTGCCATGGCTTTGGGCGCGCTGTTCCTGGTTTTTTATGTACTTTATCATGCCAGTGTTCCCTCTACTAAATTTGGTGATGTAAATGGCGATTATGTGCGTGATGCTGCCGAGCAGGCTGCAGTAGGCTATAGCCTCTATGTGTATACCTTTGTCTTGCTCACCCATATAGTATTTGCAGCAGTAGTATTGCCTTTTGTACTGATGGCTGCCTATTTTGCGTTAAAAGATAATATAAGACTACACCAGAAGGTTGTAAAGTGGGCATACCCCATGTGGCTATTTGTTAGCATCAGCGGTGTGATGGTGTATTTTATGATCAGACCTTATTATCAGTTTTAGCAGAAAATGATGAAGCGCATTCATAAAAGTGTATTTTTCTTCATGGGATTTTTAGTGCTGCTGGTAAATCAGGCTAGTGCACAATGTGCCATGTGCAGGTCTACGCTGGAAAGTAATGTAAGCGACGGCTCTTTTCTATTAACCAGTGATAACCTGAATACAGGGATCATCTATCTGTTTGTTACTCCTTACTTACTGATCATGGCTGTTGGTCTGATCTGGTATTACAACGCACGCAAAAATGCCCGAAATATCCACCGCAGAAGCTATTCTCAAATCTAAATGCCCGCGTTGCCATAGGGGTAATATCTATGTACACCCTGCCTATCATACCGGCTTCAGCAAAACCAACAAGCTGTGCCCGCACTGTGGACTGATGTTTGAGCGGGAGCCGGGTTTCTTTTTTGGTGCCATGTACATCAGCTATATGTTCACAGTTGCAATTTTGCTTGGCACTTCTTTTGTACTATATTTTGGATTCGATGATCCACCGCTATTGGTTTACCTTCTGAGCGTTCCTTTGGTTACCCTGCTGCTTTTACCCCTAAGTTTCAGGTTTTCCCGGGTGCTTTATCTGTATGCCTTTGGTGGAGTAAGCTATAACAGGTCTTATGCAAAAGGCCCGCTGAATCCAAAATAAAGACTATGCTTAACCACTTGCGCTTTTCATGGCAGCTTGTTCCTTACATCATTTTACTGGCAGGCCTGCTGGTATGGTGGGGAGCCGTGGCACTGGCTCCGGAGCCGCACGAGAAGGTAAGCAACACACTGCAGGAAGAAAGCAGGAAAATTGAACAAAGGCTGCAGGAGATTACAAATGTGCTGCAGCACCATGCAGATCAGCCTTTTTCCTACCTGCCTAAAAAGCTCCCTTATCCCTATTACATTTACACCAGCGAGCAACCCTGGTTCTGGTCAGATTACCACCTGCTGCCATCATACTCACTCCTGAAGTCTGGATTACCGGTACAGTTCCTGAACATGCCCGATGGCCAGTTTCTGGCCTATCAGCGGGAGGTAGTACTGGCAAGCAAATCTTATAATATTTTTATGCTACTGCCGCTGCAGAGCACTCTTTTTGAAGCTTACGCTGGTCAGCGCTATAACCCGGAAATTTTCTCATCGGCTTCCTTTAGCCTTAGTGCAACCAAAGCAGAGGGTTTTAGTCCGGTTTACCTCCAGTCTGTAGATGAACCGCTCTTCTGGCTGGCACTCTCCCCCGGCTATGCCAGGGGGTATGAAAACCTGCTTGAGCTGGCAGCATGGTTTGTATTGCTTGGTTTTTTAGGGGTGGCAGTCGTGTTCTGGCGCGAAGCCTATCATTATGCAGGAGTAGAAAAGAAGAAGTTTTTAGTATATGCAGCCCTTTTTCTGGTTGTCCGGGTACTGATGCTGGCACCCGATCTGCCACATCGGATCTATCCGCTTTCCATCTTTAACCCACAATATTATGCATCTTCCAGCCTGAATCCTTCTCTGGCAGACTTTCTGCTGAATGTACTTTTTTTACTGGGGGTACTTTTGCTTGTATGGCCATATCGGAAATTTATAGTGCTTAAGCTGGAAGACTGGGCAGGCCTGCGCTTTTTCAACCTGATAGCAGTTGTGTGGGTGCTGCTTGGATTGCTGCTGCATTACTACCTGATGCGCCTGCTTTTTTATCATGCCCAGTTTTCTCTGGATATCACACAAAATATTGAACCATCTCTTCTAAAAATTCTCGCCTGGGGAGTGGTGGCCATTGTATCGGTTCTGTTCTTTCTTTTCACACACCCGGCCATGAGCTGGCTGAGAAGCAGCAGATTCAGGCAGAAGGATATACTGCAGATAGGAGTATTGTTACTGTTGTGGTGCCTGGTATTGGTCTGGATTTCTCCTGTAAGCTTATTTTTGCTGCCTGCCTTGGTATTTTATGGTTTTCTCTACAGGCAGCTTACCCGCAGATCACCCGCTCCCAAGCTCAACTATACGCTCTTTATATATTTGTTCGGAGCAGCCATAATTTGTGCGCTTTCTGCCTCACTGGCCCTGCACAGTCAGCGCAAAACCAGTTTACTTGCCGAAAAAGAAAGGCTGGCATCGCAGGTGCTTACCGAAAGGGATCTGGTAGGTGAGTACCTGCTTCATGAAGCAGCCCTTAACATCCAGAATGATCCATACATCGTAAACCGTTTTCTTAGTCCACTATTCAGCAAAGAGGGCATTGAACAAAAAATCAGAAGACAGTACCTCAGCCGCTATTTTGACAAATATGAAATAGCCATCCGTCTTTTTGGGCTGGGAGGCTATCCGCTTAGCAACCAGTATACAGCTTCTTATTTTACACTGGAGCAACAGGCAATGGAGCAGGGCGAATCTACCGGCCTGGAGGGTTTGTACCGCTTTAGCGGCGAGGGTGTAGGAGACTACAGCTATAAAAAGTTCGTGCCGGTATATTTCCAACAGTCTGCTATAGGCTATGTATTGATGGAGTCGAGGCTGAAACGTTACCAGCCCCGTACCGTATATCCGGAGTTGTTTACCAGCCAGCAGCTAACGGAGCCTCTTTTCGAAAGAAGTAATTACGCAGTTTTTGTGAATGGAAGACTGCGCTTCGATGCGGGTGAATTTGATTACCTGCATTTGTTTCCGGATGATCTGCTTGAGGATGAGCAGCTGTATCAGGAGGGGGTTTTTACCCAGGATTATCACCACTATGCCCTCAGGGGCGAAGACAACAGGGTTGTAGTGGTATCCAGTCCGGCACAGCCCTTTAGCATTATTTACGCTAATTTCTCATTTCTGCTCCTGTTCCTGCTTTTCCTGATTACACTCTATGTAATTGGATACCTGCTGATCAAGCGCCTGTCGGTGCGCTACCTGAACTTTACCACAAAGATTCAGCTCTACCTTAACTTTGCAATTTTTCTTCCACTGCTCATCATTACGGTATCCACACTTAGTCTTATCAGCCAGAGTTACCGAAAGGAAACAGAACAGCAGTTTTTTGATACGGCAGAAAGCATCAGCAGGGGCATGTCAGATCTGTTGCAGGATTATCAGCAGGGATATATTGACCGGGAAATGCTTGGCACAAACCTGGACCGTATTTCACGCTATACTGAAACCGATATACATCTCTTCGATACGCAAGGGATTTTACAGGCAACGAGTCAGCCGGCTATTTACCAGAAAAATTACCTGGCGCCGGTAATCAACCCATACGCACAGGCTGAAATCGTGGAACAACACCACCGGCAGACTATCTTAACCGAAACGGTTGGCAGGCTGCAATACCGCTCTGCCTATGTTGCAGTAAGGAGCAACAGCAGTGGAGAACTGCTGGGTATCGTAAGCGTTCCTTTCTTTGATTCTGGTTATGTACTACAGCGGCAGCTGTCGGCTATCTTTTCTAACATCGTTTCTATTTTTGCCACCCTGTTCCTGGTGTTCCTGCTGCTGCTGTATGTGTTTTCAAAGGAGTTGACGGCACCACTCCGCTATATAGCAGACCGGCTAAGACTTATCAGTTTAACAGGTAAAAATGAACCCTTAAGCTGGCCTACCGAAGATGAGATAGGTCTGCTGGTGCGTGAGTACAACCATATGCTGCTGAACCTGCAGGCCAGTAAAGAAGCACTCTCCAGATCTGAAAAAGAGAGTGCCTGGCGCGAAATGGCCAAGCAGGTAGCACATGAGATTAAAAATCCGCTTACGCCTATGCGGCTTAGCCTGCAGCACCTGAACCGCCGCCTACAACCCTCTTTAGAGGAAGCTGAAAAAGACAGGGTGAACAGATCCTTTCAGTCAATTCTGGATCAGATTGATACGTTAAGCGATATCGCTACCAGCTTTTCGGCTTTTGCCAAAATGCCGGCCCCACGGCAGGAGAGCTTCGATGTGGCAGCTGTGCTAAGCAGGGTGGTGCGGCTCTACACCAGCGATCAGCACTATCAGCTGGAGGTAGCTATACCGGATGGTACCTGGCTGGTGCAGGGAGATGAGCAAATGATGCAGCGTACGTTCAATAACCTCATCCTGAATGGCATACAGGCTGTGCCTTCCGACAGGCAGCCACAGCTGGAAATAAGCCTTGAGGAGAAAGAAATACATAAAGTTTTGATCAAAATAAAGGACAATGGTACAGGCATCGCTGAAACTATACGTCATAAAGTATTTGTTCCTAACTTTAGTACAAAAAACAGCGGTTCCGGATTAGGCCTGGCCATTGCTAAAAGAGGAATAGAGCATGCCGGTGGCCGGATCTGGTTTGAGAGTAATTCAGAGCAGTATGCGATGGAGGGCGCTCACAGCCGCGACGAAGCAGGTACTACCTTCTTCATAGAATTGCCTTTGGTGAACTAAATGCTAATAATCAGGCTACTATGGTGCTTACTGGCGCTTCCTCTGTTGGTGCACGCGCAAACAACAGACGGTGACGCTGTGTGCCGTTGGCTACAGCCTTCTGCAACGCCTGGCCCACTGGATAGCCTAAGCGTAATCCCTAAAAGCATCAGCCTTTCTGCTGCTGATTTGCAGTGGCAGTACAACCCCTCCGAGGGAACAATACAATTTTCAGGCGATAATTTACCAGATTCGGTTTTGGTATGTTATACCCGTTTGCCATACAGCCTGCATAAACCTGTACAGAACCGCACACTTGCTGAATACGATTCGCTGGCTCCCTTTAAGCTGCGGCCCCGTAACAAAAATGAGGTGTGGCAGCAGGAAGAACTCTTCAGCTCCGATGATATTCAGAAAAGTGGCAGCATCAGCCGTGGGATTTCCTTTGGAAATACTCAGGATGTATTTGTTCAATCAGCACTAAACCTGCAGCTGGAAGGCATGCTAACTGACAAGATAGGCCTGCGGGCTTCTATTTCAGATCAGAATATTCCTTTTCAGCCAGATGGAAATACCCAGAACCTGCAGGAGTTCGATAAGGTGTTTGTGGAGCTCTATACCGACAGCAGTTCGCTCATTGCTGGTGATTTGCAGATGCGCAATACCAACGGAAGCTTTTTGCGCTATCAGCGTAATGTACAGGGACTCTCATTCCGCACCCGTTCTTCATGGCTAAGTAAGGGATCAGGAGAAACTACCGTATCTGCCGCCGCCGCCAGGGGGCAGTTTAATGCGGTAGAACTGGAACCTGTGGAAGGTATGCTGGGTCCGTACCGCCTGCAGGGGGCAAACGGACAGGGATATGTTATGGTACTTGCCAATTCAGAGCGCGTATTTCTGGATGGACGGCTTTTACAGCGGGGGTACCAGTACGATTATATTATTGATTATAACCTGGGCGAAATATCTTTTACTCCGGGTACCATTATTACGCGCTACTCCCGCATACGGGTAGAATATGAATATGCCGATCAGCAGTACCGCCGGGGTATTATGAGCGCAGGCCATACCCATGCA
The DNA here is from genome assembly GCA_000597885.1 of Flammeovirgaceae bacterium 311. Classification (NCBI taxonomy): domain Bacteria; kingdom Pseudomonadati; phylum Bacteroidota; class Cytophagia; order Cytophagales; family Flammeovirgaceae; species Flammeovirgaceae bacterium 311. Next base: position 6,611,042 of record CP004371.1, read on the forward strand.
AAAGGCAGATTTGAATTCTTCAGTGGTTTTTACCAGGAGAAGGATAACCGCTATCAGCCTCTTTTCTTTGACTTGAATGAGCAGGATATGCTGCGGCTCAGTGAGGCGGGCGATACCTTTGCAAACCTCTGGGCTGCCTCCTCCGACAGCGTGGGATATACAGCAGATTTGCTGCTGTACCAGCAAAAAGATACCCTGGATGCCGATGGCCAGCCAAGGCAGATTTATGTGTACAGCACCGATCCGGCAAGCGCTCATTACCGGCTGGGCTTTACACAGGTAGGGCAGGGAAACGGCAATTATGAGTTACAGGAAATTACCCCCAGGGGAAGGGTTTATCGCTGGGTATCGCCGGCAGGAGGTGTGCCCCAGGGCCAATACGAGCCTGTAAGGCTGCTGCAGGCTCCCAGGAAGCGTCAGGTAGTGACAGGAGGGGGCAGCTATCGTTTAGGTAAGTTTGGAAAAGTATATGCTGAGCTTGCGGTGTCTGAATTTGACCAGAACCTGTTCAGTGAGCTGGAGGAGCAGGACGATAAAGGCCTGGCACTAAAAAGCGGGTATAGCATTGATGGACTGCCAGTGTTTTTCGATCCGGCCTGGCATTGGAAAGCAGGAGTGGAATATGAACTTACTAACCAGAATTTTACGCCCATAGACCGCTTCAGAACAGTGGAGTACGATCGCTACTGGGGCTTGTTACCGCAGCAGGGCTGGGGGGTACAGCCGCTTCCATATGGAGTAGATGACCACCTCATCAGCCTTTGGGGCGGGATGGAAAAAGATGCTGCTAACCGTCTTCTTTATCATTACCGGCACAGGAACCTGCCAGGCCTGGTGCAGGGATGGCAGCAGGAGATTGAAGGCGCTAAAACCATGGGAATCCTGGCGGCAACCGCCAGCCTCTTTCTGATGGAAAATGAGCAGGATGAACTGCTTGTGAAGTGGCAGCGGCTGGTGCTGGACCAGAACCTGAACTTTAAGCACTTTGTGCCTGGCTATGCTTATACCCATGAGCAAAATGTTTACCAACAGGCTCAAACCGATTCTGTACTTACCTCTGCCCAGTACTTCAGGGAGCACCGCTTTTATGTGCGCAACCCGGCAGCCATGAGCAGCCGCTACCTGCTGGAGTACAGCATCAGGGAGGATAAAGCACCTGTTTTGGGAGAAATGCAGGAGGCTAATGATGCGCAGCTCTTTCGGGCACAGTGGTATACCAACCCGGATTTGCCCCAGCAGCTTGGGTTTCAGATGAGCTACCGGCAGAGCCAGGCGCTGCTGGATAGCCTGGAAGACAGCAATGAAGAACGTATTCTTACCGGTCAGCTGCAGTGGAACAGCCTGTTGTGGGATGGAGCCTTCCGGCAGCAGCTTACTTATAATGCAGGCAGTGGCAGGGAAATAAAGCGTGATTATGTTTATGTGAAGGTACCGGCAGGGCAGGGTACCCATGTATGGCGTGATAACAATGGCGATGGTGAGCCGCAGCTGGAGGAGTTCTTCGAAGCTGTGCTGCCCGACGAAAAGATTTACATCCGGATACTTGTGCCCAGTAATGAGCTTACACAGGCTTATAGTTCTGAACTTCAATACAGGCTCACCCTCAACGGACCTGTGGACTGGCGCGACAGAACCGGAATGCTCAGGGCCATGCAGCCCCTTTCAGCTACCCTGAGTGTACGACTTAATCAGAAGTTAACGGAAGGCTCTAACCTGGAGCGCTTTTTACCAGCCTCTGCCGGATTAGCCGAAGTAGGTTTGCTACACCGCAGGCAGCAATGGCAGCTAAACGTCTTTTATAACAGGAGCAACCCGGAGTGGGGTATCGAAGGCGGTTTTCATCAGAATACCCGCAAACAGTTGCTTAGTAACGGCTACGAGATCAGCGATTACGCCCAGTACCACCTTAGCGCCCGCCGTAGCTTTACCCGCACCTGGAATATTCAGCTGCAGGGCATGGTGGGCGAGCAGGAAGATTTATCGGATTTCCTGAAAGACCAGCGCTATGACGTACACTTCTGGGGGCTGGAGCCAAAGCTTACCTGGCGCCCCATGCAGCAGCTGGAGCTTGACCTTAGTGGCCGCATCAGGCAAAAAGAAAACATGCTGTGGCAGGAAGAGCAGGAAAATGCACAGCTACGTGAGCTGGGTTTAGGTTTTTTGCTAAGCCGCCAGCTTACCACCTCCATTCGCGGACAATTGCGCCTGGTGCAGATCGATTATGCGGGAAGTACCAACACCCCTGTAAGCTATGCACTGCTGGAGGCGCTAAGACCAGGCAATAACTGGACCTGGAACCTGCAGCTGCAGCAGCGGGTTATGAGAGGTTTAATGCTGAATGTGGTATACGATGGCCGCCGCTCAGAAAATACTGTAGTGGTACACACAGGCCGCATGATGCTTCGGGCAATGTTCTAGCCCGTTCTTTAGAATAAAAAGCCAAAGCGTTCAGCAATGGCTTTTGTACTTTGCATACTGCAGCTGCTTAAAAAATTAACCCCCGTTTTCTTCTTCGTTTTGTTTATATGATTTTGCCAGTTTATTGGCAAATACAAATTCGTTAAGTTCCGGAACATTGGTGCTCAAGATCTGATCATTACTGCCTTCCCATAATTTTCTGCCTTTGTATAGGTAAATAATATGGTCACCAATTCCCATTACAGAGTTCATGTCGTGGGTAACCACCACGGTAGTAATATTAAGTTCCTTGGTAATTTCAGCGATCAGATCATCGATTACAATAGAAGTTTGCGGGTCCAGGCCACTGTTGGGCTCATCCACAAACAGGTATTTCACATTATCAACAATGGCACGGGCTATGCCCACCCTTTTTTTCATACCTCCGCTTATTTCAGAAGGCATTTTTTTATTGGCATTCTCCAGGCCAACCCGCTCCAGGCACCAGTTTACCCGCTCTGTTTTTTCTTTTGGGCTTAGGCCGCTCTTCAGGGTTAACGGAAACATAACGTTCTGCTCTACCGTCATGGAGTCGAAAAGAGCCCCACCCTGGAAGAGCATACCTATATCCTGTCTGATGTTGGTTCTTAAGTCTTTATCGCCCTTGCTAAAGTTTCGCCCGTCGTAGAGGATCTCGCCACTATCGGGCTCAATCAGGCCTACAATTATTTTAAGCAGCACACTTTTACCGGTACCGCTGGAGCCTATAATCAGGTTTGTTTTTCCGGGCTTAAACTCACCGCTTACGTCCAGGAGCACATCCTTGCCATCAAAGCTCTTTTTAATATTTTTAAATTCAATCATAGTTTAGTGCATATAAAACGCTAAACGAGAGCCGGATAGAATTAGTTAAGCATCAACTCGGCCAACAGATAATCGGCCAGCAGAATGGCAATACAGGAGCTGGTTACGGCACGGGTGCTGCTTTCGCCTACTTCCAGGGCACCGCCTTCGGTGTAAAAACCCTTATAGGCTGAGATAGAAGCAACCAGGAAAGCAAATACCACAGATTTAATGAGCATGAAAGTAACAGTAAACTCATTAAAGCCGTAGCGGATTCCATATATATAATCCTGTGCTGAAGATATGTCGCTAAGCGTTGCGGCCAGAAAGCCGCCGTATAAAGATAAAAATGCAGCCAGGATTACCAGCATCGGGTACATGATCATGGAAGCAAAGATCTTTGGCAACACCAGGTATCCCACAGAGTTAACACCCATTACTTCCAGAGCATCTATCTGATCGGTAATACGCATGGTGCCCAGCTGGCTGGCAATTTTAGAACCCACCTTGCCCGCAAATACTATGGCAGTAATAGTAGGGGCCAGCTCCAGAATGGTCATGTCCCGAACAATATTACCAATAATGTAGTCTTCGATAAGTGGACTAACTATGTTATAAGAAGTTTGTACCGCTGTTACCGCACCAATGAAAGTAGAGACAATAGCAACGATAAAAACTGAATTTACCCCTACGCTGATGGATTCATCGATGATCAGACGTACATATGTACGGAACGATTCCATGTTGTTGAACATAGAACCTAAAAAAATAACATAACGCCCGAGCGATTTCATGCAGCCTATGGGTAGTTTAGGTACGAAAATACAATTATCCACTAAAATTACTTGAAAAGCCCGTATATTTCGAAAAAATGAGCCATACAAGAGAGAAAGGTTTGGTAGTGATTACCGGCGGCACTAAAGGCATGGGCCGCGCTCTGGTAGAACGATTCTTCAGGGAAGGTTATCCTGTAATTACCTGTAGCAGAAATGAGCAGGATCTGGAACAGCTTAAAAATCAGTATACAAGTAGTAAGGCAGAAGGCAGCATCTATGTGCATGCTGCCGACCTGAGCAAAAAGCAGGAGGTAGAGGCCTTTGCCGAAGCTGTTAAAGCAGTTGAAATGCCTATTGATATACTCATCAATAACACAGGAGTATTTGAACCCGGACAAATCCAGACCGAGGAAGAAGGTGTGCTGGAGCGCACCATGGAAACCAATGTGTACAGTGCCTACCACCTTACCCGCAGACTTTTGCCACTAATGGTCGGCAAAAAGCAGGGACATATATTCAACATGTGCTCTACTGCCAGTATTACAGCCTATACCAATGGCGGCTCTTACTGCATCAGTAAGTACGCACTTCTGGGTTTTTCAAAAGTGTTACGTGAGGAGCTCAAGGAGCAGGGCATCCGGGTAACTTCTGTATTGCCGGGGGCTACCCTTACGGCAAGCTGGGAAGGAGTAGATCTGCCTGAAGAACGATTTATGAAATCAGAAGACATCGCCGATCTGATATGGGCAACGTGGCTGTTGAGCAGCCGAAGCGTAGTAGAAGAAATACTCATCAGGCCGCAGTTGGGAGATTTAGCCTGACCGGCTGAACCCCCTGCAGCCCCCTTTTGTTCTTAAGAAGTTAACAAAAAATTAGCTGCTGACAGCAATATGAATACAGCAGAGAAACAAATTCAGCACTTGAAACAATACTGTAACAGCCTTACTTCTTATAGCCGCCGGCTTAGCCGCGAAGTATATATTGGCGACTTGCCTATGGGCGGTCTTAACCCTATCAGGGTGCAGTCCATGACCACCATCGACACCATGGATACCAGGGGAAGCGTAGAGCAAACCATACGTATGGTAGAGGCAGGATGTGAGTATGTGCGTATTACAGCACCAAGTCTGAAGGAAGCCCGCAACCTGGGCGAGATCAAAAAAGAATTACGCAGCAGGGGATACAGCGTACCCTTGATCGCCGATATACACTTTACCCCAAATGCAGCAGAGCTGGCGGCACGTCTGGTAGAGAAAGTGCGCATTAACCCGGGCAATTATGTCGATAAGAAGAAATTCGATATTGTAGAGTATACTGATGCCCAGTACGAGCTTGAACTGGAGCGCATCCGTGAAAAGTTTATTCCCCTGATCAGGATTTGCAAGGAGCATGGCACTGCCATGCGTATTGGAACCAACCACGGCAGCCTTTCCGACAGAATCATGAGCCGTTATGGCGATACCCCCCTGGGCATGGTAGAGTCGGCGCTGGAGTTTCTGCGTATTTGTGAAGAATTCAGCTATTATGATATTGTGCTCTCCATGAAAGCCAGTAACACACAGGTAATGGTGCAGGCCTACCGCCTGCTGGTACAAAAGCTGGAAGAAGAGGGCTTGCAACCTTATCCGCTGCACCTTGGCGTAACCGAAGCTGGAGAAGGTGAAGATGGCCGCATTAAATCTGCCGTTGGTATAGGCACCCTGTTGGAAGATGGGCTGGGTGATACCGTGCGTGTGTCCCTTACCGAAGAGCCGGAGGCCGAAGCACCAGTGGCAGCTGCGCTGATTAACCGCTACAACAACAGGACAGGGCATGGCGCCATAGAACCGCTGCAGCACATTCCTATAAACCCTTTTAGTTACCACCGCCGCGAAACCCGGCAGGTAGAAAATATTGGCGGCGGCCAGGTACCCAGGGTAATTGCCGATTTTAGCGCCCATGGCAATATCGAAATGAAAGACCTGAAGGCAATTGGGCATTTTTACCTGCCCGAGCTTGATAAATGGAAGATGAACGACCTGGGTGCAGACTTTGTGTTCAGTGGCGATCGGGCAATCTCCTTTATGTTGCCGAATGGTTTGCGGGAGATCCTGAATTATACTTCCTGGCTAAAGCAACCTGATCAGAAAACTTGTTACCCGCTCCTAAGTGCGGAGCAGTACCTGCAGCCAGGGCAGCAGAGGCATCCGGCACTTAACTTTATACACTTGGATGCTGAAGATGCCCGTCCGGAGCTGCTGGCACTGCTAAGGGACGACAACACAGCGGTTGTACTGCTGGAAACCCAAAACAGCCATGCTATGGCAGCACTGCGCCGCTTCTTTTTCAGGCTGATGGAAGCAGGAGTAGCGGCTCCTGTAGTAGTACACCGTACTTATAAAGGTCTGACTGCTGATGAACTGCAGCTCTATGCTGCTACCGATGTTGGAGGCCTGCTTATTGATGGTTTGGGTGATGGTGTGATGCTTAGCCAGGATAAAGCAGAACATTCAGTGGATGTTGATAAGCAGCTGGTAACCAAGACACTAAACAGCCTGGGCTTTGGGATACTTCAAGCTGCCCGTACCCGCATGACCAAAACAGAGTACATCAGCTGCCCGAGCTGTGGGCGTACCCTTTTTGATTTGCAGGAAACTACTGCTATGATCCGGAAGCGTACCGATCACCTGAAAGGGGTGAAAATTGGTATCATGGGTTGTATTGTAAACGGCCCTGGCGAGATGGCAGATGCCGATTATGGCTATGTGGGCAGCGGCAAAGGTAAGATAACCTTATACCGCGGACAGGAGGTAGTAAAGAGGAACGTTCCCTCAGAAAAAGCTGTTGATGAATTAATTGGGCTTATACGTGAAGATGGCCGTTGGCTTGAGCCCGCAATCATAGATTACGCATAGCATAGCTTTATGAAAAAACAAAACGAAGAAAGCTGGCGCGATTATTTTGCGCTGGGCGATGTATTTGGTTATTTCTTTCGAAAGAAAGATCCGAGCCGCCCAAATAATTTTAACATACGCATGATGCACGGCATCAATAAAATAAGCATTCTAATATTTCTGGCAGGGGTGATTTATATGATTTTAAAGCGGGTACTCTAAGGAGCCCGCTTTTTTTGTTTTCTTATGCCTGTGCCTACTGAGGTCTGTACGCACTCATTTCTACATAAGTTCACTACAATGCCACAAGCACAGAAAATTAATATTATATGAAAAATTAGGATTATAAATTGAATATTATGTTTTTTGAATAAGCCATTTAATTTTGATGCTTAAACAGCAAAATACTTTGCTGTTTGTAACGCTTTATGAATACCACCTTACCGACTTATTTGTCAAGGCAGTAAAAGGCTTGGTCAAATCATTGATAAGATATTAAGGCACTTTAAGCCTGAAGTGGATTTGAAAAAGCTTGACAGATTATGATTATCAGATAAGAAACTATTCCTTTTCCTTATGTTGCAATATTTAGCTCTTGGAGATTCCTATACCATAGGAGAAGCTGTGGCGGAGCAACAAAGCTGGCCCCATCAATTAGTGAATAAACTGAGGGAGCAGGCAATAGATGTGGCAGCGCCCAAACTGATTGCCACCACTGGCTGGACTACCGGCGAGCTGCTGGCTGCCATTGAAAAAGAAAATCCCCCTTCTGCCTATAACCTGGTGAGCCTCCTGATAGGAGTGAACAATCAGTATCGGGGCTATCACCTGGATTTATACAGAGAAGATTTTACAAGACTGGTACAAAAAGCTATCTTTTATGCCCGCAAAAAACCGGAGGGTGTATTTGTGCTTTCTATTCCTGATTATGGTGTAACGCCCTTCGCTGCAGAAAAACAACCACAACAAATCTCAAGAGAAGTAGAGGAGTATAACACCATCGCTCAAGGTATATGTCAGCGTCTGGGAGTAACTTATTATAATATTACTGAAAACAGTAAAAGGGCAGCATTAGAGCCTGATCTGCTGGCTGATGATAAATTGCATCCTTCGGGTAAAATGTATACTGAGTGGGTAGAACAAATTTACCCCAATGTAGTAAAACAAATAAGATTGCTGCAAAAAGTCTAAGCTTGAAGTATAACTTTAAGCTTTCAGAATAACAGTTCTGGATTACAATTACTTAGTCAGTAGTTTGCAGCAAAGGCCAAACAAAAGCGTTGGAAGGCCCTGATATCTGTCTTTCAACCTAAGCATCCTGCTTTGGGCACTCCGTAAATGAACGGTGCACATGTAGGATTATGAATAAGATAGAAATGTATTTTGCTGAAAATTCATAAAACTTTGTGAAGTAGCCCAGAAGAAGTAGAAAGATTATGAAGATGAAGGTTATAAAAGGCCTGTTCGCAATATTAACGTCTGTATTGATGCTGCAATCCTGTCAGGAGAGAATGATTTGCCCTGCTTATCAGTCTACCTTTATACTGGATGATGAAGTACGGTACCAGCTTTTTACACGCTTTGAAAAAGACAGCATTCCCAAGCATTATGCCGGAGTTAATAAGAGCACCTATGGACTTATAGAGCCTATTGGCCGTAAGAAACGGGAAAGATCAATGGCAATTGTAACCATGCGTACAGTAATGCCTCCTAAAACCGAAGACAGTTTAACAACATCAGCCACAGATATAACGCCCCTTAGACGTGAAATGGAGCGGGAGTAGTTTGTTGATTGTTTCTTCAGATAAGATATTGCCCTGACAGGCAAAAAGAAAGCACCTGCTGAAATGTAGGTGCTTTCTTTTATTATTGTTACTGCTGCTTAAACCACAATATTTACAATACGCTTAGGTACAATTATGATCTTCTTTGGAGGTTTTCCTTCGGTCCATTTCTGAACCTGCTCCGAAGCTAAAATCTCCCGCTCCATATCCTGCTGCGGAGTGTCTATCGCAAACACCATTTTAGCACGCATTTTTCCATTGATGGAAATAGGGTACTCAAAGCTTGATTCCTGCAGGTACTCCTCGTTATAATCAGGGTAAGGTGCCACCACAACCGAAGTCTGGTGCCCCAGCAGGTGCCAAAGTTCTTCGGCAATATGAGGTGCATAGGGAGCAACAATCAGTACCAGTATTTCCAGCACCTCCTTTTTATTGCATTTAAGTGCAGAAAGCTCATTTACACAAATCATGAAAGCCGGTACGCTGGTATTGAAAGAGTAGCGGTCAATATCTTCTGTAGCCTTTTTTATAGCTGTGTGCAGTACTTTCAATTCCTCTCTGGTAGCAGCGGCATCAGAAACAGCAAAGTTTCCACCCTCATCATAGAATAGCCTCCAGAGCTTGCGCAAAAATTTATATACGCCATCAATGCCCTGGGTGCTCCAGGGTTTGAATTGCTCCAGTGGCCCCAGAAACATCTCGTACAAACGCAGGGTATCGGCTCCATAACGCGCAATCACTTCGTCCGGATTTACCACATTGTATTTAGATTTGGACATTTTCTCCACTTCTGAGCCACAGATATATTTACCCCTATTGGTGCCATTTTCCTCCAGGATAAATTCAGCATTAGCCAGATCAGGCCTCCACTGACGGAAAGCCTCCAGGTCCAGCACATCATTGTCTACCAGGCTGATTTCTACATGCAGCGGAGTAACATCGTACCTATCCTTTAGGTTGAAGGAAACAAAGGTATTTGTTTGGTTATTAAGACGATATACAAAATTGGAGCGGCCCTGGATCATACCCTGGTTGATCATTTTACGGAATGGCTCCATCACCGATACCTTATTAATATCGTAAAGAAACTTAGTCCAGAAGCGGGCATACAGCAAGTGGCCTGTAGCATGTTCTGCTCCGCCAATGTAGAGGTCAACTGCTTGCCAGTACTCCTGTGCTTCCTTGCTCACAAACTCCTGCTGGTTTTTTGGATCCATATAGCGGAAGAAATACCAGCTGGAACCTGCCCAGCCCGGCATGGTATTCGTCTCCAGCGGATGGCCGCTGCGAGTTTTCCAATTGCGTGCTCTTGCCAGGGGAGGCTCGCCACTTTCGGTAGGCAGGTATGCATCTACCTCTGGCAAGCGCAGGGGCAGCTCGTCGTCTTCCAGCAATTGCGGTATATCATCTTTGAAGTACACAGGAAATGGCTCCCCCCAGTAACGCTGCCTGCTGAAGATGGCATCGCGCATGCGGAAATTGGTGCGGCCCTTTCCTATACCTTTTCGCTCCAGCCAGCGTACAGCAGTACGCATGGCTTCTGCAACCGTCAAATCATTTAGGAAGTCACTGTTGATAATGGTACCTTCTTTGGCAGGATGGGCTTCATTTTCAACATCGCCACCGGAAACTACCTGCCGGATGGGCAGCTGATAATGCTTTGCAAAAGCCCAGTCGCGGCTATCATGAGCGGGTACAGCCATTACAGCTCCTGTTCCATAACCAGCAAGTACATAATCGGCAATCCAGATGGGGATACGCTCACCATTGAAAGGGTTAATGGCATAGGCACCGGTAAAAACACCAGACACGGTTTTTACATCACTCATCCGGTCACGTTCCGAACGGTTTTTTGCTGTTTCTACATATTCGTTCACAGCAGCCTGTTGTTCTGCTGTGGTGATAATATCTACCAGCTCATGTTCCGGGGCCAGTACCAGGAATGAAACGCCGAAAATTGTATCGATGCGGGTGGTAAATACCTTTATCTTCTCTTTAAACTCATCATCGGTTTCAAAGAACAGCTCTGCGCCCTCAGAACGGCCTATCCAGTTGCGCTGCATTTCTTTTACGGCTTCCGGCCACTGGATGAACTCAAGATCATTCAGCATCCGCTCGGCATAGGCTGTAATGCGCAGACTCCACTGCCGCATTTTTTTGCGAACTACCGGGAAACCACCTCTTTCAGATACTCCATCTTTTACTTCTTCGTTAGCCAGCACTGTACCCAGGGAAGGGCACCAGTTAACAGTTGCATCTGAAAGATAAGCCAGACGGTAGTGCAGCAGGATTTGCTCCTTTTCAGCCTCAGACATAGCTCTCCAGGCATTGGCAGAAAATTGCGGTGTTTCATCATCGCAGCTGGCATTCAAGCCGGTATTACCTGATTTTTCAAACCTTCTGATCAGTTCGCTGACCGGTAAGGCTTGTTCCTGCTCCTGATCATAGTAGTGCAGAAAAAGCTGTTTAAAAATCCACTGGGTCCATTTGTAGTAATCAGGATCTGAAGTGGCAAATTCACGGTTCCAGTCAAAGGAAAAGCCAATATTACGTAGCTGCTCCTTGTAGCGGCGAATGTTCTGTTCTGTGGTAACAGCCGGGTGCTGGCCTGTTTGAATGGCATATTGCTCTGCAGGGAGCCCGAATGCATCGAAGCCCATCGGGTGCAGCACATTGTAACCCTTCATGCGTTTGTAGCGGGAAACAATATCAGATGCGATATAGCCAAGGGGGTGCCCCACGTGTAAACCCGCACCGGAAGGGTAGGGGAACATATCGAGTGCGTAAAATTTAGGCCTGTCGTGGTCTATTTCTGTTCTGGAAATGTTCGTTTCCTGCCAGTGTTTCTGCCACTTTTTTTCTATTTCCTGAAAATTGTATTCTGCCATGGGTGGATTTCTTGAGCGGGTACAAAGTTAGCGTAAATAGGTCAAAAAATAATGTCTGAGTATAAACAAAGCCCTAGTTAGCAGATTAATCTCTATAAGATGCTAACCTAAAAAATAACATTATGGATAACAGATGGCTGTTTTTTAACAGTTTGAAAAACATATCGGTTGTTAAAGCTGATCATGACAAAACCGGATCCCTGCAGGATGCAGTTATTGATCTGCAGTCTGGCGAGATAGCTTTATATACCTTAAGCAGTGGAGGTTTTCTTGGATTAGGCGGAGATCGGGTAGCCTTACCTCCAGATGCCCTGCAATTTGCCGGCGATGAAGCAAGGCTGCTGGCAGACAGCGCAAGTCTGGACAGAGCACCCGGAACAGCAACTGCCTGGCCCGAGCATATGGACAGCACCTTTATTGAAGATGTACACCGGCACTGGGGTTATCGTAAGAACAGGTCTTTGTAAAAAAGAAAATCCCCGTACTACTACGGGGATTTTTTATGTTATTTCTGATAAAGCAATATTTTTGATCACAATTATTCTGCCTTGGCTAAATGTAGTTTTGCGCTGCGTTGCAAAACAGGAGAAGTTTCCCTTTCGTATAAAGGAATCTGTTTAGCCTCTTCAGGGATTTTAACATGCTGCCTGCGCACAGATCTGTAGCGATTAAGCAGATAGGAGAAAAATATTAATGCCAGGGTTAAGAAAACTGAAGCACAAACATTTAGCACTATAGCCGAAGGAGTCATAGAAAAGACTTTGAGTTATGAGTAGGTTGAACCCTGCACAATATTAAAGTTTTCAGTGCATCAAAAAAAGCATTTGTAAGCTTGACTCCCGAAAATAACAAAAAAATAACAATAAACTTTTAGGGCTTACTTTTTGGCGGATCTTTTTCCGGTGGCCTTTTTTGCGACGCATGCGTTGTGCCGGTATCATTGCCAATATTTTTCTTTCTTTTATAACTGATGCTAAACACAATTGCCAGCACGATAACTAATATGATTACTAATGTAAAAGTCATGATTAAAAAATTGGTTGCTTCTAATAATTTAAACTAAGAATATCCTATTAAGTTTCAGCTATTTGCCAATTGGCAGAGGCTGCTGCTTTGCTCTTTTCCTCTTGATGAACAGCACCACCAGTACTGGTAAAAGTGTTAAATCGGCTATCACTGCAAATACGAGTGTAAGGCTTACCAGCAGACCTGTGTAGAAGGTACTGCCAAAGCTTGAAAGGATCAGGGTAAGAAAGCCTCCGGCCAGTATAACGGATGTGATGATGATAGCCTTTCCTGTAAAAATATAGGTGTTTTTAACAGCATAGAGCGGACTGCGTCCTTTATTAAGTTCAAATTTCAGCTTGCTTAAAAAATGAATGGTATCGTCTACGGCAATACCGAAAGCAATGGTGAAAATTATTGAAGTTGATGCTTTCAAATATATACCAAAATACCCCATAATACCTGCAATCATCAGCAGGGGAACCAGGTTAGGGATCAGGGCGATAATGACCATCCGAAAAGATCTGTAGAGCAGGCCAACAATCAGGGCAATTATACCAAAGGCAATGCTCAGACCTTCCAGCATATTGCGTGTAATATATTCTGCATTTTTATCCACCAGCAGCGAGGTGCCCGTTACACGAAAGTCAATCAGGCTGCTGTTTATGTTCTGTGCCAGAAAAAGCTGCAGTTCTTTATTCTTTTCCTCACTTATGTTGCTCCCCCAGTCGGGCATTCGCCCGCTGATCCGGCCAAGCCTTCCCTGTTGTGCTACCAGGGGAACTGCTTTGCTGCTTTGTTCCAGTCTTCGTAAAAAGCCTGCAATCCTGGCATAGTCACGCTTGTTTTCCGGTAATCTAAAATAGGCTGCCTGGCCTCCGTTAAGGGCTCTGTTCACACCTTTAACCAGGAGGAGTGGAGAAACTACGCCCTTCACACCATATTCCTGCTCCAGGTATGTATTCAGTTTTTGGATTTCTGCCAGTACGGCGGGATCATATACCGTGCGGCTGCTGTCTGCGACTATAATAGCGCCTTCAAAAGGCTTGTTGCCGCCAAAGTGCTCGTCAAAAAAATATACATCCTGTTTCAGGGGGTCATTCTCCCTTATATCTTCCAGAAGAAAGGTATTGCTTTCCAGCCGGCTGATGCCCACCACAGAGAGCAGTAATAGTATCCCATAGGCTGCAAGTACCCGGTAGCGATGGCGAATTACCCTGTTGAACATGCGGCGTAGTGTACCCACCCATAGCAGTCGGTTTTGGGCACGGTCAACCACTTTTGGTGTTTTCATTAATACCAGAACAGAGGGCAGAACAGTAAATGCCAGTATAAAGGCAATAAATACACCTGCAGCTACATAAAGACCAAAATCACGGATAGGCTTTATATTGGTGGTTAAAAGGGTTAAAAAACCAACAGATGTGGTCAGGGAGGTTAGAAAGGTGGCCATCCCTATTTCTTTCATGGTTAACCGGATGGCCTCTTTTTTGGGATGCCCGTTCCTAAGCTCCTCTATGTATTTGGTAAGGATATGCACTACATCAGACATGCCCACTACAAACATAATGGTAGGCATAAGTACCATCATTACATCCAGCATTTTGCCTGTGGCAGCCATCAGGCCCAGGATCCACACAACTGTTAAAACCACCACCAGTATAGGCACAGCTACTCCCCACAGGGATCGGTAAGCCAGCGTCAGAAAAATAATAACCAGCACCAAAGAGGCTCCTGCAAAAACAGCAAACTCCAGCTGCATTTTTTCCACATATACCGATTGTGCCCGCACCTTGCCTGCCAGATGAACTTCATCGAAGGGGTGCGGGGCAAGTATCTGGTTTACCTGCAGCATGAGAGAATCGGCCTGTTGTTTGCTGATTTGCTGCTTGTGGTTAATTGCAATGGCAACAGCAGGTGTGTTGGGCGCTAAAAGTGTACCCATCACAGCAGGGTTAGCCCATAATTCAGCGCTGTCCAGGGCATAATACCGGGGCTGGTCTATGCGCAGTGCCGGCGGCTCAAAAATACCTAAAGGTCCGATGATTGGATTTTTAAGATTGGTTACAGAAAGCACCTGCCGGGTAAGTGGCAGGTTGTCCAGGGCGCGGGTTACTGAATCAAGTCTTTGCAGAAAGTCCTGCTGAAATACACCGGCTTTGTTTTCAATCCCAATTAATAGAAAATCATTGTCGTTCTCGAACTGCTCGCGGTACTCAAGAAAAAACTCCAAATCCTGATCGCCGGTGGGGAAGAAATTTTCAAAATTATAATCGAAACGTAGCCTGGTAATAAAAAAGCCTGCCACAAGGGTCAGGAGCCCAATTACAAGCAGGGTACGTTTGGCCAGCTTATGCATGCAGTAGTGGTAAAAAATATTATAGCCGCCAAACTTCTTGTCTTTGTGTTTGTCTGGCGGTATTTTACGAGTCCGAAATTAACAAAGTTTTTAAACAGGCACGTTCTATTTTCAGAAGCACAGATCTATGCAGCAATACCTCAACCTTATGCAGCACATCCTTGATAAAGGGGTAGCCAAAGAAGACCGTACCGGCACCGGGACCATTAGTGTTTTCGGTTATCAGATGCGCTTTGACCTGTCAGAAGGCTTTCCACTTGTTACTACAAAAAAACTGCACCTGCGCAGTATTATCCATGAACTACTCTGGTTTTTGCAGGGTAGTACCAACATACAATACCTTAAAGAAAATAAAGTAAGCATCTGGGATGAGTGGGCTGATGAAAACGGAGAATTAGGCCCTGTTTATGGATATCAGTGGCGCAGCTGGCCGGCAGCAGATGGCCGCCATATTGATCAGATTACTAACCTGATCAGCCAGATAAAGCGTAATCCAGATTCCAGGCGATTAATGGTAAGTGCCTGGAATGTTGCTAACATTGAGCAAATGGCCCTGCCTCCCTGCCATGCTCTTTTCCAGTTTTATGTGGCAGAAGGCAGGCTTTCCTGTCAGCTCTACCAGCGTAGTGCAGATGTGTTTTTAGGAGTGCCTTTCAATATAGCTTCCTATGCACTGCTTACCCTCATGGTGGCCCAGGTGTGCGGGCTGCGGCCAGGCGAATTCATTCATACCCTTGGCGATGCCCATCTTTATAGAAATCACCTGGAACAAACACAGCTGCAGCTAAGCCGGGAGCCAAAACCATTGCCCAAAATGCTGCTAAACCCGGAGGTAAAAGACATCTTCAGCTTCCGGTTCGAGGATTTCACCTTAGTGGATTACGACCCACACCCGCATATAAAAGGAGCAGTGGCTGTTTAAGCCCTTTTGCTTCAGGAAGGCTATAGTTTTTACACGAAAAACAGCATGTGCGCAGCTTTTACAACAACTGTGCACATGCTGTTATTGCTAATGTATGGTGCCAGATATTATGCATCAGACCTGTACATATCAGGCAGCAGCGACCAGAGTTCTTCCAGATCAGTACTATATTGTTTGCTGCCTGCCTGCTGTACAGGCTGAAGTCCGCCAACATTAGTGCATACCAGCTTATCGACCTTTTCCAGCTCGTCGGGCCGGGCCAGCACTTCAAATACAGGCTCGCCTTTTTCAATCATCTTACGCATAAGCCAGGATCGCATAACACCGGCAACACAACCACTGTCCAGGGCTGGTGTATACCAGCGATTGCGTTTCTTCCAAAACAGGTTGGCAGCAGTGGCCTCTGCTATTTCGCCTCGGTGATTCAGCAAGATCAGTTCTTCCCTGTTTTTATAGTTTTTTTCGTGGCTGGCCATTACATAGGGCAGGGCACTGATTGTTTTGACAAAAGACCAGCGAGAGGGGAGCAGGGTGACGTCTTCTGAAAAGCAGATCTGCTTTCTTACCTGGATCTGCGGTGCTACTGTTGCAGAGGCAGCCAGCATGGTATTCACCTCGTTAGTTTCAGGCGTATATAAACCTTCGCCACTACGCCAGATCCACAGGCGCATGCGCTGCCAGCCTGTAGTACCATCGGCTAGCTGCCTGATCTGTGTCTCCAGTTGTAAATTTGGGGATAACTGAAGTCCCAGTGCGGGCAGGCTCCTTTTTATTCTTGATTCATGCAGTTGTAGCAGCGGGCATACACCATTGTAAATTATCATGGTTTCAAAACAACCATCGCCAAATCGAAATCCCCGGTTCTGAAGGTCTGCAGCAACATCAGCAGAAATACTTTTTCCATTTAGCAGTGCATTCATATAAGAAATTAACCATTTATAAAGTATTACTACGTAGCTTTCCCTAATTTGTCTACCATTGTAAAGAGAGCACCATGTCTGACAAAAGCAGTATATTTGATATGATCGGGCCGGTAATGATTGGGCCCAGTAGCAGCCATACGGCTGGTGTAGTACGTATAGGCAGGGTAGCCAGGCGCATCTTAGGGGGGCAGCCCGATGAGGCAAAGATAACGTTTTACAATTCTTTTGCCCGTACCTATGAAGGGCATGGTAGCGACAGAGCTGTATTGGCGGGCCTGATGGACTATAAAACCGATGATGTTCGCATCCGTCAGGCACTGGATCTGGCAAAGGAGCAGGAGCTGAAGTACAGCTTCCGTTCTGTAGGAAATGCCTCTACCCTGCACCCGAATACCGTAAAGCTGGAGCTGAAAAAAGAGGAGCGTTTGGTGGAGGTTACCGGCGAAAGTCTGGGGGGTGGCGTTATCAATATTGCAAAGCTAGATGGTTTTACCGCTAATTTTAGTGCAGCGCTGCATACCCTCATCATTACCGCCCGCGATGTGCCCGGAAGTATTGCCTTTATTTCCAGTGTGCTGGCCAATGATAACTGCAACATAGCCACCATGACGGTTTCCCGTAAAGGCCGTAACGACCTGGCGCTGCTGGTCATTGAAATGGACTCCGGCATTGCACCAATCGTAAAGCAATACCTGGAGTACCTGGATTGGGTAACAGAAGTGATTTACATTCCGGATATAGATTTTTAATTTATGACACGTTATTTTCTACTGCTTGTACTATTTTTTACAGGACCTGTTGTGCATGCCCAGCAGCCGGCTGAACAGGCGCCAGCTGATCTGGGGAGCCGCATATCATTACAGGAAGCTGTTGAGTATGCCTGGCGTAATAATATCCAGATACGGCAAAGCCAGCTGCAGGTACAGGCTAGTGAAATCGATTACCTGCAGTCCAGGCTTGTACGGCTGCCAAGCTTAAACGGACAGGCTGCACACAGCTATGCCTTTGGCCGCACAATTGACCCATTTACAAACCAGTTTACTACTGATCCGATCCGCTATAACAGATTCAGTGTTTTTAGTTCAGTAGATATTTTTGCTGGTTTTCAGGCGCTCAACCAAATCAAGTCACGCTATGCAGAGCTGGAGGCTACACGCCAGGATGCTGCAGAAGCCAGGAATATTGTAGGGCTGCAGGTAACAGATGCTTATTTGCAGGTGTTGTTGAATCAGGAACTGGCCTCAATTTCACAGCTACAGGTAGCTACCTCTCAGGAGCAGCTGAATCGCACCCGCATACAGGTAGATGCAGGCTCATTACCACAGGCTAACCTTTATGATGTAGATTCACAGCTGGCAGCAGATGAAGTTTCTGCTGTTAATGCAGAGAACAACCTGGAGCTTGCTAAATTAAACCTTTTGCAGACCTTACAGCTGCCCGGTGGCCAAAATGTGGAAGTGGAGCCAATAGAGATCGATATGTCAGGATTGCAGCTAACCATCACTTCACCAGAGGAAATTTACGCCATAGCCGTGGAAAATCAGCCGCAAATCAGGGCAGCATACAACCGTCAGGATGCTACACAGTATAGCCTCCAGGCTGCAAAAGGATCCCTTATGCCCAGTTTGTCACTGAGTGGTAACATCACTACACAATATTCAAGTATTGGTACAGAAAGAGATATCCTCACCCTGCCAGATTTTATTGAAACAGAAGCAGGTTATGTTCAGGGTACTGATCAGGTAGTTATCATACGTCAGCCAAGCACACAGGTAGTGGTGAACGAAATACCATTCTGGGACCAGCTGGATCTTAACCGCCAGCAAAATGTAAGCTTGAACCTGGATATACCGATATTCAATAATTATCAGGCCCGCAGGCAGGTTGGCCTGGCAAGGATTCAGAATCGTAGTGCCGATCTGGAGCTGGAAAGGGTCAAAAACCAGCTTCGTACCAGCATAGAGCAGTCTTATGCCGATGCCAGGGCGGCTGCTAAGCGATATGCAGCACTACAAAAGCAGGTAGAATCGCTGGAGCTGGCATTTAGAAATGCTGAAATTCGCAGAGAAGTAGGTTCTATCAGTACTTATGATTTTACCTTTGCAAAAAATAATTTGGATAGGGCACGTGCAGAGCTGGCACAGGCAAAATATACATATGTTTTCAGTCTAAAAGTAATAGACTTCTATTTAGGCAATCCATTGACCCAAGAATAATCCATAATCATGGCAGTTAGAAAAAAATCAAATCGAAAAACGTATCTCTATTTAGGTGGAGCACTTCTATTATTAGTTGCCTTAGTAATGGTGGCCAGGGCAGCCGGCTGGATTGGCACTCCAGAGGGAGTAGAAGTAGAGCTTGCAGAGGTAGGACGACGGTCCATTGTGGAGAAAGTAGGTGCCAGCGGCATGATTCAGCCTGAAACTGAAGTAAAAATTAGCCCGGATGTTCCCGGTGAAATCACTGAGCTATATGTTGAAGAAGGGGATTCAATCAAACCCGGACAGCTTTTACTAAAAATACGTCCTGATAACTTTCAGTCAGCCCTTTCCAGAACACAAGCCAATTTTAATGAGCGTAAGGCAAACCTGGCCTCTTCACAAAGCCGCATAACTCAGGCAGAGTCGCAGCTTGAGCAGGCCAGAAGCCAGTATGAGCGTAGCGAAAAGCTGCATAAGCAGGGTGTTATCTCCGATGCTGATTTTGAACAGGCCCGTTTAAATTTCAGAGTAGCACAGCAGGATCTTGAATCTGCAAAACAAAATGTTCAGGCTGCCCGCTACCAGGTAGAAAGTGCCGGTGCCACAGTGCGTGAAGCCCAGGAAAACCTGAACCTTACCTCGGTATTTGCTCCTATGGGAGGTATTGTATCAAAGCTAGATGTAGAGAAAGGTGAGCGCGTGGTAGGAACCTCTCAAATGGCTGGTACAGAAATGCTGCGCATTGCAGATCTTGGCAGCATGGAAGTTCAGGTCGATGTAAATGAAAACGACATCATTAGGGTAAACATTGGTGATACGGCTATTATTGATGTAGACGCTTATGCTTATCAAAATAAAAAGTTCAAAGGGGTAGTAACTGCTATAGCCAACACAGCTAATAACAAATTATCTCCCGATGCTGTAACAGAATTTCAGGTTAAAATAAGGATACTAAACTCATCCTATCAGGACCTGATTAACACCGGCAGAAGATCGGCTCCATTCCGGCCAGGCATGACAGCAAGCGTAGAAATCATTACCAACCGCAAAGACAATGTGCTTTCTGTACCGCTAGCAGCTGTAACAACACGCGAAGAAGGATCTCCTAAAACGACAGAGGGAGAAGATAATGCAGATGCAAATCCTAAAACTTTGCCTAAAACCACTGCCGAGATAAAAGAAGTAGTATTTCTGGCCAATGAGGGTAAAGCAAAGAAAGTTGAAGTACAAACCGGTATTAGTGATTTTGAATTTATAGAAATTACTCAGGGTCTGGAGCCTGGGCAAAAAGTGGTAGCAGGTCCCTATGTTGTCGTTACCAAGCGCCTGAAAGATGGAGAAACAATCAGAGCTGCAGAAAAGAAAGAGGAGGATACTCAGGTAGCCTCAAATAAATAAAATACTCGAATTAATAGCTTTGTAAGATAACATATGCCGGCAATTTTCTTAGGTGGGTTAATGCTTATTACGGGATGGGATATTGCTGCCATACCCACTTTCATTTACAAGTCAATTTGAGTAGATCAGCAATGTGGGTTTTGCAAATATTTTAGACTTTTGTATGTTAAATATAGTTATGGCTTACTGGTGTTGATGATATGTAAGCCAACAGCTGTGCAAGTAAAAGCAATTGTCATTCATAGGAAGAGTCAATTTAGATCCACTAAAGTATTAAGTATATTGAAAATTTGGTTCTGTACATAAAAGAAGCCCAGCAATAATCATTAGCTGGGCTTCTTTTATTGTTTATATCTTAGCTCTTTAACTCATGGAATTCTTAGGCTAAGATTTACCTTCGCGAAAAGCGGGTTATCAATATCATCTTTCAAACGAAATGGCTCATCAGCCATGTGACTTCTGAAGAAATTATCATCGTGATTACTAAAATAAAGGTTGTAGCACAGGCTTGCCTGTACCGAAAACAATAACGTGCGGGCAAAGCAAGGTGAAAAATATTCTAAATCTTAGTCCAGGTTTCTTAGGTTCGGGAACACCCATGCTGTTGTCTACCTAAACTGCAGGTTTATTCATACAGTAGCAGTTACTCTGAAAAATAAAACCAACTGCACAATACTTATGGACTAAAATCTAAATATAGAATGAAGCCACAGGAGAGCTAGATCCCTGTGTTTATACAGCCAATATTAATTGCATGATGTGTTTATAAATCCACGGCTTAGCTAAAGGCTCCGACAAGTGTTTTAAAATATGCGTTCTAAAATTTAGCACATTCATTAAACATATCATCTAATGTGCTGTTAGGCTTTCAAAGATGATTTACCGTTATCATCTATGTTATTTTCAAATTATGATATGATAAAAATTAGTTAATGTAGTTTTTATTGTAGTTAAATGTTATTACATTAGATGTTGTAACCGTTTAAAAATCAATCCTCTATCTCCATTGCTTAGTGCATATTCAAAGTAAGAATTAAATACATTGGATAGCTCTCTAAGCGCAACTTTTATATATTTATTTATAGCAATTACTGTTGTTAATTTTTTAATATGTAATAGTAATTTACTGTCAATTATATTTTAATATTTGGTCAAAGCTTCATGGGCTATGGCCATTAATTATTACTTGTCGAACATTATATGAAATGTTATGATATAGTATGTGCTGTCCTTTTCATGCCTTTACTGAAGTAACTATTCCGGATTTTTTATGGAGCCCTCAAATTTTTTGAATTCATCTTTAACCCCTATCACTGCTAATCCGCTACACCCTGCGCAGCATGAGGTTTATTACGATCAGATACTTAATATAAATAGCTCCCACTATAACCTAGGAGGTTATATTCTATTAAAGGGGCAGGTGCATACGGAAAAATTAAAGTCAGTACTTAAAACATTGCCAGAGATATTTGATGTACTAAGACTGAAGTTTGATTTTACTAATGAGGATCCTTGTTGTTCTTTTTTAGAGGAGCCTGAAGAGATTGTCCTTCAGGAATTAGATTTCAGAAATGAGGCTAAGCCAAAAGAATGTGCTCTGGAATGGATGCAGACACAGTTTAATAAGACTTTTGATTTAAAGGGACAACTTTTTGAACATGCGCTGTTGACAATATCTGATGATGAACACTGGCTGTATGGGCGCTATCATCATTTAATAACAGATGGGTATGGCTTTACCATCTGTTGCCAGTATATTGCCCAAGGCTACTCAAAACAGCTTAGTGCAGCAGCAGCAAAACAACACTACCACTCCTATGAAAAGGAGGTAATAAAAGCGATTGCCTATATAGACTCCGAATCTTATCAAAAGGATGCTTTATACTGGAGAACACAATTCAAAGAATTACCCGATCCTTTACTTAGAAAAAAAAACAAGCTGCAGCTGGCAGAAGTGGTCCAGAGCAAAACTAAAATTATAGGCATCACAGAGCATCAGGCGCAATTTTTAGAAGCCTTAATGTCAGTAACAGGTATAAGCCTGCAGCAGCTAACACTAGCTGCATTAAGCATTTATTTTGCTCGTACTGAAAACAGGAAGCAGATAATTTTTGGTGTTCCGGTTCATAACCGCAGAAACAAACTGCAGCGGGTTACCATGGGTATGTTTGCGGGAATGATTCCTTTTAAAGGGTTTTATGATGCCGAGCTATCACTGGCAGATTTTTTACAGAAATTTAAACTTCAGCAGCGAAATGATTACAGGCACCAAGGGTATCCCATCAGCCATTTGAACAGAGAACTGAAATTGATGTCAACGGGCAGAAGCCAGATATTTGATGTAGCGGTTAACTATGCCCTTTTAGATTTTGAAATTGCATTTGACGGACTTCAGGCAAAAACTTTTGATATGGCCAGCCAATCAGAAATGTACCCGTTACATTTCTGGTGGAGGGACTACGGCAAACAGCAAGCATTACAGTTACGAATTGATTACCAGCTGGCTTATTTCTCCGAAGAAGAAATTGAGCAGCTCGGCCGGCGCCTGCTTTTTTTGCTGGAGCAGTTTCCTGCTGCCCTTGATAAGCGGGTGGGTGATATTCGGCTTGTAACTGATCAGGAGCAACAGTATCTGCTGGAACTTTCAAATCATGCAACAACAACTTTTCCTGAAAATAAAACACTGGTAACTCTCTTTGAAGAGCAACTCAAACAAAATCCTGATGCCACGGCAGTGGTCTTCAAAGATGAGCGGCTTACTTATAGGGAGCTTAACAATAGCTCTAACCAGCTGGCCCATTACCTGCAGCAGAATGGGATTAAAGAAGAAAGTCTGTTACCCCTGTGCGTTGACAGATCTTTAGAAATGATCATCGGGTTGTTAGGAATTCTTAAAGCAGGTGCGGCCTATGTGCCCATAGATCCGGCTTATCCGAAAGAAAGAATTCAGTATATGCTCCGGGATACCGGGGCTACCCTTGTGCTATGCACAGCTGCTACCCTGGAGCTTTTTACAGATGCTGAAGACCAGACGTTGGTGCTCCTAGATGAGGACTGGCATAAAATAGCAGCAGAATCTGCAGAAAAGCCTGTTAACGACTTGCAACCCACCAATCTTGCCTACGTGATTTATACTTCAGGCACAAGCGGTAAGCCCAAAGGAGTACTGGTGGAGCATCGTAGCGTAGTAAACCTTATTCATCATCAGACTAGAGTATTTGGTATAGGTAAAGATGAAAAGATACTGCAGCTTTCCAACTATGCTTTTGATGCTTCCATAGAACAAATCTTTCTGGCCCTTTGCAATGGAGCAAGCCTGGTGGTACTGCCTAAAGAAACAATGCTGGATCCTGATAAGCTGGTACGATTAATCAGCGAACAGGAGATTACTCATTTGCATGCTACGCCTTCTTTTTTAAAGCAGCTTTCACCCGGGAGATACAAGCAATTAAAAAGGGTAATTGCTGGGGGAGAGGCTTGTCCGGAAAGTTTGGCTACTGCCTGGGAAGACTATGTACAGTTTTATAATGAGTATGGTCCTACAGAAACCACTATAACAGCAACAGAATATACCTGGTCTTCTGAATGTTTAGGGAGTGAAAAAATGGTCCCCATTGGCAGACCAGTGGCTAATACTAGCGTTTATGTGGTAGACTCCGAAGGTAGGCTGGTGCCAAAAGGTGCTTCGGGAGAATTATTCATTGGTGGGGTGCAGGTGGCAAGAGGTTACCTCAACAGGCCTGATTTAACTGCAGAAAAGTTCGTTGACAATAAATTTTCTAATGACAGGGAGGAAAGGCTCTATAAAACCGGCGACCTGGTAAGGTGGCAGCCCGATGGTAACCTGGTTTACCTGGGCCGTCTGGATGACCAGGTTAAAATTAGGGGTTACCGCATAGAAATCGGTGAGGTGGAAAGCGTACTCAACCAGTGCAGCGGTGTAAAAGAGGCTGTTGTTCTGGCAAAGACAGATGCCTCCGGCAATAATCGTTTACTGGGCTATGTAGTACCCGAACAAGCTTTCGACAGAGACGCTATCCTCAGCCAGATAAAGCAGGTGCTTCCGGAGTATATGGTTCCATCTTTGATCATAGAAACCAAAGAAATACCCCTGACCTGGAATGGAAAAGTAAATAAAAAAGCCCTCCCTGAAGATATTGACAGCATAGACCTTAAGAACCGCTATGTTGCCCCCCGTAATGGGACAGAGGAGCAATTAGTATTAATTTGGCAGGAGCTGCTTGGGCTTGACCGAATTGGGGTGGAAGATAACTTCTTTGAGCTGGGGGGGCATTCGCTTTTAGCAACCCGCCTGCTGTCTGTGCTTCGTAAAACATTTCAGCTGGAACTGCAGGTGAAAGATATATTTTCCCATCCTACAATTGCCAGCCTGGCAGGGGAATTACTAGCAAAAGGTAAGGGAAATGTATTGCCTTCAATTGTTCCTGCTAACAGATCAGGCAGGCTGCCGCTATCTTTCTCCCAGGAACGTCTGTGGTTCATAGATCAGCTACAGGGTAGTAGTCATTATCACCTTCCTGCAGTTTTCCGACTCCGGGGCAATCTTAATAAAGAAGCGCTTTCTGCTGCTTTCCGCCAGATAATCCGTCGGCATGAGGTGCTCCGCACTGTAATCCGGCAGGAAGAAGGAAAGGGATACCAGCTGGTACTGGATACAGAATGGGAGTTAACCAGCAGGGATGGTAGCTCATTTGCAGATACAACTGCATTGCATCATTTTATTCAATCATATATTCAGGCGCCATTTAACTTAAGCAAGGATTGTATGCTGCGGGCAGTGCTGGTGGAGCATTCGGAGCAGGAGCATCTGCTGGTGGTAGTGCTTCACCACATAGCTTCAGATGGTTGGTCTGTTCCCATTCTCGCCCGTGAACTGGCACGTCTTTATCAAACCGGGGGCGGTGTTACGGCCGCTGGTTTGTCACCTTTAGCTATTCAGTATGGCGACTATGCGTTGTGGCAGCGCAAACATCTGCAAGATTTGCAGGATGAACAGCTTGCTTACTGGAAGCAAAAGCTGAACGGACTTGATGCATTAGAGCTTCCTACAGACTATGCTCGGCCGGCAGTAAAAAGCAATGCTGGTGGTATGATCACATTGAAGCTGGACCGGAAGTTGGTGCAGGAGCTGGAGACATTCTCCAGGAAGGAGGAGGTTACACTGTTTATGAACCTGCTGGCAGCCTTTAAGGTGCTGCTGTATCGCTACAGCGGACAGGAAGATATTTGTGTGGGCAGTCCTATAGCAGGCCGTAGACTTCCCGAATTAGAGACGATGATTGGCTTTTTTGTAAATAGTCTTGCATTACGAACACAAATAAAACCCGATCAGAATTATCGCTCCCTGCTACAGGAGGTAAAAGCCACTACACTGGAGGCCTATGAGCACCAGGATGTTCCCTTTGAGAAGGTGGTAGAAGCAATGGGCGTGATCAGGGATATGAGTCGTAGTCCCCTGTTTCAGGTAATGTTCTCAATGCAGAATACCCCTGCAGAGCCATTCCTTCAACTGGGAGATCTTAGCTGCACTTGGGAGCCAATAGAGAGCCATACTGCCAAATTCGATCTAAGCGTTAACGCAGTAGTTGATAAGGATGAAATAGTAATAAGTGCAGAATTCAGCAAAGACCTTTTCTCAGCTACAACCGTAGCGCGTATGCTGGGTCATTACCAGTTGCTTTTATCTCAGCTGCTACAGAATCCACATTCAGCTGTATCCCAGCCCGAGCTGGTAACCCATCAGGAGAAGCATCAGCTCATTGAAGAATTTAACGCTACAGCAGCAGCCTATCCTTCAGACAAGACATTGGTGGAGCTGTTTGCAGCCCAGGCAGCAGGCACACCAGAAGCAGTAGCAGTGGTAGATGCATCAGCCTCACTGACCTACAAAGAGCTGGATGAACGCAGCAACCAGTTAGCCCACTACCTTATCAGCAAGGGTGTAACAGCAGAAACACTGGTGCCCCTGTGCCTGGAGCGGAGCATCAATTTAGTAGTAGCCCAGCTGGGGGTGCTCAAAGCAGGCGGAGCCTATGTACCCATAGATCCTTCTTACCCACAGCAGCGGATCCAGTATATGTTAGAAGACACAGCAGCATCTATAGTGCTAAGCAGCAGTGCTTACCGGGAGCTGCTGGGAGAAAGAGCAGAAGCCATTCTTTTAGACAGCCAGAGGGAGGAGATAGCTAAAGAATCTGCAGCCAGTCCAGCTGTAGCGCTTGATCCCTCTAAGCTTGCTTATGTGATCTACACCTCTGGATCTACGGGTAAACCAAAAGGAGTGCTGGTGGAGCACCGTGGGGTGGTGAACCTTTGCTCCTGGCACATCAGGGAATATGGGCTTTCAACAGAATCAAGATCCACTATGATGGCAGGAGTAGGCTTTGATGCTTCCGTGTGGGAAGTATGGCCGGTGCTGCTTTCAGGAGCAGGTCTTTATGTAGTGAAGGATGAGCAGCGCCTGCAGGCAGAGGAGCTTTTAGGCTTCTACAGCCAGCGAGCCATCACCCACAGCTTTGTACCCACTGCCCTTGTAGAGGGGCTGCTAAAGCTGGAACAGCCAAAGGAGCTGAAACTACAGTGGGTACTCACAGGCGGAGACCAGCTGCGGGAGGTATCCACAGCTCATCTGCCCTGGAAGCTGGTGAACCACTACGGACCAACAGAGAACACAGTAGTAGCATCAGCTTATACCCTGAAAGCTACAGAAGAAGGCTTACCACCTATAGGCAAGCCCATCAGCAACACCAGGGCCTATGTGCTGGACAAGCAGGGCAGGCTGGTGCCAGAAGGTGTAGCCGGGGAGCTGTGCATAGGAGGTGTACAGGTAGCAAGAGGCTACCTGTACAGAGAGGAGTTAACAGCAGAGAAGTTTGTCAGAGATCCTTTCTCATCTGATGAAGAATCCAGGATGTACAGAACAGGCGACCTGGTCAGGTGGCGGGGAGATGGAGAGCTGGAGTACCTGGGCAGGATAGATGACCAGGTGAAGATCAGGGGCTACAGGATAGAGCTGGGCGAGGTAGAGAGTGTGCTGCGCCAGTGCAGCGGTATCAAGCAGGCAGTGGTGCTGGCAAAGCAGGATGCAGGGGGCAACAAGCGTCTGATCGGCTATGCAGTAGCAGCAGGAGCATCAGCCATAGATAAGGCAGCCATCGCAGAAGAGATGAAGCAAAGGCTGCCAGAGTACATGGTGCCAGCCATTCTGGTAGAGGTAGAGGAGATCCCTCTCACTGCCAATGGCAAGGTAGACAGAAAGGCCCTGCTGCAGCTAGACACTTCAGAAGCACTTACTTCTTCCTATGTAGCCCCCAGCACAGCAATAGAAGAAAAGCTTGCTCGGATATGGCAGGAGCTGCTGGGGGTAGAAAAGGTAGGGGTGGAAGATAACTTCTTTGAGCTGGGAGGAGATTCCATCATCACCATACAGCTGGTGAGCAGGGCCAGGAGAGCAGGATTCTCTTTCCAGCCCCGCGATGTGTTCGAGCACCAGACCATAGCCTCTCTTGCAGGGGTAGTAGCTAAAGAAGCAGTCATTGACGCAGAGCAGGGAGAACTAAGTGGAGAGGCAGGCTTACTGCCCATCCAGCAGTGGTTCTTCGAGCAGGACTATGCGCAGCCTAACCACTTTAATCAGTCTCTCCTGCTCAAGGTAAGCAAAGAAGTAACTGAAGAAGCACTGGATAGAGCAGTGAAAGCCCTGGTGGCCCGTCATGATGCCCTTCGTTTCACTTACAGCAAAGAAGCAGGCGCATGGCAGCAGGCATATGGAGCAAAAGAAGGAGCACTGATCGTAGAAGATCTTTCTGCTGTTAACGCACAGGAGCTTGGTAGCAGGATAGAAGAGCAGTGCGAGGAGTACCAGCAGCGCCTGGACCTGGAGCAGGGAGAGCTCTACAGGATGGTGCTGCTGAAAACACCACAGCAGCAGGAGGCAAACAGATTATTCCTGGTGATCCACCACATAGCCGTAGACGGAGTAAGTTGGAGGATCCTGTTGGAAGAGCTGGAGCAGAGCCTGCAGGCCATCAGCCAGAACAAAGCAGTAGCACTGGGCGCAAAGAGCAGCTCCTACCGCCAGTGGCAGGGGGCTCTGCAGGAGTATGCTAAGACGAAAGCCATACGCCAGCAGGACTATTGGCAGAAAGTAGCTAAAGCAGCCTTCATCCTTCCTGTAGATAAAGAAGCAGGAGCTTCTTTTGTGGAGGACCAGAGAACAGTAAAAGTAGCACTGGATGCAGAGCTTACCCAGGCCCTGTTAACAGAGGTAAATAAGGCATACAACACGCAGATCAATGATATCTTACTGGCAGCCCTTGCCCGCACCCTTGGCAGCTGGAGCAGCCAGCAGCAGGTGGTGATCGGGCTGGAGGGCCATGGCAGGGAAGATATCTCTTCGAAGCTGGACATCAGCCGGACCATTGGCTGGTTCACCAATCTATACCCGGTGCTGCTCTCGCTCAAAGGAGCGGAAGAGGCATCAGATGTGATACAGACGGTGAAGGAGCAGTTGCGGCAGGTGCCTGACAAAGGCCTTGGCTGGGGAGCACTGCGCTACCTGCACCCAGAGCAGCAGGTGCGGGAAAGCCTCTCCACAGCAAATACATTCCAGCTTACCTTCAACTACCTCGGGCAGCTGGATAATGTAATCAGTGCCAGCCAGTGGTTTTCCGGTGCGCAGGAATCAGCAGGTTCTTCCATTGGAAAATATAATAAGCGATCTACAAGTCTTGATATCACTGCTTCCATAACCGAAGGTCAGCTGGTGCTTAACTGGCGCTATGGAGGTAAGCATTACCAGGAAGCTACTATAACAACTTTGGCAGCTGATTTCTTAGATTGTCTTGAAAATTTAATCCGCCATTGCCAGGGAAAAACAGTTCCTCAGGCTACTCCTTCAGATTATGGTCTGACTGGGAAAGTGGAGTATCGGGAACTGGAAGCATTTCTGGCAACAGAGCAATATGGTAAACCACTCCGGGAGCAGATCAGTACACTCTATGGATTAACCCCAATGCAGCAGGGGCTGTTGTTTCATGGCCTGTATGATAAAACTTCACCTGCCTACATAGAGCAACTTAATTGCAGGCTTACAGGAGTAGATGTTGATGCATTCCGGAAGAGCTGGGAATATATTATTCAGCAACACAGCATCCTTAGGAGCTCCTTCCATCAGAACCTGAGTATACCTGTACAGTGTGTTCATCATTCGGTGGAGCTACCTTTTGAGCTGCTTGATTTCAGGAATGCATCGGAAGAGGAGCAAAAAGAGCAGTTGTCAGCTTTTATGGAGGCAGACGCAAAGAAGGGCTTTGACTTCAGCCAGGCGCCGCTGCTGCGGCTCAGCCTCTTCAGGTTATCAGAAGATAGCTTTCAGATGGTCTGGACGCACCACCACCTGTTGCTGGATGGCTGGTCAATGCCGGTACTGATGCAGGAGCTGCTAAACACCTACGAGCGCCTTAGCAAAGGGGAGCAACTGCCACAGGTAGAAGAAGACCGCTATGAAGACTTCATCCGCTACCTGGACAAAAAAGATCCGCAGCAGGCAGAAGTGTTCTGGAGAGAATACCTGCAGGGAGTAGAAGAACCAAGTTTACTTCCTTTTGTAGACAGCAGAAGGGACCGCACCAAAGGCGGGGCCAAGTATGCACATGTACACCTTCAGCCCGGGGAAGAAGATCAGCAGCAGCTGCAGCAGTATGTGCAGGAGAATCGCCTGACGATGAACACACTGGTGCAGGGCGTATGGGTATACCTGCTCTCTTCCTATACAGGACAGGCAGATGCTGTCTTTGGCGTAACGGTAGCAGGCAGGCCAACAGAATTAGAAGGATCAGAAACAAGAGTAGGACTCTACATCAACACCCTTCCACTACACGCACATGTTGCAGCAGAGCAGCCGGTAAGGGAGTGGCTGCTGGCCCTTCAGCAGGGGCATAGTGCAGCAAGAGAGCATTCCCACACCGCCCTTTCTGCTATTCAGCAGTGGCAGGGAGTAAAGGGAGATCTCTTCGACAGCCTGCTGGTATTCGAGAACTATCCTATGGGAGAGGTATTCTCTCGCAGCTGGAGCCTTCAGGTAGAGGGTCTTCATATGGAAGAACATACCAACTACCCGTTGTCGATCATTGCCAAGGGGTCCAGGCAACTTTCGATTGAATTCAGTTACAATGCAGCCCTGCTAAGCCAGCAACAGGTAGAAAGGATAAAGGAGCACTTTGCAGCCGTGCTCCATCAGATCATCTCACAACCCCATGTGACAGTTTCGCAACTAGAGCTGGTAACACAGCAGGAGAAGCATCAGCTCATTGAAGAATTCAACGCTACAGCAGCAGCCTATCCACAGGAAGAGACACTTGTTTCTCTATTTGCAGCCCAGGCAGCAGGCACACCAGAAGCAGTAGCAGTGGTAGATGCATCAGCCTCACTGACCTACAAAGAGCTGGATGAACGCAGCAACCAGTTAGCCCACTACCTTATCAGCAAGGGTGTAACAGCAGAAACACTGGTGCCCCTGTGCCTGGAGCGGAGCATCAATTTAGTAGTAGCCCAGCTGGGGGTGCTCAAAGCAGGCGGAGCCTATGTACCCATAGATCCTTCTTACCCACAGCAGCGGATCCAGTATATGTTAGAAGACACAGCAGCATCTATAGTGCTAAGCAGCAGTGCTTACCGGGAGCTGCTGGGAGATAGTGCAGAAGCCATTCTTTTAGACAGCCAGAGGGAGGAGATAGCTAAAGAATCTGCAGCCAGACCAGCTGTAGCGCTTGATCCCTCTAAGCTTGCTTATGTGATCTACACCTCTGGATCTACGGGTAAACCAAAAGGAGTGCTGGTGGAGCACCGTGGGGTGGTGAACCTTTGCTCCTGGCACATCAGGGAATATGGGCTTTCAACAGAATCAAGATCCACTATGATGGCAGGAGTAGGCTTTGATGCTTCCGTGTGGGAAGTATGGCCGGTGCTGCTTTCAGGAGCAGGTCTTTATGTAGTGAAGGATGAGCAGCGCCTGCAGGCAGAGGAGCTTTTAGACTTCTACAGCCAGCGAGGCATCACCCACAGCTTTGTACCCACCGCCCTTGTAGAGGGGCTGCTAAAGCTGGAGCAGCCAAAGGAGCTGAAACTACAGTGGGTACTCACAGGCGGAGACCAGCTGCGGGAGGTATCCACTGCACATCTTCCCTGGAAGCTGGTGAACCACTACGGACCAACAGAGAACACAGTAGTAGCATCAGCTTATACCCTGAAAGCTACAGAAGAAGGCTTACCACCTATAGGCAAGCCCATCAGCAACACCAGGGCCTATGTGCTGGACAAGCAGGGCAGGCTGGTGCCAGAAGGTGTAGCCGGGGAGCTGTGCATAGGAGGTGTACAGGTAGCAAGAGGCTACCTGAACCTGCCAGAGCTGACAGGGGAGAGGTTTGTCAGAGATCCTTTCTCATCTGATGAAGAATCCAGGATGTACAGAACAGGCGACCTGGTCAGGTGGCGGGGAGATGGAGAGCTGGAGTACCTGGGCAGGATAGATGACCAGGTGAAGATCAGGGGCTACAGGATAGAGCTGGGCGAGGTAGAGAGTGTGCTGCGCCAGTGCAGCGGTATAGAGCAGGCAGTGGTGCTGGCAAAGCAGGATGCAGGGGGCAACAAGCGTCTGATCGGCTATGCAGTAGCAGCAGGAGCATCAGCCATAGATAAGGCAGCCATCGCAGAAGAGATGAAGCAAAGGCTGCCAGAGTACATGGTGCCAGCCATTCTGGTAGAGGTAGAGGAGATCCCTCTCACTGCCAATGGCAAGGTAGACAGAAAGGCCCTGCTGCAGCTAGACACTTCAGAAGCACTTACTTCTTCCTATGTAGCCCCCAGCACAGCAATAGAAGAAAAGCTTGCTCGGATATGGCAGGAGCTGCTGGGGGTAGAAAAGGTAGGGGTGGAAGATAACTTCTTTGAGCTGGGAGGACATTCGCTGTTGGCAACACAGATGGTTTCTTCAGTTCGTAAAAATTTCAAATCGGAACTGCAGATCAAAGATGTATTTGCCAATCCTACGCTTAAAGACATTGCTAAGCAACTGCAGTTGGGAAATGGATCAACGCTCCTGCCACCAATAGTTGCCGTTCCGCACGATAAAGAAGCTAAGCTCCCTTTATCCTATTCACAGGAACGGCTATGGTTTCTTGATCAGCTCTATGGCAGTACCCATTATCATCTGCCGGCAGTATTCAGACTTCAGGGGAAATTAGACGTTCCTGGTTTCGAAGAAGACTTCAGGGAAATAGTAAAGCGTCATGAAGCGCTTCGCACCGTTTTCATCCAGCAGGAGAGTGTGGCTTTCCAACAGGTGATGGATGCTGGAGACTGGGAGTTAAGCTTTATGGATGCTGATGCTTTTGTAGACCCTGCCGCCATTCACGGACTGGTTCAGAAAACAATACAGCAACCTT
This sequence comes from Flammeovirgaceae bacterium 311, assembly GCA_000597885.1. Classification (NCBI taxonomy): domain Bacteria; kingdom Pseudomonadati; phylum Bacteroidota; class Cytophagia; order Cytophagales; family Flammeovirgaceae; species Flammeovirgaceae bacterium 311. Next base: position 6,643,875 of record CP004371.1, read on the forward strand.
ATGATCTCAGCAAGGACTTTATGCTGAGGGCAGTGCTGCTGCGCATTTCAGAGCAGGAACACCTGCTGATCGTTGTGCTGCATCACATTGCCTCCGATGGCTGGTCTGTGTCAGTACTGGTAAAGGAACTTACAGAGCTTTATAGTGCGAGAACACAAAACAGAAGAGCCATCCTTCCAAAGCTGGCTATACAGTATGCCGACTATGCCCTGTGGCAGCGCGAGTACCTGCAGGGAGAAGTGCTGGAGGAGCAGACCACTTACTGGAAGCAGAAGCTTTCCGGTGTAGAGGCACTACAATTGCCAACGGATTTTGTGCGGCCATCCGTACAAAGCACAAGAGGTGGCAGGCTTGAGCTAAGCCTAAGCAAGGAGTTAAGCCGGCAGCTGGAGATATTCTCTCAACAGGAGGGGGTAACTCTTTTCATGAGTTTGTTGGCAGCCTTTAAGGTGTTGCTGTATCGTTACAGCGGGCAGGAAGACATCTGCGTGGGTAGTCCCATAGCAGGCAGGGTACAGCCAGAGCTTGAACCCATGATTGGCTTTTTTGTCAATACCCTCACCCTTCGCTCGGAACTTAGTGGCGAAAAGAGTTTTAAAGAGCTGCTGAAGCAGGTGAAGCAAACAACATTGGATGCTTATTCGCACCAGGATCTTCCCTTTGAGAAGGTGGTGGAGGCCGTAGGTGTCAACCGTGACATGAGCCGCAGTCCTCTCTTCCAGGTGATGTTTTCGCTGCAGAACACACCTGCTGTGCCAACTATTGAGCTGGGTGGGCTTACCTTGAGCAACGAATCCATAAAAAATCCTACTACAAAGTTCGATCTGACCCTGGACGTTACTGTGCGGCCGGAAGGTCTTCAACTGGAGGTAGAGTACTGTTCCGATCTCTTTATGGAAGCAACAGTAGTGCGAATGGTGGAGCATTATCAGTGTCTGCTTTCAGAAATGTTGGAGACTCCCGCAAAAGCAATTGATCAGCTCCCGCTTTTAGGAAAGAAGGAGCGCAAACTATTACTGAAAGGCTTCAATGATACAGAGGCTGTCTATCCTAAAGAAAAGTCCCTGGTAATGTTGTTTGAGGAGCAGGTGGCAAAAACACCTGATGCCGTAGCAGTAGAATTTGATGGTAATGAGCTGACATACGAGCAGCTAAACAACAAATCAAACCAGCTGGCCCATTACCTGCAGCAAAAAGGTGTGGGTGAAGAAAGCCTCGTGCCTGTATGCATAGACCGGTCACTTGAAATGGTGATAGGGCTGCTGGGCGTGCTGAAAGCTGGGGGAGCTTATGTGCCGCTTGATCCATCCTATCCGCAGGACCGCATAAGTTATATGCTTGAAGATACAGCAGCAGTACTTGTATTGGGCGGCAGTAACTACAAAGCTATGCTTACAGCAGAAGGGGAGCGCCAGCTGGTGCTGCTCGATGAGGACTGGCCGCTGATTGCACAGGAGCCTTTAGGCAATCTGGACATTAAACCAAAGCCTTCCAACCTGGTCTACGTCATCTACACATCAGGCTCTACGGGAAAGCCAAAAGGCGTGCTGATCCAAAATCAGTCCCTGGTGAACTTCCTTTATTCTATGGTAGATCAGCTGGAAGTACAAGCCGGGGCAAGCTTACTGGCCGTTACCACCTATAGCTTTGATATCTCTTACCTTGAGCTATACATGCCGATGCTGGTGGGCGGAAAGGTAATTCTGGCCAGCAGAGAAACCGCAATGGATGGTGCGCTGCTACAGGAAAAGCTGGCTGTACATCAGCCATCTTACATGCAGGCAACCCCTGCAACCTGGCAGATACTGCTGGATAGTGACTGGGAAAATAAGGAAAACATTACCATCCTTATAGGGGGAGAAGCCGTTAGGGAAACCCTGAAAAATTCGCTCACAAAGCTAAGCAAGCGGGTATGGAACTTATATGGGCCAACAGAAACAACCATCTGGTCTACCTGTAAAGAGCTTAAAGCAGCCGAAAAAGTAACGATAGGCAAACCTATCGCCAACACCCAAATTTACATACTCGACAAGGCAGGGGCTCCTGCTCCTGTAGGTGTGGCAGGAGAGCTGTGTATTGGAGGCGACGGATTGGCCCGAGGATATTTAAACCGCACAGAACTAACGGCCGAACGCTTTGTGCCGGATCCTTTCAGCCAAAATCAGGGAGCCAGAATGTACAGAACAGGAGATCTTGCCCGCTGGCTGGCCAATGGAGAAATTGAATACCTAAGCCGCCTTGACGATCAGGTGAAAATCCGTGGATACAGGATAGAATTAGGGGAAATAGAAAGTGTGCTGCAGCAATGCGATGGTGTAGGCCAGGGCGTGGTAGCTGCCAGAACAGATAGTACAGACGGAAATAAAAGATTGGTAGGCTATGTTGTACCCCAAGGAGCTATCAGAAAAGAAGCTATTATAGCACAGCTTAGGGCAAGACTGCCCGAATTTATGGTTCCAACAGTCATAGTTCCACTAGAAGAGCTGCCGCTGACGCCAAATGGCAAAATAAACCGCAAAGCCTTGCCTGAACCAGATGTATCTAAACTGCTTATCAATCAGTATGTAGCACCACGAAACGATACAGAAGAGAAATTGACACACATATGGCAGAACCTGCTCAAGCTTGATCGTGTGGGCGTAAAGGATAACTTTTTTGAATCAGGAGGAGACTCCTTGTTAGTGGTTAGGGCTGTTTCCCTGATCAGGCAGGAGTTCTCACTGGATATACCTGTTGATACACTGTTCAAATTAAGCTGTATTGCCGATTTGGCAGAATATATAGATGCTGTGACTATAGACACTGATCAGCAGGATTTAGATGACGAAGACGTCGAAATTTTCGAATTATAACAACTGAAGTTCTGGTACTTTTTAATCACAATTCAACTCTGAGTTTTTAATATTTTTTCTATGAGTAACACTTTTACGGAAGTTATTGGCATTCTAAGCAAGGCAAAAAAAGAGGGGATCTCCATTTTTCTGGATGGCGACAAACTTAAATTTAAGGTTGAAAAGAATAAAACCTTAGATAAGTTATTCATTGAAAAGATTAAGGAAAATAAACTGGCCATCATTGATTTCCTAAGTAGCGAGGAAGGAAATGTTAAGAAACTAGATGTTCAACAAAAAAAGATAAAACCTGTCAAGCGGGAGGATTATCAAACTATCCCCCTGTCCTTTTCCCAGGAGCGGTTATGGTTCATCGACCAGTTGCAGGGCAGCAGCCACTACCATTTACCGGCAGTCTTTCGCCTGAAGGGAGCGCTGGATGTAGCAGGATTGGAGGAGTCTTTCCGCCAGATCCTGGAGCGGCATGAGTCACTTCGCACTGTTTTCCTCCAGCAGGAGGGCGAGGCTTATCAGCAGATCATGGATGCTGCTCACTGGCAGATGGGCTACAGAGAAGCCCCTGTACAGGATAGTGCTTCCTTAAGAGCATTGGTAGAGGGGGCAGCAGCACAGCCTTTCGACCTAAGCAAAGACTATATGCTGCGCGTGGAGCTGTTAAAGCTTTCTGAACAGGAGCACCTGCTGGTGGTGGTGCAGCACCATATTGCCTCCGATGGCTGGTCCTTATCGGTACTGGTAGGAGAGCTTACGGAGCTATACAAAGCAAAGCAGGAAAACAGGGAGCCCCGCTTGCTTCCCCTGCCCATCCAGTATGCCGACTATGCCCTATGGCAGCGCGAGTACCTGCAGGGAGAGGTGCTGGAGGAGCAGAAGCAGTACTGGAAGCAGCAGCTTTCAGGTGTGGAAGCCTTATCTTTACCTACAGACTATGTACGTCCGCCGGAGCAGAGCACGCGCGGTGGCAGGCTAAGCTTCAGCCTGGACAAAGGGCTAAGCCAGCAGCTGGAGCAGTTCTCCAACGAGCAGGGGGCCACACTTTACATGAGCCTGTTGTCAGCCTTCAAGGTGCTGCTGTATCGCTACAGCGGTCAGGAGGATATCTGCGTGGGCAGTCCTATCGCAGGCAGGCTGCAGCCGGAGGTAGAGCCCCTGATTGGCTTTTTTGTCAACACCCTTGCCCTTCGCAGCGATCTTAGCGGCAACAAGAGCTTCAAAGAGCTTGTAGAGCAGGTAAAAGGGACAACACTGGAGGCATACAAGCACCAGGACCTGCCTTTTGAGAAGGTAGTGGAGGCAGTAGGTGTAGCCAGGGACAGAAGCAGAAGCCCACTCTTTCAGGTAGTGTTTACCCTGGATAATACGCCTGAAATGTCGCAGGTAAAATTAGGTGAACTTATTCTTACTGCAGAGAACCTTGAAAATGCTACAACCAAGTTTGATCTTATTCTGAGTGTAAGCAAGCATACAGATGGTATGCGCATGCATGTAGAATACTGCACCGACCTCTTTGCGGAGGCAACTATAGCCCGGATGATGGAACATTACCAGCGCCTGCTTGCTCTGGTGATGGCAGATCCCGCAACAAAAATAGATGAGCTGCCCCTTTTGAATATTCAGGAAGAACAGCAGCTGATAAAAGAATACAACGCTACAGCAGCAGCCTATCCTTCAGGCAAGACATTGGTGGAGCTGTTTGCAGCCCAGGCAGCAGGCACACCAGAAGCGGTAGCAGTAGCAGATGCATCAGCCTCACTGACCTACAAAGAGCTGGATGAACGCAGCAACCAGCTGGCACATTATCTTCAGAAAAGAGGGGTCACAGCAGAAACACTGGTGCCCCTGTGCCTGGAGAGAAGCACAGACTTAGTAGTAGCCCAGTTAGGGGTCCTTAAAGCAGGAGGCGCCTATGTACCCATAGATCCTTCTTACCCACAGCAGCGGATCCAGTACATGCTCGAAGACACAGCAGCATCTATTGTGCTAAGCAGCAGTGCTTACCGGGAGCTGCTGGGAGAAAGGGCAGAAGCCATTCTTTTAGACAGCCAGAGGGAGGAGATAGCTAAAGAATCTGCAGCCAGACCAGCTGTAGCGCTTGATCCCTCTAAGCTTGCTTATGTGATCTACACCTCCGGTTCTACGGGTAATCCCAAGGGAGTGCTGGTGGAGCACCGTGGGGTGGTGAACCTATGCTCCTGGCACATCAGGGAATATGGGCTTTCAACAGAATCAAGATCTACTATGATGGCAGGGGTGGGTTTTGATGCTTCCGTGTGGGAAGTATGGCCGGTGCTGCTTTCAGGAGCAGGTCTTTATGTAGTGAAGGATGAGCAGCGCCTGCAGGCAGAGGAGCTTCTCTATTTCTACCAGCGCAAAGCCATCACCCACAGCTTTGTACCCACTGCCCTTGTAGAGGGGCTGTTAAAGCTGGAGCAGCCAAAGGAGCTGAAACTACAGTGGGTACTCACAGGCGGAGACCAGCTGCGGGAGGTATCCACAGCTCATCTGCCCTGGAAGCTGGTGAACCACTACGGACCAACAGAGAACACAGTAGTAGCATCAGCTTATACCCTGAAAGCTACAGAAGAAGGCTTACCACCTATAGGCAAGCCCATCAGCAACACCAGGGCCTATGTGCTGGACAAGCAGGGCAGGCTGGTGCCAGAAGGTGTAGCCGGGGAGCTGTGCATAGGAGGTGTACAGGTAGCTAGAGGCTACCTGAACCTGCCAGAGCTGACAGGGGAGAGGTTTGTAAGAGATCCTTTCTCATCTGATGAAGAATCCAGGATGTACAGAACAGGCGACCTGGTAAGGTGGAAGAGTGATGGCAACCTGGAGTACCTGGGCAGGATAGATGATCAGGTGAAGATCAGGGGCTACAGAATAGAGCTGGGGGAGGTAGAGAGTGTGCTGCGCCAGTGCAGCGGTATAGAGCAGGCAGTGGTGCTGGCAAAGCAGGATGCAGTAGGGCACAAGCGCCTGATCGGCTATGCCGTAGCAGTAGGATCATCAGCCATAGACAAGGCAGCCATAGCCGAAGAGATGAAGCAAAGGCTGCCAGAGTACATGCTACCTTCCCTTCTTGTAGAGGTAGAGGAGATCCCTCTCACTGCCAATGGCAAGGTAGACAGAAAGGCCCTGCTGCAGCTAGATACAGCAGAAGCACTTACTTCTACTTATGTAGCGCCAGGAACAGCAACAGAAGAGGCGCTTGCCCACATCTGGCAGGAGCTGCTGGGGGTAGAAAAGGTAGGGGTGGAAGATAACTTCTTTGAGTTGGGAGGACATTCTCTCTTAGCCACACGTCTGCTGTCGATGATCCGCAAAAGCCTGCAGGCAGAGCTGCAGATCAAAGACATATTCACCTATCCTACCATAGCGGCACTGGCTAACCAGCTGCTTACCAGGGGCAGCGGCAGGCTGTTGCCAGCCATTGTTCCTGCCAAAAGAAGAGGTAAGCTACCGCTGTCCTTTTCCCAGGAGCGGTTATGGTTCATCGACCAGCTGCAGGGTAGCAGCCACTACCATTTACCGGCAGTCTTTCGTCTGAAGGGAGCGCTGGATGTAGCAGGATTGGAGGAGTCTTTCCGCCAGATCCTGGAGCGGCATGAGTCACTTCGCACTGTTTTCCTCCAGCAGGAGGGCGAGGCTTATCAGCAGATCATGGATGCTGCTCACTGGCAGATGGGCTACAGAGAAGCCCCTGTACAGGATAGTGCTTCCTTAAGAGCATTGGTGGAGGGGGCAGCAGCACAGCCTTTCGACCTAAGCAAAGACTATATGCTGCGCGTGGAGCTGTTAAAGCTTTCTGAACAGGAGCACCTGCTGGTGGTGGTGCAGCACCATATTGCCTCCGATGGCTGGTCCTTATCGGTACTGGTAGGCGAGCTTACGGAGCTATACAAAGCAAAGCAGGAAAACAGGGAGCCCCGCTTGCTTCCCCTGCCCATCCAGTATGCCGACTATGCCCTATGGCAGCGCGAGTACCTGCAGGGAGAGGTGCTGGAGGAGCAGAAGCAGTACTGGAAGCAGCAGCTTTCAGGTGTGGAAGCCTTATCTTTACCTACAGACTATGTACGTCCGCCGGAGCAGAGCACGCGCGGTGGCAGGCTAAGCTTCAGCCTGGACAAAGGGCTAAGCCAGCAGCTGGAGCAGTTCTCCAACGAGCAGGGGGCCACACTTTACATGAGCCTGTTGTCAGCCTTCAAGGTGCTGCTGTATCGCTACAGCGGTCAGGAGGATATCTGCGTGGGCAGTCCCATAGCAGGCAGGCTGCAGCCGGAGGTAGAGCCCCTGATTGGCTTTTTTGTCAACACCCTTGCCCTTCGCAGCGATCTTAGCGGCAACAAGAGCTTCAAAGAGCTTGTAGAGCAGGTTAAGCAAACAACACTGGAGGCATACAAGCACCAGGACCTGCCTTTTGAGAAGGTAGTGGAAGCAGTAGGAGTAGCCAGGGACAGAAGCCGCACACCGCTCTTCCAGGTGATGTTCAGCATGGACAATACCCCACAGCTGCCGGAGGTGGAGCTGGGAGGGCTGCTGCTTTCAGCAGAGCCTGTAGACAACACAACTACTAAGTTTGACCTGACGCTAAGCGCCAGAAACAGCCGGCAAGGCATAGAAATGAGCCTCGAATACTGCACCGATCTCTTCACAGAGGCAACAGCCGTGCAGATGATGGAGCACTACCAGCGCCTGCTCACCCTTTTGGTGACAGATGCTGCAGCAGGCATAGACACCCTTCCGCTGCTAAGAGAGCAAGAGGCAGCACTACTGCTCAAAGAGTTCAACAATACAGCAGTAGCCTATCCTGGAGATAAAACACTGGTAGATCTTTTCGAAGAGCAGGCAGCCAGAACACCAGATGCTGTGGCTGTTATCTTTGAAGAGGAAGCATTGACCTATGAAGAGCTAAATAAACGCAGCAATCAGCTGGCGCATTATCTGCAGAAAAGAGGGGTAGCCACAGAAACACTGGTGCCCATCTGCATAGACCGCTCTCTGGAGATGATCATTGGTCTTTTGGGCATCCAGAAAGCAGGCGGTGCCTATGTACCCATGGATCCTGCTTACCCGCAGGAGCGGATAACATACATGCTCGAAGATACCAGAGCCCGTCTGCTGATCAGCAGCAGTACCCATGCAGCCCTCTTTGCAGAAACAGCAGCAGAAGTAGTGCTGCTGGACAGCCAGTGGCAGGAGATTGCAAAGGAGCCTGCAGCAAAAGCAGCTACTACGCTTCAGCCCTCCAACCTTGCCTATGCTATCTACACCTCCGGCTCAACGGGCAGGCCTAAAGGGGTGCTGGTGGAGCATGCGGGTGTTGTAAACCTGGTGCATTATCAAAGCCGGGAGTTCAAGATTCAAAAGAGCGATAAAATTATCCAGGTATCAAATTACGTATTTGATGCCTCTGTAGAGCAGATATTTCTGGCCATGAGCAATGGCGCCAGCCTGGTGCTGGTACCTAAGGAGGTGCTGCTTGATCCAGCTGCCCTGGCGCAACTGGTGCAAACGCAGCAGGTAACACACCTGCATGCCACGCCAAGCCTGTTGCAGCAGCTGAAGCCACAAAAATTTGAACATTTAAAGAGGGTAATAGCTGGTGGAGAGGCATGTCCTGTCGCCCTGGCTAAAGCCTGGAATGGGTTTACAGACTTCTACAACGAATATGGCCCTACTGAAACGACTGTTACGGCAACAGAAATCGCCTATGCACCAGATCAGTTCCAGGGAGACCTGATTCCAATCGGAAAGCCACTCGCCAACACCAGGGCCTATGTGCTGGACAAGCAGGGCAGGCTGGTGCCAGAAGGTGTAGCCGGGGAGCTGTGCATAGGAGGTGTACAGGTAGCTAGAGGCTACCTGAACCTGCCAGAGCTGACAGGGGAGAGGTTTGTAAGAGATCCTTTCTCATCTGATGAAGAATCCAGGATGTACAGAACAGGCGACCTGGTAAGGTGGAAGAGTGATGGCAACCTGGAGTACCTGGGCAGGATAGATGATCAGGTGAAGATCAGGGGCTACAGAATAGAGCTGGGGGAGGTAGAGAGTGTGCTGCGCCAGTGCAGCGGTATAGAGCAGGCAGTGGTGCTGGCAAAGCAGGATGCAGTAGGGCACAAGCGCCTGATCGGCTATGCCGTAGCAGTAGGATCATCAGCCATAGACAAGGCAGCCATAGCCGAAGAGATGAAGCAAAGGCTGCCAGAGTACATGCTACCTTCCCTTCTTGTAGAGGTAGAGGAGATCCCTCTCACTGCCAATGGCAAGGTAGACAGAAAGGCCCTGCTGCAGCTAGATACAGCAGAAGCACTTACTTCTACTTATGTAGCGCCAGGAACAGCAACAGAAGAGGCGCTTGCCCACATCTGGCAGGAGCTGCTGGGGGTAGAAAAGGTAGGGGTGGAAGATAACTTCTTTGAGTTGGGAGGACATTCTCTCTTAGCCACACGTCTGCTGTCGATGATCCGCAAAAGCCTGCAGGCAGAGCTGCAGATCAAAGACATATTCACCTATCCTACCATAGCGGCACTGGCTAACCAGCTGCTTACCAGGGGCAGCGGCAGGCTGTTGCCAGCCATTGTTCCTGCCAAAAGAAGAGGTAAGCTACCGCTGTCCTTTTCCCAGGAGCGGTTATGGTTCATCGACCAGCTGCAGGGTAGCAGCCACTACCATTTACCGGCAGTCTTTCGTCTGAAGGGAGCGCTGGATGTAGCAGGATTGGAGGAGTCTTTCCGCCAGATCCTGGAGCGGCATGAGTCACTTCGCACTGTTTTCCTCCAGCAGGAGGGCGAGGCTTATCAGCAGATCATGGATGCTGCTCACTGGCAGATGGGCTACAGAGAAGCCCCTGTACAGGATAGTGCTTCCTTAAGAGCATTGGTGGAGGGGGCAGCAGCACAGCCTTTCGACCTAAGCAAAGACTATATGCTGCGCGTGGAGCTGTTAAAGCTTTCTGAACAGGAGCACCTGCTGGTGGTGGTGCAGCACCATATTGCCTCCGATGGCTGGTCCTTATCGGTACTGGTAGGCGAGCTTACGGAGCTATACAAAGCAAAGCAGGAAAACAGGGAGCCCCGCTTGCTTCCCCTGCCCATCCAGTATGCCGACTATGCCCTATGGCAGCGCGAGTACCTGCAGGGAGAGGTGCTGGAGGAGCAGAAGCAGTACTGGAAGCAGCAGCTTTCAGGTGTGGAAGCCTTATCTTTACCTACAGACTATGTACGTCCGCCGGAGCAGAGCACGCGCGGTGGCAGGCTAAGCTTCAGCCTGGACAAAGGGCTAAGCCAGCAGCTGGAGCAGTTCTCCAACGAGCAGGGGGCCACACTTTACATGAGCCTGTTGTCAGCCTTCAAGGTGCTGCTGTATCGCTACAGCGGTCAGGAGGATATCTGCGTGGGCAGTCCCATAGCAGGCAGGCTGCAGCCGGAGGTAGAGCCCCTGATTGGCTTTTTTGTCAACACCCTTGCCCTTCGCAGCGATCTTAGCGGCAACAAGAGCTTCAAAGAGCTTGTAGAGCAGGTTAAGCAAACAACACTGGAGGCATACAAGCACCAGGACCTGCCTTTTGAGAAGGTAGTGGAAGCAGTAGGAGTAGCCAGGGACAGAAGCCGCACACCGCTCTTCCAGGTGATGTTCAGCATGGACAATACCCCACAGCTGCCGGAGGTGGAGCTGGGAGGGCTGCTGCTTTCAGCAGAGCCTGTAGACAACACAACTACTAAGTTTGACCTGACGCTAAGCGCCAGAAACAGCCGGCAAGGCATAGAAATGAGCCTCGAATACTGCACCGATCTCTTCACAGAGGCAACAGCCGTGCAGATGATGGAGCACTACCAGCGCCTGCTCACCCTTTTGGTGACAGATGCTGCAGCAGGCATAGACACCCTTCCGCTGCTAAGAGAGCAAGAGGCAGCACTACTGCTCAAAGAGTTCAACAATACAGCAGTAGCCTATCCTGGAGATAAAACACTGGTAGATCTTTTCGAAGAGCAGGCAGCCAGAACACCAGATGCTGTGGCTGTTATCTTTGAAGAGGAAGCATTGACCTATGAAGAGCTAAATAAACGCAGCAATCAGCTGGCGCATTATCTGCAGAAAAGAGGGGTAGCCACAGAAACACTGGTGCCCATCTGCATAGACCGCTCTCTGGAGATGATCATTGGTCTTTTGGGCATCCAGAAAGCAGGCGGTGCCTATGTACCCATGGATCCTGCTTACCCGCAGGAGCGGATAACATACATGCTCGAAGATACCAGAGCCCGTCTGCTGATCAGCAGCAGTACCCATGCAGCCCTCTTTGCAGAAACAGCAGCAGAAGTAGTGCTGCTGGACAGCCAGTGGCAGGAGATTGCAAAGGAGCCTGCAGCAAAAGCAGCTACTACGCTTCAGCCCTCCAACCTTGCCTATGCTATCTACACCTCCGGCTCAACGGGCAGGCCTAAAGGGGTGCTGGTGGAGCATGCGGGTGTTGTAAACCTGGTGCATTATCAAAGCCGGGAGTTCAAGATTCAAAAGAGCGATAAAATTATCCAGGTATCAAATTACGTATTTGATGCCTCTGTAGAGCAGATATTTCTGGCCATGAGCAATGGCGCCAGCCTGGTGCTGGTACCTAAGGAGGTGCTGCTTGATCCAGCTGCCCTGGCGCAACTGGTGCAAACGCAGCAGGTAACACACCTGCATGCCACGCCAAGCCTGTTGCAGCAGCTGAAGCCACAAAAATTTGAACATTTAAAGAGGGTAATAGCTGGTGGAGAGGCATGTCCTGTCGCCCTGGCTAAAGCCTGGAATGGGTTTACAGACTTCTACAACGAATATGGCCCTACTGAAACGACTGTTACGGCAACAGAAATCGCCTATGCACCAGATCAGTTCCAGGGAGACCTGATTCCAATCGGAAAGCCACTCGCCAACACCAGGGCCTATGTGCTGGACAAGCAGGGCAGGCTGGTGCCAGAAGGTGTAGCCGGGGAGCTGTGCATAGGAGGTGTACAGGTAGCTAGAGGCTACCTGAACCTGCCAGAGCTGACAGGGGAGAGGTTTGTAAGAGATCCTTTCTCATCTGATGAAGAATCCAGGATGTACAGAACAGGCGACCTGGTAAGGTGGAAGAGTGATGGCAACCTGGAGTACCTGGGCAGGATAGATGATCAGGTGAAGATCAGGGGCTACAGAATAGAGCTGGGGGAGGTAGAGAGTGTGCTGCGCCAGTGCAGCGGTATAGAGCAGGCAGTGGTGCTGGCAAAGCAGGATGCAGTAGGGCACAAGCGCCTGATCGGCTATGCCGTAGCAGTAGGATCATCAGCCATAGACAAGGCAGCCATAGCCGAAGAGATGAAGCAAAGGCTGCCAGAGTACATGCTACCTTCCCTTCTTGTAGAGGTAGAGGAGATCCCTCTCACTGCCAATGGCAAGGTAGACAGAAAGGCCCTGCTGCAGCTAGATACAGCAGAAGCACTTACTTCTACTTATGTAGCGCCAGGAACAGCAACAGAAGAGGCGCTTGCCCACATCTGGCAGGAGCTGCTGGGGGTAGAAAAGGTAGGGGTGGAAGATAACTTCTTTGAGTTGGGAGGACATTCTCTCTTAGCCACACGTCTGCTGTCGATGATCCGCAAAAGCCTGCAGGCAGAGCTGCAGATCAAAGACATATTCACCTATCCTACCATAGCGGCACTGGCTAACCAGCTGCTTACCAGGGGCAGCGGCAGGCTGTTGCCAGCCATTGTTCCTGCCAAAAGAAGAGGTAAGCTACCGCTGTCCTTTTCCCAGGAGCGGTTATGGTTCATCGACCAGCTGCAGGGTAGCAGCCACTACCATTTACCGGCAGTCTTTCGTCTGAAGGGAGCGCTGGATGTAGCAGGATTGGAGGAGTCTTTCCGCCAGATCCTGGAGCGGCATGAGTCACTTCGCACTGTTTTCCTCCAGCAGGAGGGCGAGGCTTATCAGCAGATCATGGATGCTGCTCACTGGCAGATGGGCTACAGAGAAGCCCCTGTACAGGATAGTGCTTCCTTAAGAGCATTGGTGGAGGGGGCAGCAGCACAGCCTTTCGACCTAAGCAAAGACTATATGCTGCGCGTGGAGCTGTTAAAGCTTTCTGAACAGGAGCACCTGCTGGTGGTGGTGCAGCACCATATTGCCTCCGATGGCTGGTCCTTATCGGTACTGGTAGGCGAGCTTACGGAGCTATACAAAGCAAAGCAGGAAAACAGGGAGCCCCGCTTGCTTCCCCTGCCCATCCAGTATGCCGACTATGCCCTATGGCAGCGCGAGTACCTGCAGGGAGAGGTGCTGGAGGAGCAGAAGCAGTACTGGAAGCAGCAGCTTTCAGGTGTGGAAGCCTTATCTTTACCTACAGACTATGTACGTCCGCCGGAGCAGAGCACGCGCGGTGGCAGGCTAAGCTTCAGCCTGGACAAAGGGCTAAGCCAGCAGCTGGAGCAGTTCTCCAACGAGCAGGGGGCCACACTTTACATGAGCCTGTTGTCAGCCTTCAAGGTGCTGCTGTATCGCTACAGCGGTCAGGAGGATATCTGCGTGGGCAGTCCCATAGCAGGCAGGCTGCAGCCGGAGGTAGAGCCCCTGATTGGCTTTTTTGTCAACACCCTTGCCCTTCGCAGCGATCTTAGCGGCAACAAGAGCTTCAAAGAGCTTGTAGAGCAGGTTAAGCAAACAACACTGGAGGCATACAAGCACCAGGACCTGCCTTTTGAGAAGGTAGTGGAAGCAGTAGGAGTAGCCAGGGACAGAAGCCGCACACCGCTCTTCCAGGTGATGTTCAGCATGGACAATACCCCACAGCTGCCGGAGGTGGAGCTGGGAGGGCTGCTGCTTTCAGCAGAGCCTGTAGACAACACAACTACTAAGTTTGACCTGACGCTAAGCGCCAGAAACAGCCGGCAAGGCATAGAAATGAGCCTCGAATACTGCACCGATCTCTTCACAGAGGCAACAGCCGTGCAGATGATGGAGCACTACCAGCGCCTGCTCACCCTTTTGGTGACAGATGCTGCAGCAGGCATAGACACCCTTCCGCTGCTAAGAGAGCAAGAGGCAGCACTACTGCTCAAAGAGTTCAACAATACAGCAGTAGCCTATCCTGGAGATAAAACACTGGTAGATCTTTTCGAAGAGCAGGCAGCCAGAACACCAGATGCTGTGGCTGTTATCTTTGAAGAGGAAGCATTGACCTATGAAGAGCTAAATAAACGCAGCAATCAGCTGGCGCATTATCTGCAGAAAAGAGGGGTAGCCACAGAAACACTGGTGCCCATCTGCATAGACCGCTCTCTGGAGATGATCATTGGTCTTTTGGGCATCCAGAAAGCAGGCGGTGCCTATGTACCCATGGATCCTGCTTACCCGCAGGAGCGGATAACATACATGCTCGAAGATACCAGAGCCCGTCTGCTGATCAGCAGCAGTACCCATGCAGCCCTCTTTGCAGAAACAGCAGCAGAAGTAGTGCTGCTGGACAGCCAGTGGCAGGAGATTGCAAAGGAGCCTGCAGCAAAAGCAGCTACTACACTTCAGTCCTCCAACCTTGCCTATGCCATCTACACCTCCGGCTCTACCGGTAAACCCAAAGGGGTGCTGAATGAACATAGGGGCGTGGTGAACAGGCTCCTGTGGGCGCAGGACCACTACGGACTTACTTCAGCCGACAAAGTACTTCAGAAAACAACCTTCTGTTTTGATGTATCAGTATGGGAGCTGTTCTGGCCGCTGCTGGTAGGATCAAAACTAGTGTTTGCCCGACCAGAGGGACACAAGGACAGCGACTACCTGAAAGCTATTATCAGGAGTGAAGGCATCACCACCATGCACTTTGTTCCTTCCATGCTGGAGGTATTCCTGCACAGCCTGGAGCGTGGAGAATGCCAGGGACTGGTACGGGTGCTTTGCAGTGGAGAGGCCCTGAAACCGGCTCAGGTAAACCTGTTCAAACAGAAGTTAAAAAGAGTTGAGCTGCATAACCTTTATGGCCCAACAGAGGCAGCCATAGATGTTACCTACTGGAACGTACCTGCCGGGGAGCAAAAAGTAAAGCTGGTGCCGATTGGCAAGCCGGTGGCAAACACACAGCTCCATATCGTGGACAAAGCAGGAAACCTAGTGCCAAAAGGCGTAGCCGGAGAGCTTTGTATTGCAGGGGTGCAGGTAGCAAGAGGTTACCTGAACCGCCCTGAACTCACAGCAGAGAAATTTGTCCCAGATCCATTCAGCAGGGAAACAGGTGCCAGCATGTACAAAACCGGTGACCTGGTGCGCTGGATGCCGGATGGCAACATAGAATACCTGGGCCGCTCTGATGACCAGGTGAAGATCCGTGGTTATAGAATTGAGCTTGGGGAAGTAGAGAGTGTGCTTGGGCAGTGTAGCGGCATTCAGCAGGCAGTGGTGCTGGCAAAAGAAGATGCACAGGGAAATAAGCGCCTGGTAGGTTATGTAGTAGCCGAAGGTGAGTTTAAGAAAGAAGCTATTCTGCAGGAGATGAAGCAGAAGCTGCCGGAATACATGGTGCCTTCCATCTTGATAGCCCTGGAGGAGATGCCTCTCACTGCCAACGGAAAAGCCAATCGCAAAGCCTTGCCAGCGGTAGATATAAGTGAAACGCTTACCACAACCTATGTAGCGCCAAGAACAGAAGCAGAAGAAAAATTGGCCCACATATGGCAAGAGCTGCTTGGGATAGAAAAGGTAGGCGTAGAAGACAACTTCTTTGAGCTGGGAGGAGACTCCATTATTACTATTCAGCTGGTGAGCAGGGCACGGAAGAAGGGCTTTACCTTCCGGCCGCGCGATGTGTTCGAACACCAGACAGTAGCCTCACTGGCAGCTGTGGTAGCGTCTAATATCGAGATCGAAACCGAGCAGGGAATCCTTACAGGCACTTCCGGCATGCTGCCCATACAGCAGTGGTTCTTTGAGCAGCAGCTCCAGGTGCCCGGGCATTTTAACCAGGCGCTTCTGCTGAATGTAAGCAAAGAGCTTACTGCAGAGATACTTGATAGGGCTGTAAACTCCATCATGGCCCGCCATGATGCCCTGCGCTTTGCCTACAAAATTGAGGGAGAGGTGCTGGAACAGTTCTATGGAGAAGCAGCTGGCGCTTTGATTATAGAAGACCTTAGTAGTGCTTCAGCTGAAGAACTATCTGTACAGATTACCGAAAAATGCCAGACTTACCAGCAGCGCCTAAGTTTGGAAAAAGGGGAGTTGATGCGGGCTGTACTGATGCAGACGCCGGCTACGGAATCCCATAATCGCCTGTTCCTGACCATTCATCACCTGGCAGTAGACGGTGTTTCCTGGAGAATCCTGCTGGAGGATATAGAGCAGGCGATTGAAATGCTCCGCCAGGGCAATGAAATTGAACTGGGTGAGAAAAGCAGCTCCTACCGTCAGTGGCAGGTAGCATTGCAGCAATATACAGAGACAAAAGCGGTCCGTCAGAAGGATTACTGGCGAAAAGTTGCTAAAACAGCTTTTGTGCTACCAGTAGATAAGGATAGCGAGGAGGCTGCGCTTGTTGCCCATCAAAAAAGCTATGCTATTTCTCTGGAGGCAGGTCTTACAAAAGAGCTGTTAACAGAAGTGCACCAGGCCTATCATACCGGCATTAACGACCTCTTATTAGCGGCACTAGCCAGTACCCTTGGCAACTGGAGCCGGCAGGAAGAAGTAATCATAGGGTTGGAAGGTCACGGCAGGGAAGACATTTCTGCGCAGCTGGACATTAGCAGAACCATCGGATGGTTCACCAACCTTTATCCTGTGCGCTTATCTGCTGCGCAGGGTTTATCAGCTTCTGGTCTGATTCAAACGGTGAAAGAACAGTTGCGTCAGCTGCCCGACAATGGCATGGGCTACGGCGCGCTTCGTTACCTGCACCCGGATGCGGAGCTGCGTAACAGCCTGCAGCAGGAGCAGCGCACTACCGAATCGTTCCAGGTAATATTCAACTACCTGGGCCAGGTAGACAATGCACTGCAAGCCAGCCAGTGGTTTTCGGGCGCTGCAGAGGCAGCCGGTGACCTGGTGAACAAGGCCAACCGCCTAAGCAGTAAATTTGACATCAACAGCAGCATATTGAACGGACAGCTCCAGCTGGAGTGGCGTTATGCAGGCAATCAGTATGAAGAAGCTACCATAGCCGGGCTCGCTAATAACTTCATGGAGGTGCTTAGGGATCTGATCAGCCATTGTAAGCAAAAAGAAGTACCTCAGTTCACGCCTTCTGATTATGGTTTAGGAGGAAAAATTGGGTATGGGGAGCTGGAGCAATTCCTGCAAAAAGAATACAGGGGAAAACCGCTGCATGCACAGATCAGCAGCATGTACAGCCTAAGTCCCCTGCAGGAAGGCATGCTCTTCCACGGCCTTTACGACAGAGCCTCCCAGGGCTATGTAGAGCAGCTTAGCTGCCGCCTCAGTGGGCTGGAAGTAGCACCATTCCGGGCTAGCTGGGAGTACCTGCTTAGGAAACACAGCATTCTCAGAAGTTCCTTCCATCATGACCTTAACATCCCTGTGCAGTGTGTGCACAATAAGGTAGAGTTGCCTTTTGAGCTGCTGGATTTCAGTAACTATGCTAGAGAAGAGCAGCAGGCAGCTGTTGCTGCTTTCAGGGCTGCCGACAGCAAAAAGGGCTTTGATTTAAGCCATGCACCCTTACTGCGACTCACCCTCATCAGGCTTTCAGAAGATGTTTGGCAGATGGTTTGGACGCACCATCACCTGCTGGTAGATGGATGGTCGCTGCCAGTACTCATGCAGGAGCTGTTAAGCACCTACGATGGGCTTAACAAAGGCGGAGCCCTTCCCCAAGTGGAAGAAGACCGCTATGAAGACTTTATCCGCCACCTTCAGCAGCAGGATCCATTAGAAGCAGAAAGGTTCTGGAAAAAGAATTTATCAGCTGTAGAAGAACCCACCCTGCTGCCATTTGTGGACAATAAAAAGGGCCGTAACAAGGGCGGAGATGCTTATTTGCAGGAAAGCTGGCTGGTAGAGGATTCCTTTATGGAGAGCCTTCAGCAGTATGCGCAGCATAACCGCCTTACACTAAATACTATGGTGCAGGGCGTATGGGCATATCTCTTAGCGTCTTATATAGGACAGGAAGATGCAGTCTACGGTGTAACTGTGGCGGGAAGACCTGCGGCGCTTGATGACTCGGAAACCAGGGTAGGCCTTTACATCAACACCATCCCCCTGCATGCACATATAGCAGGAGAGCAGCCGGTAATTGAGTGGCTGCTGGCACTCCAGGAAACACATACACAAGCAAGAGAGTATGCCCACACGCCACTATCTAACATTCAGCAGTGGCTTGGAATAAAGGGAGATCTCTTTGATACCCTGCTGGTTTTTGAAAATTACCCGGTAAGTGAAGCGATCGGTGGAGACTGGGGACTGCAGGTGGAAGGTCTGGAAGTAGATGAACACACCAACTATCCGCTGTCAATCGTGGTACAGGCAGGAAAAACGCTAAGGGTAGGCTTCAGCTATAATGCAGCGCTAATAAGCCAGCAGCAGGTAGAAAGGATAAAGGAGCACTTTGCAGCTGTGCTGGGGCAGATCATCTCACAACCCCATGTGACAGTTTCGCAACTAGAGCTGGTAACACAGCAGGAGAAGCATCAGCTCATTGAAGAATTCAACGCTACAGCAGCAGCCTATCCACAGGAAGAGACACTTGTTTCTCTATTTGCAGCCCAGGCAGCAGGCACACCAGAAGCAGTAGCAGTGGTAGATGCATCAGCCTCACTGACCTACAAAGAGCTGGATGAACGCAGCAACCAGTTAGCCCACTACCTTATCAGCAAGGGTGTAACAGCAGAAACACTGGTGCCCCTGTGCCTGGAGCGGAGCATCAATTTAGTAGTAGCCCAGCTGGGGGTGCTCAAAGCAGGCGGAGCCTATGTACCCATAGATCCTTCTTACCCACAGCAGCGGATCCAGTATATGTTAGAAGACACAGCAGCATCTATAGTGCTAAGCAGCAGTGCTTACCGGGAGCTGCTGGGAGAAAGAGCAGAAGCCATTCTTTTAGACAGCCAGAGGGAGGAGATAGCTAAAGAATCTGCAGCCAGTCCAGCTGTAGCGCTTGATCCCTCTAAGCTTGCTTATGTGATCTACACCTCTGGATCTACGGGTAAACCAAAAGGAGTGCTGGTGGAGCACCGTGGGGTGGTGAACCTTTGCTCCTGGCACATCAGGGAATATGGGCTTTCAACAGAATCAAGATCCACTATGATGGCAGGAGTAGGCTTTGATGCTTCCGTGTGGGAAGTATGGCCGGTGCTGCTTTCAGGAGCAGGTCTTTATGTAGTGAAGGATGAGCAGCGCCTGCAGGCAGAGGAGCTTTTAGGCTTCTACAGCCAGCGAGCCATCACCCACAGCTTTGTACCCACTGCCCTTGTAGAGGGGCTGCTAAAGCTGGAACAGCCAAAGGAGCTGAAACTACAGTGGGTACTCACAGGCGGAGACCAGCTGCGGGAGGTATCCACAGCTCATCTGCCCTGGAAGCTGGTGAACCACTACGGACCAACAGAGAACACAGTAGTAGCATCAGCTTATACCCTGAAAGCTACAGAAGAAGGCTTACCACCTATAGGCAAGCCCATCAGCAACACCAGGGCCTATGTGCTGGACAAGCAGGGCAGGCTGGTGCCAGAAGGTGTAGCCGGGGAGCTGTGCATAGGAGGTGTACAGGTAGCAAGAGGCTACCTGTACAGAGAGGAGTTAACAGCAGAGAAGTTTGTCAGAGATCCTTTCTCATCTGATGAAGAATCCAGGATGTACAGAACAGGCGACCTGGTCAGGTGGCGGGGAGATGGAGAGCTGGAGTACCTGGGCAGGATAGATGACCAGGTGAAGATCAGGGGCTACAGGATAGAGCTGGGCGAGGTAGAGAGCGTGCTAAGCCAGTGCAGTGGCATCAGCAAAGCAGTGGTGCTGGCAAAGCAGGATGCAGGGGGCAACAAGCGTCTGATCGGCTATGCGGTGGCAGCAGGATCATCAGCCATAGATAAGGCAGCCGTTACAGAAGAGATGCAGCAAAGGCTGCCGGAGTACATGCTACCTTCCCTTCTTGTAGAGGTAGAGGAGATCCCTCTCACTGCCAATGGCAAGGTAGACAGAAAGGCCCTGCTGCAGCTAGACACTTCAGAAGCACTTACTTCTACTTATGTAGCGCCAGGAACAGCAACAGAAGAGGCGCTTGCCCACATCTGGCAGGAGCTGCTGGGGGTAGAAAAGGTAGGGGTGGAAGATAACTTCTTTGAGCTGGGAGGAGATTCCATCATCACCATACAGCTGGTGAGCAGGGCCAGGAGAGCAGGATTCTCTTTCCAGCCCCGCGATGTGTTCGAGCACCAGACCATTGCCTCACTGGCAGGGGTAGTAGCTAAAGAAGCAGCCATAGAAGCAGAACAGGGAGCGCTAACAGGGGAGGCAGGCTTACTGCCCATCCAGCAGTGGTTCTTCGAGCAGGACTATGCAGAGCCCAACCACTTCAACATGTCTCTCTTATTTGAGGTGAACAAAGCACTGGCTGCCGACACCCTGGATAAGGCAATAGAAGCGGTTGTGGATCGCCACGATGCGCTTCGCTTCAAGTACACGAAAAACGGAAGGGCTTGGCAGCAGGAATATACTGATCATTCATCAGCCCTGATCGTAGAAGATTTTAGTACCGTAGGAAAAGAGCAGCTGGCAGCACGCATCGCAGAAGCTTGTGAAGGATACCAGCAAAGCCTGGATCTGGAGACAGGGGAACTGATGCGGGTAGTTTTCTTCCGCACACCTGAAGAAGAAGGGGCAAACCGCCTCTTCCTGCTGATTCACCACATAGCCGTAGACGGCGTAAGCTGGAGGATTCTGCTGGAGGACCTGGAGCAGAGCCTGCAGGCTTTGAGCGAAGGCAGAGAGGTGGGGCTGGGAGAAAAGAGCAGCTCGTATCGACAGTGGCATGGGGCCCTGCAGGAGTATGCACAGACTAAAGCCATTCGTCAGCAGGCTTACTGGCAGAAAGTGGCAACTACTGGCTTCATCCTGCCGGTTGATCATCAAATGGAAAGGACTGCAGTAGTGGCAGACCAACAGACGGTAAAAGTGGTGCTGGATGCAGAGAAAACCCAGGCCCTGCTTAGTGGTGTGCACCAGGCATACCACACCGAGATCATCGACTTCTTGCTGGCAGCCCTGGCCAAAACGCTTGGCAGCTGGAGCAAACAGCAGCAGGTGGTGATCGGGCTGGAAGGCCATGGCCGCGAAGACATCAGTGCAGTGCTGGACACCAGCCGTACGGTAGGCTGGTTTACAAACCTCTACCCGGTGCTGCTGTCGATGGAAGCGGCAGAAGAAGCATCAGATGTGATCCAGACGGTGAAGGAGCAGCTACGGGAGGTGCCCGATAAAGGCCTTGGCTGGGGAGTACTGCGCTACCTGCACCCTGATGCAGATGTGCGCAGCAGCTTACAGCAAGCGGTGCCATTCCAGGTGGTTTTCAACTACCTGGGGCAGCTCGATAATGCGATAAGCAGCAGCCGCTGGCTGGCTGAAGCCGCAGAAGCATCCGGCAGGCAGGTGAGTGTTTCTAACCAGGGGGGAAGCAAGCTGGAAGTAAATAGCAGCATAGCCAACGGGCAGCTAAGCATAAACTGGCGGTACTCAAATAAGCAGTATCAGCAGGAAACGGTAGCGGCATTGGCTGCCCGCTACCTGGAGCAGCTGGGAGAACTGATCAGCCACTGTCAGCAAAAGGCCGAGCCTCAGTTTACACCATCAGACTTTGGGCTAACAGGAAAAGTAGGCTATAAGCAATTAGAAGTATTCCTGAATAGCAGAAAAGAGCAATCCATCAGTCGGGTTTACGGCTTA